>NZ_CAJCKE010000031.1:0-51216 GCF_903970925.1 Serratia sp. ME47 | reverse complement strand
CGGCGCCAGCGCCGGTTGTCCGAGTCCGGTCGCCCTATTTAGAAGAACCCGCCTATGGCGGGTTTTTCGCTTTCTGGGGTACGGACTCTCCATCGAACTGCGTTCGATTATTCGGCCAACGGCCTCACCCTGCGGGCCAGCGACACAGGACGAATGCTCCCTTCTCTGCTTGCATCCCCCCAAAAACGTTGGCTCCAAGGGTAAGCGAATTGCCGCATTCTCGGCATTAGGCGTGAAAGTGGCCTCGCCAGGCGAGTAATGCCCAATTTCGTTGAGGCGGATACTCACTCTCTGGTAAAAAACGCTACCTCATACAATGTGCAGCAGCGTCAATGATGACGTAGTAATGCCAACCACCAGGAAGAATGGCCGTAGTCTTGGATAGACAACTGCCTTTTCTTCATCCGCTGCGCATGTTTGTAGAATGAATAGATGCTTAAACAGAACAAGAATATCGCAAAATAAAACAAATCCACTTCACCTTTCCCTTGGTGTAGATAATACCCAACGTAAATTACGCACAGCTACCATCACTGCCAACGATAATAATTCACCGAACTGATGCTTTGAGTCGGAACAACAGGCTATTTAATCAATAGTCACAAAAAAAGCAGGGAGGATAACCCTGCTTGTCATTTTAAAATCAATATTACTGACATAGCGGCAAGTACTTCTTCATAAACGGTGATTCACAGATCGCATTCATGACTTCGCCTTTATCTTTCTCTTTAGGCTTGGCGCCTGTATTGGTGTTACCTGCACATTGCCCGCCATTTTTCCCCTGGCCATTGATGCATTGACCAAAATCGCTATTGCCGGCTCCGCTGGCGTTGCCATGATTCCCCTGCACATTCTGATTGCCGTTAAAACCGGCGTGCGCATAAGACATCATCATGATGCCAGCGCCAATAAGTAAAGCCGCTGTCGTTTTCATAACTGTCCCTTTGTGTTATTTAGCAATTGAATAAAAAAACACTTAACATTCCCTTGGGGAATTTTAATCACAACTCATGATTTTTTAGCGTTATGAAGATATCAGATGAGAATAATTTAAATTATCCCCCATCACGGTTAGGAATACTCTGCCTCCGGTGATAACAACCAATAAATAAAATCATGGCTGCGATTTAGCATCAGTTTGCCCATCACCGAACGTTTATGGCTGTGCACCGTTTTAACACTCACCCCCATCACCCTGGCGGTTTGCGATTGATCCAACCCGCGCCGCAAATAGCCGATAACCTGCCGCTCACGGGGAGTCAACAGCTTAGTGGGAAATCGACATACCGGCTTCGGATTAGCCAACGTCTCAGACAGCAGCGTAAACAGGCACTGTTGATCGTCGGTGCGGTACAGCACCCGGCTCGCGCGCCCGGAAGCAACGGTCTGCTTTTCCTTAATGGTGACGACATGCGCTCCGGAATAGGCGGCCCAACGCCGGGTGCGCCGGGCCGGGGAGGCCAGCACGATGTCAGGCCGTTCATCGCTGCCCGGCGGCAGGAAGTGCGCAACGTTATTATGCTGCTGTGCATATTTCACAATGCTTAACCGCAAGCCGGCGGCGAAATAGCGGTTCTCGTCATCGATGACGATATTGAGTGGTTTCATTATCCCCTCCTAATTTATCCATCATTCTATTTAGATCAAAAATTTAATAGAAACACGATTGACCGCGTCATTGCACCCGTCATTTTCACCCGTTGTTTCAATGCATTTTTAACTTATTTTTATAAGCCTAAGCTTATAAATCAGGGAAGAGTCAGCATAATGACCTTATACCCCTGAAAATCGCCGGTACCGCCTCTGTATCCGCTTAATGTTGACGTCAGCGTGAGGGTTTTCCCTTCAGGGCCAATCCGGTCGAGATAACCAGAACCAATATCGACACCATTTATTTTAAGATGACTGATAATGCCACCACCAAGAGAGACGGAACCATTTTTATCCACAGCGATGATAGCCAAGCTAAATGCATTATTGCAGGCAACGCGAAATTGCTTCGCTGCAACACGCCCATTAACTGAGTTAGTGTTTATCGTGCCGTGATTCAGCTCAATATAAGCATCGGCAATGCTGCAATAGGTTGGATCTATTTGTGGTGCAAAGCATTCAAACTCGCCGCCTGGCAAAGGAATATAAGCATTCGACCCGCCACCACTATATACCGGATAAGCTAACCCCAGACAAGGCTCTGCATATAGGCCGAATTGCGATTTGAACTCCCGATTGATATAACCTTTCCGTGCAAATAGCTGGGCCAATTCTCCCATTGTATTTAGATCTGATGCCTCAGGCATATCTATTTCGACAAAATTAGCGATAGCATTTGATCGGTTGGAGTACGTATAAGACAGTTTACAGGCACTGGTAAACCTGCAATTTTTTAATGGATTACGTGCAGAATCGTACTCATCCCATCGAATTACTTTCACGATAAACCTATTTTGAGACGGCGAGTATTGCGCATCCATCACCCAACTGGCAGCCGCCTGCGGCACGTGCAACAACAACCATAAAAAGAGTATTTTTTTCATCTTTTCTTCCCGTTATCGAACTGGCGATTTTCACATTTACATTTCGGGGCACCGTCGTGGAGTCGCCTTCGTCGGTCATTACTGAGGCTAACCCCTCCTGCCCCGCAAAAGCGCGTCGGTGCACTCCGCCATAACGCTGTCGTTCAACACATCGCGGCCCGGTGGCAGGAAGTACGCGACTTTATTATACCGCTGCACATATTCCGCAACGCTTAACCGCAACCCGGCAGCGGAATAACGGTGCTCGTCATCGACGATGATATTGGATGGTTTCTCATGCCCCTCCTTTTTCAGAGAAGGCTATTTAAAATAGTGGCCAAGCAGGGAGCACATCTTTCATTTAGCAACCTCATTAAGGAATAGACTTTCCACCATTGGATTATTTAATCCACGGCATTAAATACCGTTTTTTTCTGCGTTATTGCCTTACTTTTAGAGAACATCGACGACCGCCACCGCCGAACCGGAGAAATCCCCTGGGGCCGGCGTTCCTGCGGCTATCAGTAAAGAGGAGAAGGTCGCCGCTTTCCATCCTCCCCCCGGTACATCCAGCGTCACCCCGGCGTTACCCACAACCCCATTGACGCTCAACATCGATTTCAGGCTGCCGTCAGCGCGCAAATTGACGGTGTAGCTGTCGCTGCCGACGGAGGCTAGCGCACGCACCTTCACTTTGGCGGCCCCGGAGCAATAAACGTAGGCCGTGCTCTCGGCACGATTGCCGGTTACTTCGCTATCGGCGAGAGAACCGTGGCGCAAATCAATATTGCCGCTCATAGAGCATGATACCGGCGGTTTTGGCGGATCAATGGTGGGTGGCTCAGTAACGCTACCAGAGCAAGAATCAGCGAACCATCCGGTATTATTGGTGCCAACATTAAAAACAATACAGGGCGATTTACCACCGTTCTGCTTTACCCACTTATCCCAATCTAATATCGCACCGGTTTTCGGTAAATTAGAAGCCCAATAAGCAACCAACGCACTCGCTTTTTGCTTATTTTTTTGAGGCAAATCAAATGAATATACAGGGGCAGCGAAACCACCAGGCGACATTGTTATTTTGCATTGCGGTCGAGAAAGAATGCCCCCACATTCAAGATCCCAATCTCTCGGAGCGCCAGAGAAATCTGCGGACAAAATAGTAAACCGCAATACACTCCCTCCGCTATCTAATTGCCAGTCAACATTAATTCCTGCATAGCTTGGGTGGAAGAATAAAACCAAAAGACCAAGAAATAACTTTTTCATTTTTTAATACCCATTTTGTGCATCGTTAATTCAGTCTTTTCAGCCATTGGCATTTTCACTCCGGGCACAAAACTATCTAAAAATAACCGGTGTATTACTGATAATCCGCCAGCAGCGTCGCCTGGGCACTAAACGCCTGCGGCGTTAATCCGGCTCCCTGTCGTTTGATCGGCACGGCTTGCAACGTCGGCGGATTGGCAGCATCTATCGCCACACGTTTATTCAGAACGAAAGCATTCCCCGCCAACAACAGACGCACAGCCAGATCGGGAACGTTGGTCGGCACGGCAGCGTTATCGAACCCACTGGCGGTGGCTACCATTGTTAATCCCAGCGCCTGCCCATTGCCACCCGGCTCACACTCGATCCGGTAATTGACGGTTTGCAGATAATTCCTCCCATCCACTTTACCGATCCCGACCCTCTGACCAAAATCCACCTCGATTCGCTGGCCGTTATTGATCACGCATGACGGCGGTTCGTTCAGCGTGCCGCTGAACGACAGGCCCGCCTCGTTGTCTGCCGCCCATCCCTGCAATGCGGGCAGAAACAGGCTACAAGCCAGCAAGGCCCACGTTTTTCCAACGTTTATCTTCATTGATAATCCACCATCAGCGTCGCTCCCGCGCTAAAAAAACCGACGGTCAGAGCGCCGCTGCCTTTCACAGGCACCGCCTGTAACACAGGCTTATTCGGGTAGGTAAAATTAAGCCAACTGCCAATGATCAGCGGCACACCGTTGGCCCGCAGTGCAATCGCCAGGTTGCCTTTGCTACTTTGAATCGCACTGCTGTTGAACGCAGCAGCAGCGCCCACCACTTTCATCTTCATGGTATTTCTGCTGTTGTTTTTGCACTCCAGCGTATAATCGATCGTGCGAAGATAGTTGCTGCCATTGACTTTAGTGGTCACAAGATCATCGCCAAACTCTACGCGGAGGGTTTGATTGTTGTTCACCACACACTGCGGTTTGCTGGTGATCGTGCCGGAGATAGAGATTGGGGTCGTCGACGCCAATCCTGGTGAGACACAGAGCACCTCGGCCAGAACCGTCAATGCCAACACGCCATAGCTTCTGCAAGATTCGGGCAAAGATCGCCGTTTCACGCGCACGCCTCCCCCAATCAGTCATAACTCAAGCTAAAATCCACCACGGCATCAAAACTCCCCGCCCGCAGAGGCGCGCCGGTACGTTCCGCCATCACGCTGTAGTTCAACACGTTGCTGCCCGGCGTCAGCCACAGCGGCTTGCCGCGGCTGCCCAAGCGAATGTCTTCGCCCTGGGCATCCAGCAGGCGCAGCCCCATACCGCTCACGCCCTGCGCTTTCACCAACTGCGGGCTGTCCGCATCGGCCGGTGCACGGAAGCTCACCCGCACCGCCGGCTGATCCGCCGCCCAGCTCAGCGCACCGGTGCGTTCATCCCGGTTCGCCGCCGGGCTGCGCAGGCAGTCGCGCAACCGCAGCGCAAAGCTTACCGCCGCGCCGCGATCGCCGGTTTGCGTCAATGACCCGGTCGCTACCTCACCCAGCCAGACTTCCTGCCGCAGGCTGTCCATCTCCAGCCGGCAGGCGCTTTCGGTCAATGCCCCCCTGACATAAAGCACGCCGTTAGCGCCATCCACTTCCCAGTTATCGACGGCCTGCGCCGCCGGCAGCAGCCACATCATGGCCGCCAGGCTGAGCGGCGCCATCAGCGCCAGGCCGCCCAACGAGGCGTAATAGCCCAGTTCACCGCGCAGGTATGCCCAGTCACGCACCGTCTGTTTCCCTGTCATAGTTCTCTCCTGATAAAATGGGCGCTTAGGGCCGTTTGCCGTCACGCTAAACACGCTTACTCATATTCCAGGCCGAAAGTCGCGACAGACGAAAACGCCCCCAGACCGATGCTCTTTTGCGCTATCGCCTCCGGTTCGCCCCGAACGTACACCTGCAGTTGTAAACTGTTGCTGCCTTTGCCGATGGCGTATCCCTCACTCGGCTTATTCAGCGCCAGCGGCGCGCCCGCCATCGTTTCCAACCCCAGGGCGATGCCCGTCGCCTGGCTGCCGCCATCCGGCTTCAGCAGACCTGGCAGCGCACCGCTTTCAGCGCCGCTGAAGGTCACCTTCACCGTGTTGCCCAGGCTGATGTCACAATCCTGCAGCACCAGACTGAACGCCTTGCCGGGAGTACGGCCATAGGTATACAGGTACTTATCGATCACCGTACCGAAATCCAGGCGGATATCCTCATCACCCGGCCGCAGCGTGCAAGGCTCGGCGACCAATGCGCCGCTGAAATGCATATTGTCAGCAGCGGCCCAACACCCGCTCGCGCCGATCAGCAACCCCACGCCGATAACGCCTCGCCACATCGCCGTTTTACTTATCCTCTCCATGCATTTTTCCTCTTCTTTCTCCCGGCCGCCGAGCGTGGGCTCAAAGGTAATTCGCCTGCAGCGTCGCCGTGGCGGCGAACGCGCCTTCTTTCAATGGCACGCCCGCTTTGGCAACCGGCACCGCTTCCAAACGCGGCGGATTCGCCGGATCGATTTTGATGCTGCTGTTCGGGGCGAACGGTTTGTCATCCCGGTACAAGCGGATACCGAGGTTGCCGTTATCGGTTTGCAACGCGGCGTTATCAAAGGACGCAGCGTTGCCCTTAAAGGTCAACGTCAGCTCCCACGGCAGGGCACCGGGCAAATCACATTGGATGCGGTAATTCACCGCCTGCCGGTAATTGACGCCATCGACTTTGTTGATACCGACGCGCTGGCCAAAATCCACTTCGATCACACCGCCGTCGTTAATGCGGCAGGGCGGCGGCACGCGCAGCGTCCCTTTCAGGTGCATGGCGACCTCTTCGGCCGCCTGAACGGAATGGCCGACCAGGCTACTAGCACACAGCAGCATCACGGCAACGCCCTGTTTCATGTTCGTCTCCCGGTTCATTGATAATCGACACGCAACGTGGCGGAGGCCGTAAACTCCCCCGTCGGCAGCGTAGCGTTCGCCTGCTTCACGGGCACCGCCTCCAGCTTCGGCAAAACGGGAAAGGTGAAATTCTGCCAACTGTTCAACGCAATACGCGCACCGTTGTTTAAAAACGCAATGCCCAGGCCGCCGACATTGGTCTGGAGCAGCTTGCCGTCGAACCCCGCTCCGGTGCCGGCAATCAACAGCCGCATGCCGTTTTTTCCCGGTTTGTCGCAGGTCACCGAATAGTCGACGGGCGTGCGATAATTTTCGCCATTGACGCGCGTCGTCATCACCTCATCGCCGAAATTCACCTCGATCGGCTGATTGCCGTTGATCACGCAAGGCAGCGGCGCCAGCACGGTCACCCTGACCGATACCGTGGTGGCGGCCCAAGCCGGCATGTTCGTCAGTAAGCAAGCCATCATTGTCAGAAAAAACATGTAGGCTATATTCGATGCGATATTCACTTTATTTATCTCCCTATCAATCGATATATCACGCCCTACAAGCATGCACCCCTTTTGCACACCGCGAATCATTAACTTATTTTCGTAAAAAGCCTAAAGCATCATTAATAATCACGGTAACGAAATGATGATGCTTTTCGCCCCCTGAAACTCCCCCACGCTGCCGTCATATCCCGCAAGCGTTGATGTCAGCGTTAAGGTTTTTCCGGCCGGCGTCGCGGTAATCAACAAGCCATCCCCCACATTGACGCCGTCTAATTTCAATTCGCTGCGAAACTGTTTTTTATCGTTAAAATAAACCGTTCCAGACCGATCTGAACTCATAATTCTTACTTTGAAATTAAACGTGCAGGCCACCGTCAATTGCGCTTCAGCCGTACTGCCGTTAATCACTTCGGCCCGCAGCATGCCATGATCCAACTCCACCAGCGGCTCACGTAACTCACACACGTTGGGTACGATCTCCGGCACCCGGCACTGTTCGCCGCCGGGAAACCTAATTACCCCCCATGAGCTATTACCTGTAGGGGTGTTATAACCAAAGTAAATGCAATGCGGTTGATTCGGGTAGTCATAATCTTTACTACGATACTCCCGATTGAGTAACCCATTCTGGATAAATTTTTTACCCAGTTCACCCAATGTTTTACTGGTTGTAACACCTGAAAAATACACTTTATTCATAAATGGGGTGTTACCATTAACAAATGCAAGATAGCAATATTCCTGACCAGAATTACAACCATATAATGGATTAGGGGTTTTGTCCTCCGTATCCCAGGCAATAATTTTTGCAACAAAATGGCCGTAAGTCGCATTTATCGGCCGATATTCCGTTTTCATTTCCCACGCGGCGGAAAAAACATTAACGGAATAAAAATAAATAAAAAAAGGAAAAGCCATCCGTTTTAACATAGGGTAATCACTGGTATAAATAAAAATTCAATTATCCTTTCGTTAATCGAAAACGGCGATGGAAAACCAGCCCGTTCTCCCCTTCAGCATATCCCTTTGCCTGTCTGATTACCGCTGGCGGTGATGCGTTGCGGCCCGGCACTAAGACGCTTTCTTCTCCGGCACCACTTTGCAGACCGCACCCGCACAGCTGAAGCTCAACTGTGGGCGGCCGCCGTAATCGTTGATATAGGTCAGCACCGGGCTGTTCCCCACGCTGCCTGCGCTCACCGTCAGCGGCAGGCTGCCCTTCGGCGGCACCATCAGCGGTTCAAACCCTTTGGCGCCTTCAACGCCCTTGCGGCTGGCGGCGTCAACCAGAGTGACGTAGTACGGCGTCGGGTTGTTGACCACATACTTGTCACCCTGCTTGCTCAGCGTCAGCTGCTCCTGCCACGGCGCGGCGTTGCGCTCCGGCGCGATCGCCGCCGGGCGGTAGAACAGCTTGATGCGCGTCTGCAGCGCGATTTGCAGCGAGTTCGGCTTATTGCTCTTCGGCGGGATCTCGCGCAGGTTGAAGTAGTACAGCGTCTCGCGGTCCTGCGGCAGCATCTTCGCCGCCGGCAGCGCCTGGATCTTCACCTGGCTCGGCTTGCCCGGCTCAATGCGCTGCACCGGCGGCAATACCGTCAGCGGGCTCTGGATCTTGTTGCCCTGTTCGTCTTCCAGCCAGCCCTGCGCCAGGTACGGCAGCTGTTTGTTCTGGTTGCTGACGCTCAGGCTCACCGACTGCACGCCGCCGTCGAAAATCACCCGGGTGCGATCCAGCGCAATGGCCGCCTGCGCGGTTGGCGCCAGCGCGCCGGCCAGCAGCGAAGTGGTGGCCAGCAGGCCGATAGCGTTACGTTTGCTCATCATAAAAACTCCTTAATTCAGTGTTCGTCGCCGCCCGTACCGGCGCTTAATGCCCGGCACGGCAGCAGTAAATTGGCGGTCAGCATCTCGGCCGGCAGCGGCGTCGGCATCTGCACTTCGCACTGTTCGGCGCCGTTCCAGCGCACCGTCATGCGATCGCCGGCGTTGATGCCGCTCAGGTAAACGCTGCCGCCGTCGTTAACGATGCCGGTCTCTTGTTTACGCGCGTTCAGCACCGTGGCGCCGAACGGCGGCTCGCCGCCGTCCGCCAGCTTGATCACGGCCATCGCCTTCTCCCCGGCGATCACCGCAAACTTGCGGTAACCGATGGCGCCTTCGGTCAGCGTCGCCTGCACCACCGAGGTAGTGGCCTCGGCGTTATCGCCCAGCTTGTCCAGATCGATGCTGGCCTTGTTGCGGTAGTAGCTGTTGACGTCTACCACGACCGCCTTGCCCCAGCGGTTGGTCGCCATCGTGCTGCCGTAGCCGCGCACCGGCACCCCGGCTACCCCTTCGGTATCCAGCAGCAGCCGGGTCCCGCCGGCCATGTTGCTGCGGTGCAGCGCCCCGCCTTCGGCGGTCAACGTCATCCCGCCCTGCAGCGAACCGCCGATGGCGCTGTACCGGTCCTGCTGGTAGCTGGCGTTGGCGCTCATACGCGCCAGATCGCCATCGCGGTTGTAGTAGCCGCTCAGGTTGGCGCCACTGCGTGAACCGCCGGCGCTGATCTGGTAGTTGCTGCGATCGTCGATGCGATCGTAGTACCCCACCCGGTGGGTGCTGTCGTCACGGTTGAGCGTGGCGTTGTAGCTCAGCGTGGCGCCGTTGCCCCACGGCAGCGACAGCGACAGATACATGCCGTCGTCGTTGGTCTCGTTGTAGCGGTTGCGGTACGCCGACAGCGACAGACTCAGGTTTTTATAATCCCCAAGGTCGAAATAGCGCGACATCGTCAGGCTGTAGCGATCGTTGGCCGGCCGATCCCAGTAGGTCTGGTGGCTAACGTTGAGATACGCGCTCAACCCGATATCACGCAGCTGCTGGTTGTAGGTGATGGTGTACATCTCCTTGCTGTTGCCGAACCGCTGCCCGTATTGGCGCGCATCCAGGTACTCGCTCATGCTCATAAAGTTCTGCTCGGAAAAGCGGTAGCCGGCAAAGGTCACCTGGCTGTCCAGCTCGTCGAAGCTTTTCGAGTAGCTGAGGCGGTAAGAACCGCCGCTCAGCGTCTCGCCGTTATACGGCAGTTTGGCGCGCGACTGGGTGACGTCGAACGACAGCGCGCCCAGCAGCATCAAATCGCGGCCGATACCCAGCGCCGCCGCGTTGTAATCCCCGCCCAGCAGCGCCCCGCCGAACAGTGACCACCCGTTGCTCACCCCCCAGGAGAACTCGCCGGTGCCGAACATCGGCCCCTGGTAGCGGTGATCCATATCCGACGGCTTGCCCGCCGCCAGCTTGTAACGCAGCGAGCCGGGGCGCGTCAGGTACGGAATGCTGGCGGTGCTCATTTTGAACTCCTGCACGCTGCCGTCCTGTTCCTCCACCCGCACATCCAGGTCGCCCGAAACCGCATCGTTCAGATCCTGGATACGAAACGGCCCGGCGGCGACGGTGGTCTCATACAGCACCCGCCCCTGCTGGCTCACGGTCACCTTGGCGTTGCTCTTCGCCACTCCGCTGACTTCCGGCGCGTAACCGCGCAGGTTGGGCGGCAACATGTTGTCGTCGGAGCGCAGGCTCACGCCGCCGAAGCGAAAGCTGTCGAACAACCCGGAATCCAGGTAGTCCTCGCCCAGCGTCAGCTTGGATCGCAGCGCCGGGATCGCCCGGTAGGCGTAGTAGCGGCTCCAGTCCAGTTGCTTATCGGTTGACTGCCCTGAGCCGGTCTGGTGGTTCAGGTTCCCTTGCCAGTCGGCGCGCAGCCGCCAGGCCCCCAGGTTGGCGCCCGCCGTGCCGTTGCCGCTGACGCTGTAACCACGCGTGCCGGCCTGCAGCTGATGCTGGGTCTGAGCGTTAATGTTGTAATCAAGCAGCACGCCGGGGACACCTTCGTCCCAGCGCGAAGGCGGATCCCAGTCCTCCGAAACGTAGTCCAGATAAGCCTGGGGGATGCTCAGATACAGCGCCGACGTAGCCAACTCACCCCGCACCTCCATGCCCGGCAGGCTGGCCTCGTCCAGACAGGCGCCTTCGCGCCACCAGGTTAACTTTTTCAGCGCCTCATCCCTGATACCCAGCTGCGCCACCAATTCTGGCGATAAGCAGGCGCGGCTGCCGCCGGCGTCGTCGTCCGGTGCGTAAAACGCCACCGGCTGTTCCGGCAAATCGATTTTATTGACGTGCACCACCATGCCGTACTGGCCGGGCATAATGTAGCCGCCGCGCGAGAACTGGCTCAGATCGATGTTTTTGCGATCGTTCACGTCGAGCACGTCGGTATTGAACTGGATGTCTTCCACCGCGCCGGCTTTGCTCGCCAAGCTGCCCAGCACCAGCGCCACGCAGGCGCTGAGAATATGCAAACGAAACGGTTTCCCGGCAGGTAAAAACATCATTTCCAAGACCTTTTAATTTATTGATTTCCCTGACTCATCAGCCGGCTCAGTAATAATCCATTTTGAAGCGCACTGATGAGAAATAGTCCCCGGCCTTCAATGGCCGCTGGTTACTGATTAACGTCATGGCGTAATTCAGACGGTAATTCCCCGGCAATATATTTACCGACGGAAGAGATTTCCCTGGCGTGGCAATATTGCCGTCGGCATCGGTAATTTTCAGCGCAATACCGGAGGCATTACCGCTAATGCCAAACATTTCACCATCGCTATTGCCGTCAAACGTAATGCGAAACTGTTTCCAGTCCGGTAAGTTTTTATCGGCGCGTTCGAGCACGCAATTAACCAACTCAATACTGAATGGCACCGATCGACCTCTGCCGTCGCGCGCAATATCTGAGACAGGCATAATATCCATATCGATAATTTGCTCTCGGCTTTCCGTTGCTATTGCACAGGCGGTGTCAATAATAGCCCCTTGCATATTGACGCGCCCTTCGCCCTGCACGGCAGACATTGCCTGTTGGGAAATGAAAAATGGCGCCAGCAATAGGCAAAAAGCCCCTATTTTTTTATTTGTTCGTTCATTGCCATTCCCTGGTGAAATCATGCTGCTTTGAAAATGGCATGCGGGTTGCCCCGCATGCCCGATAATCACACGTATTTCGTCAGGTAACGACTTACTGGTAAGCCAGGGTAAAGTCGGCTACAGACTGGAACTCACCCGGGACGATCACGGCGGTGGAAGCCGAGCTGCCCTGCAGGTAAGCGGCGAAGCTCAGGGTGTTGGCACCGTTTTGCAGCTCACGCGCTTTAGAAGGTTTGCCCAGCTCGATGTTGGTACCTGCGCCGTCGGTGATGGCGATGCCGGCGCCTTTAGCGGTACCGGTGATGCCCAACAGTTTGCTGTCGGCTTCAGAAGCGGAACCGGAGAAGGTCAGCGCAACGGTGTTGTTTTTGCCTGGATCCTTGGCGGTCAGCTCACAGTTTTCCAGCTTGATCTGGAAGTTGCGCGGGGTGGATTTACCGCCGTTTTTCAGCGCCACGTTAGAGATTGCACCCAGTTCAACGGTCTGATCCAGAGATTCAGGCGCGATTGAGCAAGGAGCGTCAATGATAGAACCGCTGAAGGTCACTTTACCGTGACCCTGGTCAGCAGCGTGCGCCAGAGAAGAAACACCCAATGCCATAACGGCGGCCAGCATAATTTTATTCAGTTTCATATAAATCCCTTACATTCCTTAGTAAGTAGTGGAGTAAATTAAATCCGTAAGTCACGCATGCAATGCCGCAGCTTTATTCCTGAGCGTTGTATTCGTGGCTAATACATAGCGTTTTTGCGCTCCGTATCAGTGGGAACAAATTTACACCCTCCGATCTCATTTTGAAATGTTATGTCGTAAAAATACAAAAACACAGGATTATTATCGATAAAATAATAATTAAATAGATTTTAACACTAAAAAATAGAATTTAATTATCAATATTTATTTAAAAAAACTTGTAAGCAGATAAACATTTCATGTCAATTATACGGATAGAGAGAAAAATCCTATTTACACACAACGTGAGGATTGAAAAAAGGCGCATCAGGTCTCAGAATAATCCCTCGACAGGAAAGTTGATGGGTAAATGAAATGATTTTTATCATAAATGAAGACATCCTCTTTAATGAGGATGAGGGCACGCTGTCGCATATTGATAATGCCAGCAATAAAATAGCTTTACTTAAACCGACCGGCAGATTGCTTTCGTTGTTTATTCGAAATAATGATAAGCTGCTGCTGCGAGAGAGGTTGCTTAATGATGTCTGGGTTGAGCATGGGCTCAAAGCCTCCAATAACAACCTGAATAATTACGTTTCCGGCCTGCGTAAGTCATTGGCGCAGTTCGGCGTAGAAGATATTATTGTGACCTACCCCCGCCAGGGGTTTAAATTTAATGCCGCAAGCATTCAACAGATGGATATAAAAGCCAGTGAGATTAATAATAATGATTATAGCGAAACCGAAATAGCGTCAACGCCGCCGCCGGCAAGAACGCCGAACTTTCGCCGCTCGGTACAGCGCTTAATTATGATCATGGCCGCTTGTTTAGTGCCGTTTGCCGCGATTGTGCTTTACCAAAACAGCACGCGCATCAGCGTTTATCCGTTGGGCAATGAGCAAAATTGCCAAATTTACACCATGCGGTTAGGCAGCGGCGAGCTGGCAAATATTAAGCGAGAGATACGGCAAGCCGGCTTCGACTGCCAATACCGGGCGGATGTCTATTACTATGACAACATTCGCAATGAGGATGCCGAGAAGGACGAACAGTGGTTAACCTATTGCCCGCGGGCGAGCAATAGCCCGTGCATTAACAATTACATAAAAAAATAACGATATCTCAATTCATTTTAAAATAGCACCTGGGTTATGAATCCACCTTGCCCCTCGGTCGTACCGGGGGCGCAGGCTGCTGTTATGATGACGTCACGCAGACATAATACGGCGCATGGTTATCCACAAACAGATAATGGCGTGCATCCATGCGTTCAATACGCAGGTGAATCGTCTGCCCTTCGATGGGTAAACTGCGGTTCAGCGCCTCATCTTGTAGCGTGTCCTGCGGTTTTCGGATATTTTCCCGCACCTGAAATTCGTAGTTCCCCCCCCATTTTCGGTAATCTACCCCCATGGATCGTTCAATGATGTAACGCTTGCCATCGTAAAACACACTGCCGTTAAACAGTATGGTGGCATGCCTCACCCCATCAGGGACCACGCTTATCAGCAGCGTTCTCTCCAGCATTTTTCCTTCATATTGGTTGACGAAACGTTCAACCGCCGTACATTCCGGAATTTGCGGTTTAAAAAATAAAAAATAAGCAGAAACGCTGCATACCAGCACGGCCACCGCCGCGGCAATCGCATAACCGTGGCGGCATACCGAGCTATAGACCCCTGCTTTCATAGTAGTTCTCACATTGTACTTTGCCCGAGGTCATGGCCTCTTGCGGACAATAATAGAAATAAGATGCTCTGACCCGTCCACTGGCATTTGGCACCAGGGCCTGGCTGTCATAATAAAGCAACGTCGCCGGCTCGCCGCAGGTTGCCGTTTTCTTCTCTTGCAACATGTTCTTCAGGTGGTTCAGGTCGATCTCGCCGGGGCCGACATTGTGATAGGAAGTGACAAATTGCACATTACAGCTCCCGATCTTACCCACCGTCATCAAACTGGCCGAGGGATACCCCGTCTCCTGCCAGGCCAAAATCCCGCTCCCCGCCGCCAGCAGCAGCAACGCGGCCAACCCGAAGCGCTTAAATCGCTGCACTCGCAGCGGCCTGGTCGGCAAGGGGTTTTCTGCAGCCGCCAGGATCGGCATCTCCGGCAAACTCTCCGCCAGGCTATCCGTCGTCTTCAACGAAGCGGCGGTAAACATGAATCCCTGGCGCGGCAACGTGACGATAATGTCGTCCTCGCCCATGGCGGCGAACATCTTGCGCAGGATGGAAATGGTGTTATTGAGGTTATTGCCGGAGGCCACCTGGCCGTGCGCTTCCCATACTTGCGTCAGCAGGGTATCGCGGGAGACCACCAGATTATTGTTTCTGACCAACGCGGACAGCAGGCGGTTCAGCGTGGCGGTGAGCGGTTGAGGCGGCAGCTCAGCGTTGAGATCCACCAACTCTGATCTATCCTCATGATATTTAATCTTATTATTAATTATGTATCTCATTGTTCCCCGCTCAAAAAACTAATTAATAATAATTAGCCCTTGTTAAACATGAGAATAGTAGCACACGGCATGAGTTAAGAAAATTCCTAGAAAAGCGCATAAAAAGCTAAATAAACATAAATATGGGAAATAACATTGTGCTGTCTCACAGGGCGCCAAACATTTAACTGATGATTGTCGATTTTTATCATGTCGACATTAAAAATGCCGCCCGGCAAATACCGGGCGGCACGAGAAATATCCATTTTCACCAGGCTCAACCGCCGCCGGGCTTACGCCTTTAAACGCCGCAGTTGCCGATCCTGCCAGCCACCAAACAGCCATTGACCGGCTATCGCGCCGAGCAAGGCGCAGAACATGTCGGACTGCGTGTCCCACGGGTCGCCCTGGGTGCCGATAAACTCATCGGCGCCCTGGCCCAGCGCCAGCGCCGCCCACCACTCGATAAGCTCATACACCGCGCTGATCGCCAGCGCGATACAGCACACCACGAAGCCCAGCATTTTGCGGCCCTGCACATAACCGCCGCGTAGCAGGATCTCGCGCGCCGCCAGCGCCGGCACCAGCCCCTGGAAGAAATGCCCCAGTTTGTCGTACGGGTTGCGGCCAAGATCCAGCCACTGCTGCACCTCAAACCCCAGCGGTACGCGGGCGTAGCTGTACATGCCGCCGAAAATCAGGATCAGCGCGTGGAAGAAAATCAGCGTATAGAGCAGCGGCGTCAGTGGATAACGGCGATGGGTCAGCCACAGCAGCGGCAAAACAATCAATACCGGCGCCACCTCCAGCAACCAGGTGGTGCGATCGTAAGGGCTGATGCCGCTGTGGATCAGCGCGGCCAGCAGCAGCGGGGTGATAACGGACAACAACAGCGGTGTGCGTGAGGCAGGCATAACCAACGTTCCTTCGGATAATAAGGCAATCCACACTTTATACCGCAGATCGCACGGCAAAAAAAAACAGGCGGAGCGTCGCCGCTTCGCCTGTTCGAGGGGGGGATTCTGCGCGGGATTACTTCAGCGCTACGCGGATCACGTCGTCCGGCGCGGTCGCCTCTTTTTCGCGGCTGGAAGCCTGCTTGACGCTGACGTACAGCGTCTGGCCATCCGGCGACAGCGCCAGGCTGTTCGGATGGGTCGGCGTCTTGATGGTGTTCAGCACCTTGTAGCTCTTGGCGTCAATCACGCTCACTTCGCCCGCCTGGCGATGGGTGACGTAGACTTCATTGCGCGCCGGGTTGAACAGCACCGCCAGCGATTCCGGCACGTCGATCTTGCTCAGGATGTTGCCGTTGCGGGTATCCACCACCAGCACCTGCGGCTGCTTGGAATCGGTGATAAAGGCGCGGTGGGTGGCGGTATCCAGGCTGAGGTTCAGGAAGAAGTGCTCTTTAGTCTCATCCAGCTTCTTGCGCGACAGCACCTTGTTGCTCTGGGTATCGATGGTCACCAACTCGCCGTCGGCGTTGGTGACGTACAGGCGCTTGGCGGCGGCGTCCAGCGCCAGGCCGGTGCCGTATTTGCCGGTGTCGGCCACGGTGGCGCGCAGGGTCAGATCCTTGCCGTCCACCACCCACACCACGCTGGATTCACCCAGCCCGGTGATATACAGGGTATTGCTGTCGGCATCCGCCACCAGCTCGCGCGGCGCCAGCGGCTTGACGGTCTCGGAGCGCTGGCGCGCGTCCAGCACCAGACGGCCTTTTACGTCGCCGGTCTTGGCGTCGATGGCGGTCACCGAGTTATTGACGGTGTTGCCGAAGAACAGCGTGCCGGTCTTGGCGTTGATAGCGGCGCCAAACGGCTTGATGTCGTTATGAATAATCTGGGTCACGTCCAGCGTGGTCGGATCCAGGCGGTAGACGATGCCGCCCTTATCCAGCTTGCGGCTCTGCGACGTGGCCAGGTAGAGCGCATTTTCGCTCGGGCTGTAGGCCATTTCATAGGCGCCCTTGCCGACCGGTTTGCGCAGCACGTCCGGCGCGGTCTGCGCCTGCAGGGTGTTGGAGAACAGCAGCGTTGACAGCAGCATCAGCGGAAATGCCGCCCGTTTTCCCTTGGTGATCAAAGCATTCATCGAAATCTCCTTATAGAGCCAACGGGGCGACCGCGCGGCCGCCCTCTTTTCATTATTAAAATCAGGCTTTCTCTTCGGAAAGCAGCGCCCACCAGCTGTCGATGGTCGGGTTGCGCGCCAGCGCGATAAAATCGATATCGCCGCGGATTTTGCGCCAGCGGGTCGCCAGCTCCATGATGCGCACCGAATCCAGACCGTAATCGATCAGGTTTTCATCGTTGCCCATGTCTTCGCTGTCTTCGTCCAGCAGCGGCAGGATTTGCTGACGCAACGCGTCGATGCTGGCGATGCCGGCCGCCGGCAGCAGAGACGCGGTGGTCACCACCCGGCCGCAGCGGCCGGCGGTGTAGCGCAGCGCCATCAGGTGTTCGTCACGCGAGAAGTCCGCCAGGCCGTCGGCCACCATGAAAGGCTGGATGTTGCGCATGAAGGCGTCGATGGCGGTGGTCAGGCAGCCGATGTGCGCATACACGCCGCAGATGATCAGCTGATCGCGGCCGGACTCCTGCAGGATCTCCTGCAACGGCGAGCGGTGGAAAGCGCTGTAGCGCCATTTCACCAGCACTGTGTCGTCTTCGTCCGGCGCCAGCGCGGCGGTCACCGCCTGCTGCTCGGGGTGTTTGTTCAGGCCCGGCCCCCACATGTCGTTCAACAGCGCGCGATCTTCATCGCTCTGCTGGTTCGGCTGCGCGGTATAGAACACTGGAATGCCCTGCTGTTTGCAGTAGCGACGCAGGTTGGCGATGTTCTCCACCACCTGTTTAATCAGCGCGCTGTCTTCGCCCCAGAAATTGAGGAAATACTGCTGCATGTCGTGGATCAGCAGCGCGGCGCGCTGCGGTTCTACCTGCCAGGTGACTTTATTTTGCGGCAGTTCGTCCGCCGTCGGCAGCGCGTAATCATTAAGTTTTGGAATGGCCATCAATTAATCTCCCTGAGCCTGAGTCTGTAGTTGCGCGTCGAGCTGCTCGCGCAGCCGTTTTTTGTCCACTTTGCCGACCGGGGTCAGCGGCAGGCTGTCCACCTGAATAAAGCGATCCGGCAGTTTGAAGTCCGCCACGCCCTGTTCGCGCAGGTGGCGACGCAGCACCACCGGCTTCAGCGGCGCGTTGGCGATGATATAGGCGCAACTCTTCTCCCCCATCAGCGCGTCCGGCATCGACACCAGCGCGGCGTTGATCACGTCCGAATGACGCAGCAGCAGGTTCTCGATCTCCTCGGCGGCGATCTTCTCTCCGCCGCGGTTGATCTGGTCTTTCTGCCGCCCCTGCACGGTGATGTAACCGTCTTCGCTAATGCTGATCAGATCGCCGGAGCAGTAGAAACCGTCGGCGTCGAAGGCGTCGGCGTTGTGCGCCGGGCTCTGGTAGTAACCGCGGAAGGTGTAAGGCCCGCGCGTCATCAACCGTCCGATCTCACCCGCCGGCAACGGATTGCCGTCGTCATCCGCTACCCACACTTCGTCGTCCGGCGACATCGGCCGCCCTTGCGTCGTCAGGATGTGGCGTTCGTCGTCGTCCAGCCGGGTGTAGTTCACCAGCCCTTCCGCCATGCCAAACACCTGCTGCAATTGGCAGCCGATTTCGTTCTGAATACGCGCCGCCAGCGTTTCGCCCAGCTTGGCGCCGCCCACCTGCAGCAGTTTCAGGCTGGCGAGCTGGGCATTGCCGCCCCACTCTTCGATCGCCTGCAGCCACAGCGTGACCGCCGGCGGCACCAGCGCCGTCACGTTGATTTGATGCTGTTCGATCAGGCGGAAGCACTGCGCGGCGTCCGGATCGGCGGCGAACACCACCAGCCCAGCGCCATAAAACACGCCCAGCACGCCCGGCGAACTCATCGGGTAGTTGTGCGCCACCGGCAGCGCGCACAGATAGCGGGTCTGCGCGTCGAAACGGCAGATCTCCACGCTGCGGCGAATGCTGTAGTAGTAATCGTTGTGGGTGCGCGGGATCAGCTTCGGCGTGCCGGTGCTGCCGCCGGAAAGCTGGAAGAACGCCACCCGATCGGCCGCGGAAGGCTGCGCGACAAAACCGTCGCTCGCTTCTTCCAGCCAGGCGGCCAGCGCCAGCTCGCCCTCGAGCTGGCTGCGCAGCGCCACGGCACGCAGCGAAGGATGCGCATCGCGGAAGGCGTTCAGGAATTGATCGTCGGCAAACAGCGCGTGCCGGCGATCGGCGATCAGCAGCGCCGGTTTGATCTGCTCGGCATAGGCGTTCAGCTCGCTGCGCTGATGGCTGAACAGCGCGTTGACCGGCGCCACGCCAATTTTCAGCAGCGCGAAGAACACGATATAAAATTCCGCCACGTTGCCCAGCTGCACCAGCGCGGTGTCGCCGGATTTCACGCCGCGGCGCAGCAAAGCGGCCGCCAGGCGATCGGAGCGCTGCTGCAGCTCGCGGTAGGTCAGGCTGCCCTGGGCGTCGATAATCGCCGGAGCGTCGTTATTGGCCTGGCGGTCGAGGATCTCGGTCAGCGGCTTGTCAATCCAGTAGCCGCGCTCGCGATAGCGGCTGGCGAACTCCGCCGGCCAGGGGGTAAAGGCAATGCTCATCTTGTCGTTATCCTTGATTCATACCAAAGGCACGCAGAATGGTGCTGAGTTTGGTGCCTGTTTCATGCCATTCAGATTCGGGTGAAGAGTCTTCCACGATGCCGGCGCCGGCGAACAGCCGCACCCGGTTGCCGTCAACGGTGCCGCAGCGGATAGTCACAACCCACTCGCCGTTGCCTTCGTCATCGCACCAGCCGACGATGCCGCCGAACAGGCCGCGATCGAACGGCTCCAGCTTGCCGATCAGGGCGTGCGCCTCGGCCGTCGGCATGCCGCACAGCGCCGGCGTCGGGTGCAACAGGCAGGCCAGCGACAGGGCGTTTTCGTCCGGAGACGCCGCCTCGCCGTCGATCGGCGTGGAGAGATGCCACAGCGTGGTGGTGGTCAGCAATTCAGGGGTGTGCGGCACGTTCAGGTAGCGGCAGCGGCCGGCCAGCACGTCGCGCATGCTTTCGGTGACGATGCGGTGCTCGTGGCGATCTTTCGCCGAGGCCATCAGCCGCTCCCCCACTTCGCGATCGCGCTGCGGATCGGCCTCGCGCCGGGCGGAACCGGCCAGCGGGTTGGAATAGAAACGGCCGCCGTCCTGGCGCAGCAGCAGCTCTGGGCTGGCGCCCAACAGCGCGCCCTGCTCCAGCGGCACATGGAAGTGGAAACCGTGCGGGTTCTGGGCGATCACGCGCGCCATCAGCGCATGGCGATCCACCGGCTGGCGCGTTTCGATCTCCAGCAGGCGCGACAAGACCACTTTATCCAGCTCACCGGCCTTCATCGCGGCAACGGCGTCGCTGACCATGTTCATGAACGTCTGCTGCGGCGGCAGCTCCGTCACCCCGGCCAGTTCAGGGCCGTTCGCCGAAGGCCGAACGCCGGCCATAAAGGCGGCGCGGTCGAACCAGCGGCTCTGCTGGGGAACAAACAGCGCCGAAGGCTGCCGGGTATCGAACGGGATGGCGCCGCACAGCAGCGGCTTTTTGATGCCGGCCTGACGGGCCTCGGCAAACGCCTGCCGCACGCGGCGCTGGAACTCGCCGTTCAGATCGGCGCCGTCCGCGGCCGGCAGGCGAATGCGGCTGAAACAACCGGTGGTGGTCAAGCTGCGGTAAGGGGAGGTAAAGAAGAAGCCCGACGCCGGAGAAAAATCAGCGGCGAACCGGTGTTCTTCGCGCTCCTGCATTTCCTTTCGATTGATGTCGTTCACGGCAGTAACCATCGCTTCGCCCTCAAGAATTTGAAGTGATAACCAATATAATAATGATTATCATTTGAGTTGATTCCGCGCTAAATTACTCGCCGATATTTGCTATGTCAATAAACGTAAGCACTTCTTTCATTTCGAAATCATGACATAAACGCTGTGGGTTTTACGCATGCCGATGATAAGCCAGGCTGCGCCCCACCCTTGACCGTGGCGCCGTCGCAGACCCAAAAGCCCGTAATCAAGGCGGAGGGTGCAGGGCATAGCGGGCCTATGTTCCAGCCCGACAACGCGGAGTACGGGTTTTTGGGGCGCGACCCGAAGGGCTGGGGCCATTTGGACGCGCATCGGTGTTGCGAGTCGCTTATTTGGCCCACCAAACCTCACGACTCGCGCCTTGCTGCGCGCCCAAATGACCGCCAGCGGCGCTCACGTGCAAGGGTGGGACGCAGCCTTTTATTTGATCCCACAGCGTTGTCTTAACGCGTTCGACTACTTTTCTGTGGCGGGCTGCGGCTCCGGTTTGTGCAGCGTAACCTGGCGCAAACCGGTCATGGCGAACAGCAACAGGATGCCGAGCAGCGCCGCGCCGAAGCCGAAACCGCTGGCGCTCATCGCCGGCAGCATAAAGGCGCCCATCGCCCCCAGCAGCAACGCGCCCAGCGCATCGCCCACCACGTTCTGCGCCGTCCACAGGCCGTTGATGCGGCCAAGGAAATTGTCCGGCGTCAGGCCCTGGATCAGGCCGTATTGCAGCAGCGAGTTCAGCGCGCTCAGGTAGCCGAACGCCACCAGGCACAGCAACGCCAGGCTGTACCACGGCATCAGGCCGAACAGGCCAATAGAGGCGAAAGCCGCGATCGCCGTCAGCAGCATCACCCAACCGGGGCGCGCCACGTGCGCCACGCGCCCGCTGGTGAACGCACCAATAGTCGCGCCGAGCGGCACGGCGGCGTACATATAACCGAGGTGGGCTGCGTCGATGCGCCAGCTTTCCGCCATCGCCGGGTACAGCACGCGCACCGCGCTGGCCATGGTCAGCAACGCGCCGATCAGCGCCACCATGCCGATCACCTTGTTCTGGAACAGGAAGGCGAAACCGCCCGCCAGCGCGCGCAGCGGATGTTCCCGCGGCTGCGGCGGCGGCATCAGCTGCGGCAGGCTCAGCAGCGGCAGCAACGTCAACAGGGTGCCGAACGCCGCCAGGCCGTAGTTCCAGGCGATGCCCATATGGGCGATCACCAGGCCGCCGATGGCCGGGGAAAGAATCGAGCCGAAGCGCACCGTCAGCATGCTGATAGCGCCCGCCTGCACGATGTTTTCGCGGCCCACCAGCGCCGGCGTGGCCGCCAGCAGCGCCGTCACCCCCACGGCGCCGAAGAAACCGTCCCACACCGCCAGCAGATAAATGGCCGCCAGCGAAGGTGACGGCAACAGGGCGTTGAGGCACAGGCCGACGAACCCGATGCCGCAAGTGGAGCGCGCGAACAGGATCAACCGGCGCCGCTCATAGCGATCGGCCAATACGCCGCCCATCAGCAGCCCGGCGAACATGCCGCCGCCGGCCAGCGTCACCGCCAACCCGACCTGCAGGGTGGAACCGGTCAGCGCCTGGATCTGCACCGGGATGGCGATCGCCATCAGCCCCAGCGCCACAATGGAGATGAAACGCGCGCAGAATACCGCGCGAAAGGCCCGGTGGGTTTTCAGCAGGCTAAAATCAAGCAGGATGGAGGGTTTGCTACTCATCGGTTGTTCACCACATCTTTAAACGGGGATTCTGCAGTTGCGGAGCGCTATGCTAGCACAGATAACGAAATCAATAATGATAATAGAAATCATTGATATTCAATTGTGAGCGGACGCAAGAAACGCCGCCAAACGCGGGGCAATCCCCGTGCCTGGCGGCGAGATGACGGGCGTTATTACAGCGTGCGCAAAATCCGGTTCAGCAGCGGCCCCAGCACTTTGAACGACGCCGGCGAAACGATATCGACATGCGCGCAGTCGAGCTCGTGCGCCTGCAGCGCATCAACGTACTGCGACCAGGTCTGCTGCACGTCCATCCCTGCCTGCAACGTGCGTTTGGCGACGAACAGCGTCGCCTGGCCGTGGAAGCGGGCGGTCCGCGTGTGCGACAGCAACCGCACCGAATCGGCGTAGTTGGCTTCGATGTTGTCGAACATCAGGGTGCGCGTCTCGCCCAGCGCCGGATCGAGCGTATCCTGCGACACCGCCAGGAACTGTTCGCGCTCGCGCTGCACTTCCTTCAACACGTTGTCGTCCAGCATCACGTCCCAGTTTTGGGTCTCCGGCGGATAGGTATCCAGCAGGCCGAGGAACGCCACCTGCTCGCCGCGCGCCTGCAGCCGGGCGGCGATGCCCTGGGCCAGCGTGCCGCCCAGCGAGTAGCCGATGAAGTGGTACGGCCCGTGCGGCTGTACCTGCAACACCGTCTGCAGGTGGGCATCCACCACCTGATCCATATCTTCGCTCAGCGCCAGCGGGCCGTCCGGCCGCGGCGACTGGATACCGACCAGCGACCAGTGCTGATCGAGATAGCGCGGCAATACGCTGAACTGCCAGGAGAAACCGGACGCCGGGTGCAGACAGAACAGCGTCGGCCCCTCGGTGACGCGCAGCGGCAATACGCTGTCGAATCCGCTGCGATCGGCCTCTTCCTGCGTACGATCTTCCGCCAGCAAGGCCGCCAACTGCTCAACGCGCGACGCCACCATCACCTGGCCGACGGACACCGCCTTGCCCAGATCGCGGCGCAGCTCTGCCGCCAGACGCATCGCCAGCAGCGAATGGCCGCCGAGCGCGAAGAAATCGTCGTCGGCGAACACCTGGTCGCGCCGCAGCAAGCGGGCGAACACCGCCGCGATCTCGCTTTCCAGCCCGGCCTGCGGCGGCCGTCCTGCCTTGCGTTCACCGCCCTGCGGTTGCGGCAAGGCCTTGCGATCCAGCTTGCCGTTGGCGCTCAGCGGCAAATCGCTCATTTCCACCAGCGCCACCGGCACCATGTGCGGCGGCAGGCGGTCGGCCAGCGCCGCGCGCAGGGCTTCCGCATCCCAGTTCGCGCCGGGCTGCATCACCAGATAGCCTACCAGCTGGCGCGCATCGCCGCCGGCGTCCACCGGCGTGCCCTGCAGCACCAGCGCGTGCGTCACCGCCTGGCGCACGCCCGGCAGCGACAGCAAGGCGTGGTCGATTTCGCTCAGCTCGATACGCTGCCCGCGGATCTTCAGCTGATCGTCGCTGCGGCCCAAATATTCCACCGCGCCGTCCGGCAGCCAGCGCGCCACGTCGCCGGTGCGGTACATGCGCCCGCCCTCGCCGAACGGATCGGCGACAAAGCGGCTGGCGGTCAGATCCGGCCGGCCAAGGTAGCCGTGCGCCAGCTGCACGCCGGTCAGATACAGATCGCCCGCCACGCCCGGCGGCACCGGCCGCAGACGCGCGTCAAGAATGCGCAGCCCGGTGTTCCACACCGGCAGGCCGATCGGCACGTTGGCGCCGGTCACCTTCGCCAGCGCCTCGCCGTAGGCCGGATGCCAGGTCACGTCCACCGCCGCTTCGGTCGGGCCGTAGAGGTTGTGCAACGGCACCGCCGTGCGGCTTTGCCACAGGCGGCACAGCTCCGCCGGCAGCGCTTCGCCGCTGCAGAACACCTGGCGCAGCGCGGCGCAGCTCGCCACCGCCACGTCGTCGTCCAGGGCGGCAACGAAAGCCGCCAGCATCGACGGTACGAAGTGCATCGTGGTAATGCGGTGTTGAGCGATCAGCTGTTGCAGCTGCTGCGGATCGCGGTGCGCCTCCGGTGGCGCCATCACCAGCCGGGCGCCAACCATCAGCGGCCAGAAGAATTCCCACACCGAGACGTCGAAACTGCACGGCGTTTTCTGCAGCACCGCGTCGTCCGCCCCCAGCGGGTACTGGTGTTGCATCCACAGCAAGCGGTTGACGATCGCCTGATGGCCGACCAGCACGCCTTTCGGGCGCCCGGTGGAGCCGGAGGTAAAGATGATATAGGCCGCATGGTCCGGCGTCGGGCCCGCGATCGCCACCCCGGCGGCGTGATCGGCCGTCAGCGGCGCGTCATACAGCAAGATTTCGCCCTTGTCGGCGAAACGCGCCTGCTGCGCCGGGTTGGTGATGACCAGCCGCGGCGCGGCGTCTTCCAGCATCATCGCCAGCCGTTCGTCCGGATAACCGGTGTCCAGCGGCAGGTAGGCGGCGCCCGCTTCGACGATCGCCATCAACGCCAGCGACAGGAACACCGAGCGCGGCAGCGCCACCGCCACGATGTCGCCCGGCCGCACGCCCTGCGCCACCAGCTGGCGCGCCAGCGCCGTGACCTGCTCGCGCGTTTCGCGGTAGGTGAAGCTGAAATGCGCATCCGCCAACGCCGGCGCGTCCGGCGTGGCTTGCGCCTGCTGCGCCAGCAATTGGCTCAGCGTGGTCGCCGGCACCGGATGCGCCGTGTCGTTGATCCGCGCCAGCAGCGCGCGATCGTCGGCGGTCAGCATATCGGCCTCGCCGATCGGCAACGTTGCCTGCGCGGCGAACTGCGCCAGCAGCAGCGGCAACCGTTGCAGGTGCGCCTGCAGCTCCTGGCGGCTATAACGTTCGGCATTGGCCAGCAGCTCCACCTTCAATTGGTGGTGTTCATCGATAAACAGCGCAATCTCCAGATCGCGCACCGGCCCGGAGGCCAGATCGTGGGTAATGCCCTCGATGCCGGCGAAATCCAGCTGGTAATCGAACATTTTGAAGTTGAAGACCGTGCCGTACAGCGGTTCGCCGTCGCCGATGCGCCCCAGATCGCGCTGCACCTGTTCGGCGTCGTAGCGCTGATGGCGGCGCACCGTTTTCAGCTCGCGGCTGATGCGTGCGGCGGCCTCATACAGCGTGGCCTGCGGCTCGAGATGCATCTCCATCGGCAGCACGTTGATCACCGGGCCGGCGGCGCACAGGGCGGCCGAGCCGGTACGGCGCATGAAGATAAAACCGGCGCTGAAGCTCGGTTGGCCGCTCAGGCGTGACACCCACAGCGCCACCAACGCCACCGCCATATCGGCGGCGTTCAGCTTCTGCTGCGCGCCACACTGCACCAGTTCGGCGAAGGCCTGCGGATCGCAGCGCTGTTCCAGCCGGTGGATGCGCGGCGTGGGCGTTTGCCCGGCCAGCGGCTGCGGGCAGATCGTGGCCGGCGGCGGCAGCTGCCGCGCTTTTTCGCGCCAGAAATCGGCGTCGCGTTGCCAGGCCGGCGCCTGCCGGTAAGCCTGGTATTCCGCCACCACGTCGCTGAACGCCGTGAAAGGCGTCGGCTCCAGCGCGTCGCCGCGGCAAAGATGGGTATAAATCGCCGCCACGCGGCGAGCGATGGCGGTGAAGCTGAAACCGTCCACCAGCAGATGGTGATAACGCTGATACCAGAACCAGCGATCGTCCGCCAGGCGCATCACCACATGGCGATACAGCGGTGCGCCGCTGCCGGCGCGCAGATCGCTCGCCAGATCGATGTCCATCAGCGCGCGAGCGGCGGCTTCGGGATCCGGCGATGTCGTCAGATCGACAAGTTCCGGCGCATGCACCGCCAGCGAGTCATCCAGCCATTGCACCGGCACGCCGTCGCGTTCCGCAAAACGCAGCCGCAGCATGTCCACCTCGCCGAGGCCCTGAGTGATGGCCTGCAGCAGGGGCTCCACGGCGACGGGGCCGTTGAGTTCGATGGCATGCGCCACCGCGTAAGCATTGCGATGCGGAGAGATTTGATCGGCGACCCAGATGCCGGGTTGCGCCGCGACCAGCGGCCATTCGCCCGCAAGCGCCGGGCCGCTGAGAGAGTTAGGGGTGTGTGACACTGCTTATTGCTCCCGTGATTACCAGGCGCCGGTCACGCCTTGCGTGCTGCGACCGGCAGAATATCTTGCCAATGCTGTTCCAGCCACTCGGCGCACTCGGTGCGCGCCGCCGGGCCAAATACGATCGTCCAATCGGGTGGAATGGCGCGGAAATCCGGCCACAAACTGTATTGTTGTTGTACGTTGCGCAGCACCAGGCTGCGCTGCTGTTGATCATCGAACGGATTCAGGCTTTCCATCCTGCGTTCCTTGTGCCGCTGTCGTTACCGATGCCGGATAAGCGGTGGCGAAAGCGGAAGCCCACACAGCCTGCAGCCCGTCGGTCAGGCCGCTGCGCCAGCACAGCGCGTCGTGCCCGCCTTCCACCACCCGGTAGTGCACCCGATGGCCGGCTTCGCTCAGGCGCGCCGCCATATGCCCGCTGACCTGATGCACCAGCTTTTCCTGCGTACCGGCTTCCATAAATACCTTCAGCGCGCCGTGGTTGCCCAGGCCGTGGCGTTCGACCTGTTGCATCAGCCAGCAGGCGTCGTCGGGAATGCTCGGCAGCTGCAGCATGTCGCGCCGCGGCCACCAATAGGAGCCGGACTGGGTGATTACCGCGCCGAAGCGCTGCGGCCAGCGCAGCCCGGCGTACAGAGAGGCCAGGCCGCCAAAGCTTTGCCCCGCCACCACCGTCTCGGCCGGATTGTCGCTGTGCGGCGCCCATTCGGCCAGTTGCGGCATCAGTTCTTCCTGCACCGCCAGCCAGAAATCGTCCTTGCAGGTCAGCTCACGCGCCCGGTGCGGCAGATCGATGATGTCGATCAGCACATACACCGCTTCCGGCAACGCCCCCTCGCGGGTCAGTTGCATCAACGGCGCCCAGACCGGCATTTGCTTCGCCCAGAACTGGCCGTCGAGCAGGATCGCGAGCGGGCGTTCGGCCGGCTTGCTGTCGCCGGTGGTGTAGATCCAGACATCGCGGCTGTTGCCCAGACGCTCGCTCTGCCAGGTATGGCGCTGCAAACGCGCCGGCAGCGGCGGCGTGCAGCGCCCGCTGGCGATCTCATACTCATCGAACGAGCGCCACACCGGCTGCGGCGGCGCATCCGGCATGTGCAGACCGGAAACGCTGTGGCCGCTGGCGCTTTGCCAGGAGCGATAGGGGTTAAGCAGATCGGGAGTGGCGCAGGCGAACACCTGGTGCCACCAGTGACGCAGGTTGTGCATGTTGGCGTGCGCGTCGTCGTCGCTGAACGCCGGCGGCCGCTCGTCAAAACAAGGAATAAAGCAGTAGCTGCCGCGCCAGGCGCCGTTCAGCTCGGTCTGCCAGTACCATACGTCGGTACCGGCCAAACGCAGCAGGCTTTGCGGCGGATTCGGCTGATGGTGGTCGGTCAGGCAGTTGATGTTGATCCACACCCGGCGGTAGGCGGAAGTCAATTCGCATCCCTGCGGATCGCGCCAGAAAAAGGTGGTTCGCCACCGGCCGTTACCCGCCGGTTCTACCCATGGCGTACCGCGTCGTGCCACCGTCAACCACCACCCTGGACTGCCCGCATTGCTGCTGGCCAATAATCTGCTGCTTTCTGACTCTAGTTCTGTATTCACAACGCCTACCCATTTTGTAGTTGGCGGCACCGGGAACGTCGACTTTTCCCTATCGCCGGCCACCGCCCGAACACACTGTAGGCCAAATACTATTGATAATAATTTGCATTTGCAATAGTGTGTAAGGCTTGGAGATCGTGCTGGTATTGCGCGCAACGGACAGGGATCGGGGATACATCAATGGCATCCCTTGCCGCAGCCGATTTTCTATTCCGACTACACAAAAACTACAACCGCCTTTCCCCCATTCGGCGAGGGAGGGCAGCAAGGTAGGGCACTCAAATGAAAAGCAAGCTATCACGTTATTCTTTGGCCACTCTTATCGGCTTGGGATTGGGCGCGTCCGCGTTCGCCAACGCCGCGCAGCAGACCGACACCCCCACCACGGAAGAAAACAGCGGCACAGCGGATAAAAAGCCGCGCGGCGAAGACACCATCGTCGTGACCGCCGCCCGGCAGAACCTGCAGGCGCCGGGGGTATCCACCATCACCGCCGACGAGATCAAGAAACGCCCGCCGGCGCGCGACATCAGCGAGCTGATCCGCACCATGCCCGGGGTTAACCTGACCGGCAACTCCACCAGCGGCCAGCGCGGCAACAACCGCCAGATCGATATCCGCGGCATGGGCCCGGAAAACACCCTGATTCTGATCGACGGCAAACCGGCCTCCAGCCGCAACTCGGTGCGTCAGGGCTGGCGCGGCGAACGTGACTCACGCGGCGATACCGCCTGGGTGCCGCCGGAAATGATCGAACGCATCGAAGTGCTGCGCGGCCCGGCTGCGGCGCGCTATGGCAACGGCGCCGCGGGCGGCGTGGTCAACATCATCACCAAGAAGGCCGGCGATGCGCTGCACGGCTCGCTGAACGGCTACTTCAACGTGCCGCAGCACAAGCAGGAAGGCGCCACCAAGCGTACCGATTTCAGCCTGTCCGGCCCGCTGAGCGATTCCCTGAGCTTCCGCCTGTTCGGCGGCTACAGCAAAACGCAGGCCGACGCCTGGGACATTAACGAATCGCATAAGTCGTACCGTGCTGCAGCCACAGCAACCACTCCTAGTTATGAAAATAGCGTTCCCGCTGGCCGCGAAGGGGTTATCGATAAAAACATCGACGCCCTGCTGCACTGGGATTTCGCCCATCTGCAGTCGCTGGAGTTCGAATACGCCTATGGCCGCCAGGGCAACCTGTACGCCGGCGATACCCAGAACACCAACACCAACGCCCTGGTGCAGAACAACTACGGCAAAGAGACCAACCGCATCTACCGTGAAACCTTCGGCCTGACCCACCGCGGCGCCTGGGACAACGGCGTGAGCACCAACAACTACGTGCAGTTCGAACGCACCCGCAACACCCGCCTGAACGAAGGCTTGGCCGGCGGCACCGAAGGCATCTTCGATACCAAGAACACCGGTTTCGGCACCACCAAGCTGGATGACTTCCTGGCGCACAGCGAAGTCAGCGTGCCGTTCGAGCTGGGCGTCGCGCAAACCGCTACGCTGGGTACCGAGTGGTCTCAGCAGCGAATGAAGGACGGTAGCTCGGTGGCTCAATCCTTGGACGAAGGTGGCGCACTCCCTAATACCAGCGGTAGTAGCCGCAGCCCTTACTCATCTGCTCATATCTTCTCGCTGTTTGCCGAAGATAACATTGAGCTGACCGACACCACCATGCTGACGCCGGGCCTACGCTACGATCTGCATTCGGAATCTGGCAATAACTGGAGCCCGGCGCTGAACCTATCGCAGGAACTGGGTGATTACTTCACGCTGAAAATGGGCATCGCACGCTCCTATAAAGCACCCAACCTGTTCCAAACCAACGGTAACTATGTTCTGTTCAGCCGTGGACAAGGTTGTACAGACAGTTCCCGCTACTGCTACTTACTGGGCAACGACGATCTGAAAGCGGAAACCAGCGTTAACAAAGAGATCGGGCTGGAGTTCCACAACGACGGCTGGTTGGCCGGCGTGACTTACTTCCGCAACGATTACCGCAACAAAATCGAATCTGGATCTAGCCCTATTGGTACCACGAACGGCAAAAAAGGCCTCACTAACATTTATCAGTGGGAAAACGTGCCGAAGGCGGTGGTGCAAGGGCTGGAAGGCTCGCTGAACGTGCCGGTCAGCGAGACCGTCACCTGGAGCAACAACGCCACCTACATGATCGAGAACAAGAACAAGACCACCGGCGATTACCTGTCGGTGATCCCGAAGTTCACCGTCAACTCGACCCTCAGCTGGCAGGCCACGCAGGATCTGTCGCTGCAGTCCACCCTGACCTGGTACGGCCGGCAGAAGCCGAAGAAGTACAACTACCAGGGTAAACCGGCCACCGGCGGCGAAACCCGCGAGGTTAGCCCTTACGCCGTCGTCGGCGCCAGCGCGACCTATGATCTGACCAAAAACGTCAGCCTCACCGCCGGCATCGACAACCTGTTCGATAAACGCCAGTTCCGCGCCGGCAACGCGCAGAACGTCGGCGACCCGAACACCGGCGCGATCAACATCGCCGGTGCGGGCGCGGCCACCTACAACGAACCGGGCCGCACCTACTACATGAGCATCAACACCCACTTCTGATGACATGAACCAACGACAAAGGGGTGCTCAGCACCCCTTGAGGTAAATGACAAAGCGGATGACGTTGCCGGGCTTTCATTAGGCGACAGATAGAAAACAAGGAAAATCAATTCATTGATTTTCGGCTGATAACCACAAAGGAGGAAAAACCACGCTTTTTCCTCCTTTGTCAGCCACGAGAAAGGGCGCCGCGGCGCCCTTTTTTTATCTTTCCATTCAGTTATTTGGTGTGTAGCTGAATGCGCACCACGCTTTCGGCTTTGCCGGCCTTAGTGGCAGCGCCGTCGTTTTTCACCGTTACGAACAGCGCATCGCCTTTCGGATCCAACGCCAGGCTGTTAGGGTGCGGCGGCAGGTCCACGGTTTGCAGGCGCTTGAGGGTCTTGGCGTCGAACACCGTCAGCGTCCCGGCGCCGTGATCCACGCGCACGCCCTTGCGGTTGGCGACATACAGCCGCTGGCTGCGCTCGTCGAGCAGCAGACCGATCGGCACTTCATCCGTCAGTTCGCTGGCCAGCACCTTGCCGCTGTCCGCATCCAGCGCAAACACCCGGTGGCCGCTGCTGCGCTTCACGTAGTCGCGCCCCAGATGATGGTTGCGGTAGTCGTCGCGGTCGATGCCCTGATCGACGCCCAACAGGCGGTTGCTCGCCGGGTCATACACCAGGTTCAGCAACTGATCGGCCTGCACCTCGTGCGTGGCGGCGATCGCCAGCGTGTCGGCGTTCAGGGTGATCACCTGCCCCTGCATGTTGGAGACGAACACCCTGCGGCCCTTCTCATCCAGCGTGATGCCCACCGCGTTGTAACCGAAGCCCGGGATCACTTTTTCCAGCTTGCCGGCCTTGGTATCGACCACGTACAGCACGCTGTCGACGCCGAAGCCCAGCCCCGGCAGGAACAGGCGGCCGCTTTGCGCGTCATATTTAATCTCGCGGATGCGGTACAGGTAGTCCTCAGTGATCTTGAACTTCTTCAGCTCCGCCAGCAGGAAATCCAGGCGCTTGCCGCTGATGCCCGCCTGCTTGTAGGCCTGCTCCAGCACCGCTTTATCCAGCAGCTTGATGCTGCCCAGCGCATGGTTGGTGGTGGTGTCCACCACCCCGACTTCGCCGTTGAAGGCCTGCGTCAGGTACAAACGATTGCCCGCATCGTTCAGCGCCACGCCGAAGCCTTTCACCTGCAGCGGGATCTCCGCCTTGATCGCCAGGGTGTTGGGATCCAGCCGCAGCACGCGGGAGCGCGCTTCTTCCTTCCAGTCCGGCGCACTGACGAACAGCGCCTGCTGCGAGGTGCTGTAGGCCATCTCCACCACCGCCGACGACAGCGCCTGGCGCTTGATGTCCTGCGGTTTGATGCCGGCATCGTCCGCCTGCGCGGCGCCGGCGACCACCAGAGAGGCCGCCACCAGCAGCGACAGTAACGCGCGCGGGGTTGCTAGGGTTCCAGACATCCTTTTATCTCCTTGAAAATCATGCTTTCGGTTAGAGTGAAACAACGTCATGCCTGCGGCCCGGGCGGCAGCGCCGCCAGAGCGATATCGCCAGCGATGTGCTGCGCAAACTGGGTAAAGACGTGCTGAACGCCGTCGGCGATCAGAGTGGCCTGCTCCCTGCTGTAGTGATCCTGGCGATAGGTCATCATCACCCGCAGGGATTTCTTCCCGGCCAGATCGTCTTCCATCACCTCAAACTGCAGGCCGAGCAGCGATTCGGCTTTCTCCGGCTCCACCTGACGGTAGGCGATCGCACGGCCGTCCTGCAGCCGGAACTCGCCGTTCAGCTTGATGCGGCTGTGGATCTGGATGAACACTTCGAACATGTGGTTTTTGCGGTCGGCATCCACGCCGAACAGCCCTTCTTCCACCAGGTCGATCGGAATGTCGGTGTATGGCAGCGAGCCATTGATGGTGTTTTTCACCTGACTGACCAACCCGGCGACCGTCAGCCCTTCGTCGAAGCGCACGCGGTGCACCACCACGGTGGTGAAGTAGCCGACGGTATCGAAGAACTCGGCGTCGTTACGGCCGGAGGTCGAGGTGCCCACCAGCAGATCCGCCGGGCCGCCCAGCAGGCGCAGCGCCGAGGTAATCCCGGCATACACTACGTTAAACAACGAAGCGTTGTTGCGGCGAGCGAGCTGATACAGGCCTTCCGCCACGGCGGGATCGACCTCGAACTCCAGCCAGCCGCCGTTGACGTCCGCCGGCGCCGGCACCGCCGGATGGGTGGACGGTTCTTGCCGGAAGATCGGCTGGCCGACCGGCGCGCCGCGCAGCGCGTCGAGCCAGTAATCCAGATGTTGCTGCTGCACCCCGGAGGCCCGCTGCTGCCGGGCGAAGGTGTGAAACTGCGGCGGCTGTCCGCTCCACTGCGGCGCCTGGCCGACGACGCGATGGCGATAGGCGACGCCCAGCTCATCCATCATCAGGTTGAGCGACCATTCATCCAATACCACGTGGTGGAACAGCAGCGACAGCAGCTGCTGGCCGTTGTCCGCATCGCGCAGCAGCGTGACGCGCAGCGGCAGCTCGGCGGCCAGATCGAAACGGTGCTGGCCGGCGTTGGCCAACAGGGCGGCGGCGTTGCCCGCCGGCGTTTCCTGAGAGAAGCGGAACCATTGGTAATCCGACAGTTCGGCGGCCGGCACCACCACCTGCACCACCTCCCCCTGCTGCTCGACGAAGCGTGAACGCAGCACGGTATGGCGAGTCATGACGTCGATAAACGCCTGACGCAGCGCCGTTTCATCCACCTCATCGAAGAAACGCAGGGAGAACGGCAGGTTGAAGATCTCGTCATGACCAAAGGCTTCATACACCTTCCACAACGATTCCTGCGCCAACGACAGCGGCGCCTGCGCCCGATCATGATCGTCGGCGGTCGTCGGTGCGGCATTCGGCTGCGCGACGTTCAGGCGTTTGGCGTACCCCGCCAGCCCGCGCGCCGTCGGATGGCTGAACAGATCGTTAATATTGATTTCGATCTGATGGAGGCTCAGCAAGCGGCCGATCACCCGGGTGGCGACCAGCGAATGGCCGCCGCGATCGAAGAAGTCTTCATCCAGGGTCATTTCCGGCGCCGCCAGCGCCTCGCTGAACGCCTGCAAAATCAGTGATGCAATGCTTTCGTCCGCGTCGCCGTTCGCCGCCGGCGCGGCCATCGCCGGGGAAACGGCCTCAGCCGCCGGCAATGCGACGGCAATCCGCTGCCCGGCCAGGAACGCGCTGAACTGCTCCAGCAGGAAAGGCGCCGCGTGCGGAGACAGACGCGGATCGGTGACCAGCTCCAGCGTCAGCGTTTCCGCCTCGGGCGAGCTCAACAGCAGCGCCAGTTCAAACGGCGTATGCAGCGGCGGCAGCAACAGGCGTTCGGCGTGAACGCCTTCCAACCGCCACTCTGCAGCCAGATCGTCGCGCCAGGCCACCAGCAGCTGCGCCCGCTGCGGATCCGGCTGTTCAGCCACGGTCTGCGCCAGCAGCCGTTGCCCGGCATCGCCGTCGCCGTGACGTACGGTCAGGCGCATCAGCGGCGCTGCCGTCAGGCCCAGTTCCAGGCCGACGCACTCCGCCGTCTCAGCCGCCGGCACGCACAGCTGCACCGCTTGCCCGCCGGCCTGCGTGGCGACGAACTCGGCAAAACGCGCCGCCACCGCCGCCAGCAAGGCCCGCGGCGTGTCGTTGGCGGGCAACAGCGAGCGCGCAATGCGCGTGACCACGCGCGCGCCCACCGGCGGCAACGCTTCAGCACGCTGCGCCGGGCTGCGGTAATCCTGCAGCGAGACCGCCTGTCGCGCCCAGGGCAGCTGTGGCTCCGGGATTTCCGGCAGCTCGACCGGCTCCGCCGCGAAAGGCAGAGGCATCGCATCTCCGTTATAGCGGGCGGACATCATCGCCGGCAGGTGGCGCCACGGCAGCGTTTCCGCCAGGATGTCATGCAAGACCGCGCCCAACATCACGTCACCGCCCGGCGTGAGCAACAGCAAGAAGCGCAGCGGCGCTTCGCCTTCCAGTTCAAACGGCGCCGCCTGCGCCTGCAGCAGGCAATCCATGGCGTGTTGTTCATCCGCCACCTGACGCAGGCTCACCGGCAACGGCGCCGAATCGGCGGCGCGTTTAATCAGACCGTTTTCGTCATCAAAAACGTAATGCACGTTCACGCCCGGCGTTTCCCGCACCAGCGCCTGCAGCGCCGCCGTCAGTTGGGCGATATCCACCTCTCCCGTCAGGCGCCAGGCCAGCGCCCGCTGCCCGCGTGCGTCACCCTGCTGCAGATGGGCAAACCATGCCCGTTCTTCGGCTTCGCTTACCGGCCGCTCGCCGTTCGCCGCCCCCGCGCCCAGCGCCTGAAACGCGCTCTCCAGCCGCTGGGCCTCTTCATCGCTCAGAATGCTGTCAAAATCACCGATCACTGCGTTATCTCCTTTGCCCGGCCGTGCCGGGATAGCGCATAAAACGGGGGACATTCGTCCCCCGTCACCGCGATAGCGTTAGAAAGTCAGCTCAACCGCTGCGCCGACCAGGCGGCCTCGCTGGAGCGTCGCCGTGTAAATGTCATTGCTTCTGACCATCTCGCGGCGGTCGGAATCAAACAGGTTTTTCGCATACAGCGTGGCGCGACCGTAGTCGAAGGTGTAAGCCAGCTGGGCGTTGGCCGTCCAATAGGAACCGATGCGCCCGCGCGAGTCGTTGTCGTATTGCGAATAGTAGGAGTCGGTAAACGCCACATTGCTGCTCAGCTCCCACCCTTTCAGGAACTGATATTTGGCGCCCATGTTGGCGGTGTAAGCCGGCGCGCGCGCCAGCTCATGCCCTTCCACGCCGCTGCCCGAGAACTTCTTGATGTCGGTTTTCAACAGGCCGAGGTTGCCGAACAGTTCGAAATCCCAGCGCGGCTGCCAGGTAGCGCCGATTTCCGCGCCGTAGGTTTCCACCTTGTCGGCGTTGCGGATCACGCTAGAGTTCTCGCCCAGCGAGTACGGCAGCTGCATATCCTTGTAATCGTTGTAGAAGATGTTACCCGTCAGCACCACGTTGGCGTCTTTCAGGTGATGGCGGGTGTACAGCTCGTAGTTCCAGACATACTCGGAACCGTAGGTGTAGCTGACCACCGGCGTGCCGATCGTGATGCCGCCGCCGCCGGCGTTATAGCCGCGTGCGATCTTGGCGCCGTAGGTTTGGGTATCCGTCGGTTTCCAGGCCACGTCCAGCTTCGGCAGGAACACGGTGTAAGTTTCATCGAAGTCGATACGCACCGCCTGGCTGCCGCCGTCGCGGCGACGGTGTTCGCGTTCCAGCCGGCTGGCGGCGGTCACGTCCACCTGCGGCGTCAGCGCATAGGTCAGCTCGGCGAACGCCGAATGGGTATCGGTTTTATCTTTGAAGGTCGATCCGCCGAAGATGTTGACGAACTCATCCTGCGTACCGTGGAAGTAACGCAGCCCCGCCAGCCCGTGCAGACGGCTGTCCGCGCCGCCGAAGCGCACCACCGGCTCTACGTGAACTTCCTGGCCGTCGATCTCGGCGTATTGGATGTTGTAAGCGGTCGGACGGTTGATGTTGAAATCGGTATAGATAACGCGGTTTTCAAACGTCAGCGCATCGGAGGCCTCCCAGGCCAGATCCCAGATGGTGCTGTTCATGTTGCTTTTGAACACGGCGCGGCGCGGATCGTGACGCGGATTGGTCGGGTGCGGCTGCGGGTTGAGGCTTTCGTTCTGTGGCGCGGTGCTGCCGAAGTGGTTAAAGGTCAGCTTGGTAGTCAGATCGCGCAGGCCGGCCGGGTTGAACAACAGCTTGGCGCGGGCAGTGGTGGCTTCCACTTCGCGCGGGTCGCCCACTGGCGCATAGGCCGGCAGATCGGCCTCGCTGCGGCGGCGCTGGCGATCGACGCTGACGCGGAACGCCAGCTGATCTTCCACCAGCGGGCCGGACGCCATGGCCGCCAACTGTGAAGAGTGCTGGTTGCCGGCCCCGCCCTTGAAGGCGCTTTCCCACTCGAAGGTCGGATCCTTACTGGCCATGACGATGGCGCCGGCGATGGCGTTGCGCCCCTGGATGTAGCTTTGCGGGCCGAGGAACACTTCGACGCGATCCAGATCCCACAGCGACTGCGGACCGAACGCCTGTTCGTTATAAGTCAGCGAACGGCCGTCCAATGACAGATTGAGGCGCGGGCGGGTGCCGCTGAGGAAAGCGTTGGCGCCGACGTTCGGGCCGGAACCGTCGATGCCGCGCACGGTCGGCAGTTCGTTGCCGATGCCCAGATCCACCACGTTGGGGGTCATGCGCAGCAGATCGGGGATCTGCACCGCATCGGGCATCGAGGCGATGCGGTTGCTGTCGAACACCTGCACGCTGGAGCCGGTGTCGAAAATGGACCGTTTGATCTTCTCACCGGTGACCAGCAGGGTTTCCGCGTCCTGGTAGGTTTCGTTGCTCTTCGTTTCCGCCGCGTTGACGTTACCGATCGCCAGTGAACAAACCCCTAAAAATACGGAGGAAAATGCCCCAATGGCTTTCAACCCCGCCTTTTCCCCGTTTCCTACGCTTTCATGCCGTTGAGCCGCAAAATGCTTGCCCATAGATGTCTTCTCCTTTCATCCCAGAGGTGCACAAAATTTGATTTTTTTTTACACAACCTACATCGACACTCACACAGATCATGACGCTGCGGCCTTCCCGGCCTTGCTGTTGCTTATCCCTGCGGCAAACCCATGTCTTTCGCGGCCGAACGGGCGCGGCCCCGTCCACGGCCAAGCCGCCGGCGGAGCGGCCGGCAGCTTGTATAAAAACGTAAAATAATGTTAAGAATGATAATATTTTGCATTTTCTAATGCAAATCATTATCAACAAAGGTGTGGGGGCTGACAAGATAACTGCCAGAAACCCTTATACTTTCGCAGGAAAAACGAGCGCTGCAATAACAAGCAATCATTTCAATGCTAAGAATAATATAGATAAATTATTCACACCCAACGCCCTCTCTGCTCGGTGTTGCTAAAACGCCTTATAGATAGCACCCGTGCGCCAAATGGATCAAATAATAATAATTTTCATTCCTATTAACATTTGGATATATTCTTGCAGTCTCGTTGGCTGAATCAAAATGGATACCCGATGAAAGCGTTAACCACGATGCAGGCCGCCTATTGGGTAGGCCGACAGTCCGCTCCCCCTCTGGGCGGCATGGCCGCCCACCTGTATGCGGAGTTCGACGGCGGCGAGCTGGATGCCGCTCGGCTCCGCCAGGCCGTAGAGATGTTGTACCTGCATCATCCGCTGCTGCGCCTGCGCATTACCGACGATGGCCGACAGACGATCGCGCCCCCCGGTCCCCGGCATACCTTGCATCTCGACGACTGGCGACACGCCGATGAAGCGACGCTGGCGGCCGCGCTCGCCGCCAAACGCCAGGCGAAAAGCACCCAGCTGCTGCCGCTGGAACAGGGCGTTCCCTGCGATATCAGCCTGAGCCTGCTGCCGGAAGGGCGCAGCCGCTTGCACGTCGATCTCGACATGATCGCCGGCGATGCCATGAGCTTTCGCCTGCTGATGGAGGATCTGACGGCGTTTTATCACCAGTGTCCGGCGGCGCCCTCCCATGACGCGCCGCCGGCCTACTTCGATCACCTCGAACGACGCAACGCCGACGAGGCGCTGCGCCAGCGGCGCGAACGCGGCCAGCGTTGGTGGCGTGCTCGCCTGGCGCAGGTGCCGCCGGCGCCGCGCCTGCTGCGCACGCCGGACCGCTGCCGCAGCGATCGTTTGGCCATCCAGTTGAATGCAGAAGAAAGCCGCGCGCTGGAGAGCGTGGCCAAGCGGCACCACACCTCCCTCTCGACGCTGTTTCTGGCGCTGTTCGCGCTGGCCGTCAGCCAGGGTTGGAACATGACGCGCTTCCGGCTCAACGTGCCGCTGTTCCACCGCGAGAGCGAACGGGAAGACGCGCACCGCCTCGTCGGCGACTTCTCTAATCTGGTATTGCTCGGCGTGGAATTGAACCCGACGGAAAACCTGAACGCCTTCTGCCAACGCCTGATGGCGCAGCTGGCGGAGCTGATCGAGCATGCAGCTTATCCCGGCGTCAGCGTGATGCGCGATCTGTCACGCCTGCACGGCAGCCTGCAGCCTTCGCCGGTGGTGTTTACCGCCGGTTTCGGCATCCGCGGCAAGACGCTGTTTTCCGAACGGGTCGCCAACACCTTCGGCCCTCTCGGCTGGGTCATCTCTCAGGGGCCGCAGGTCGCGCTGGATGCGCAGGTCGCCCACGTCGACGACGGCATTCTGATCAACTGGGACGTGCGGCTGGACGCGTTTCCCGAGCACGCGCTGCCACGCCTGCTGGCCTGTTACCGGGCGCTGCTGCACCTGGCCGCGCGGCAAGCGGGGGCGTTCGATCGCCCGCTGTCGCAACTGCTGGCGCAGTGTACCCCCGACGCGCTGGCGCAGCAGGCGCCGGTGCGCCAGGTGCTGCACCGGCTGCTGGCGCGGGTGGCTCCGGAGGCCGGCTTGCACGACCACGACGATATCCACCGGTTGCCTCTGCCGGATGCTGGGGTGAACGCGCTGCTGACGGTGCTCAACAAATATCTGGCGGCGGCGCTGACGGCGCAGGATCTGGCGGCGCATCCCTCTCCGGCGGCACTGGCGGCATTGATCTGCCAACGCTCGCCCGAGGCAGGACGGCATGCGAAAACGCTGCTCGCCGCGCTGGCGCCGCAGCACTGAGATCGGTTTCCGGGCGCGCGACGTCCGGCACGTTTTAATCGGTTAGCGACTATAGGGAAGCACCATGGAGACACCATTAACCGCACTGCAGCAGGCCTATCTTCTCGGCCGCAGCGATCGATGGCCGCTCGGCGGCGTGGCGATGCACGACTTCCGCGAATACCGCGCCCGGCAGCGGGATGTGCCGCGCCTTGAAGCGCGCCTGGCCGAGCTGGTACAGCACTACCCAGCGTTGCGCACCTGCATCGATATGCAGCGCGGCACGCAGCACGTGCGCCCGGAAATCACGCTGCATCTGGATCGCCACGACCTGCGCTCGCTGGATGACGAAGCGGCGCAGCGCCAGACGGAACAACTGCGCGAGCGTTACTCCCACCAGCGCCACGATCCGAGCCAACCGCTGTGGCGCATCGCCGTGATCCAACTTGCCGAACAGCAGGATCCGACGGGATCGCCGTACGATACGCTGATCTTTACCAGCTTTGATGCCTTGATCCTCGACGGCCAGGGGATCTCCGCCGTGATCGCGCGCCTGTTCGACGATCGCCCTCTGACGCCGACCGCCGCCGCGCTGCCGCCCCCTGCGGCATCGGCGGCGCAACGCCAGGCCGATGCCGCCTATTGGCGCGAGAAGCTGCAGGATGTTACCACCCCGTCGGCGTTGCCGTGGCGCGCCCCGCTCGCCAATCTCACCGCATCACGCTATCGCCGCGCCACCCTGACGCTGCCGCACGACACGGTCAAACAACTCGGCCGCCTGGGATCGCCGCATGCGCTGCTGCGCAACAGCCTGCTCTCGGCGCTGATCCTCGATACGCTGGCCCACTGGACCACCGACGGGGAGCTGTGCGTCGGGGTGCCGGTGGCGTTCCCCGCCGCCGACGGCGCGCTGGGCAACGCCTCCAGCTTCGTGGCGGTGCGCTATTCGCGCTATGGCGAAGACTTTATCCAGCGCGCGCAAGCCTTGCAGGACGATGTGCTCGGCGCGCTCGATCACCTGGCGTTTTCCGGCGTCGATCTGGCGCGTCAGTTGCTCGGCCAAAGCCAGGGCGGCCCGGCGCTGCCGGTGATCCTGACCAACTGTTTGGGTTGGGAAACGCTGCCGGCCGAGGCGCCGGTGCGCTTCCACGATGGCCTGACCCAAACGCCGCAGGTCGCCATTGATATCCGTCTGACGCTGGACAGCGAAAAAAACCTGCAGCTGTGCGTGGATTACGCCGAGCAGGCTCTGCACGGCGAGCAGGTAGCGGCCATGCTGGCGGCCTTGCAGCGGCGCATCCTGCACAGTTGCCAACGCGCCGATCTGGCGATCGCCCCGCGAGATTTCATCGATCTGGCGCATTACCGCCACAACGACAGCGAAGCGAATTACGCGCCTTATCCTTATCTGGCGCAGCTGGCCGAGCGGCTGTTCGGCGCGCATAACGGCGGCAACGCGCTTATCTGTGGCGAGCAGACGCTGACCTATCGCGAGCTGGGCCGGCGGATCGCCACGGCGATCGCCAACCTGCAGAGCCGCGGCGTACAGCCGGGCAACGTGGTGGCGCTGTATTTGCCGCGCAGCCCGGAACAGATCATCTTCAGCCTCGCCTGCGCCCTACAGGGGGTGATCTGGGTGCCTATCGACATCAACTCGCCGCCGGAGCGCACCGCCTACCTGCTGGAGAACTGCCGGCCGACGCTGGTGGTGCACGGCGGCGATCTGGAGACGCCGATCGGCGTGACGCCGGCTACCCTGCTGACGCCGACGGATCGCGCGCCCGCGCTGCCGGATGAACAGGCGTTGACGGAACGCAGCGCCAGCCAGGCCGCGAGCTATTACCTGTATACCTCCGGCACCACCGGTAAACCCAAGTGCGTGGTGCTCAACAACCGCGCCACCGCCAATGTCGTGCACCAAACCCAACAGCGCTGGAGAGTCACCGCCGACGACGTCTTTATTTCCGTGACGCCGCCGCACCATGACATGTCGATGTTCGATCTGTTCGGTTCGCTGTGCGCCGGCGCCACGCTGGTGCTGCCGGCGCCGCATCAGGAAAAAGACGCCATCAGTTGGAACCAACTGGTGGAAAAACATCGGGTCAGCCTGTGGTGCTCGGTGCCCGCCATTCTGGAGATGCTGCTCACCTGTAAAACGGCCGACAGCCTGCGCTCGCTGCGCTTGGTGGCGCAGGGCGGCGACTACATAAAGCCAGCGACGGTGCAAACCCTGCGCACTCTGCGCCCGGATCTCACTCTGTTCTCACTCGGCGGGCCGACCGAAACCACCATCTGGAGCATCTGGCACCCGATCGCCCCGCAGGAGAGCGGCACCGTGCCTTACGGCCGCCCGCTGCCGGCCAACCGCTATTTCATCTGCCATGACGACGGCAGCCACTGCCCGGCCGGCGTGGTCGGCCGCATCCATACCGCCGGGGTCAACCTGGCGTTGGGCTACCTGGAGCAGGGGGAGCTGAAGCAGCACGACTTCGTCACCCTCGCAGGGCCGGACGGGCAGCCGCAGCACGCTTTCCGCACCGGCGATCAGGGCTATTACCGTCCGGACGGCAACATCATGTTCGCCACCCGGGTGAACGGCTATGTGAAGATCCGCGGCGTGCGCGTCTCGCTGCCGGAAATCGAAGACGTGCTGCGCCGCCATCCGGCGATCCGGGATATGGTGGTGGTGGATTATCCCAGCGGAGAGAACAACGAGGCGGCGCTCGGCGCCCTGTATCTGACCCGCGACGGCAAGCCGCTGCCGCTGTCCGAGATCCGCGCCTTCGCCACCGGCTATCTGCCCTGTACCCATATTCCCACGCGCTTTATCCACGCCGAGGCGCTGCCGCTGTCTGCCAACGGCAAAACCGACCGCCATCGTATCCGCGCCGACCTGAGCCAGCGGCAAACCGCGCCGGCGCTGAACGCCTGCGCAGCCCCGCCGCCGAACGCGCCTTTGGCGCGCAGCGCAGAGATCCTGACCATCTATTGGCAGGCGATCGGCGTGACGCCGCGCCCGGAATGGGGAGAAGAGACGGCGTTTATCGCCATGGGGCTGAAGCTGCCGCATATCAAACAGGTGGCGGAGCGCCTCAATGACGCTTTCGGCACCCGGCTGGTGAGCAGTGCGCTCTTGCCGTGCAAGAATGCGCGCGAAGTGGCGGCGTTACTGACCAGCTGAAGCCACACCACTCGGGCGGGGATATCCCCCGCCCGCAGGTTATCAGGCGGGCAATGCCGTCAGGGCCGCGAGCGGTTGCTCCCAGGCTTCCCGCTGCAGCGCGCGCAGCAGAAATTCTTGCAGCGCCTCGCCATAGTCCAGCGCATCCTCCGTCGGGAACTGTTCCAGATAAATATCGATATCCACCTGCAGATCGCGGGCGTCGGTGCGGCCGCGATACGTCAGGTTGAAACCGTCGCCCGAGCCGCCGGCCAATACGCGCCGTGCGCCGCGACAGCCGACAAAACGGGGCGCATCGAAGGGTTGCACGTTGATGAAGGGAGAAATAAAGAAGCGCGAGTTCGGATCCACGCCGCGATCGGCGGCCAGTTGGCGCAGACGATAGCCGGCGTGGCTGCGCAGCTCGCGCAGCTGCTGCGTCAGGGTGGTCAGAAAGCTCCCCAGCGTCTCCATTGGCGACGGCGATACCAGCAGCGGCAGGGTATTAACCGCCAGCGAAGGGACGTTGGTGGCGGCTTGCCCGCGGCGATTCATTGCCGGCATCCACATCGGCAACGCATCGCCCTGCCGGGCGTGGCGCGGCATGACCTGAAACAGCCAGGCCGCCGACAGCGCCACCAGCAAGTCGGGCCAATTGATGCCACTGCGTTCCGACTGCTGCGCCAGACGTTGCGCGACTTCTGTCGGCAACCGACGGTTGACGCTCAGGCGTCGCACGCCATACTCCCCGCCGCCCTTACGCACCGTCGGCAGCGCCTGCGACGGCGGCAGATAGGCCTGCCAAAAGCGCCGATCGCGCTCGCAGCGTTCTGAATCGACGTAGGCCAACTCGGCCTGTTGAAAGGGGGCGAAAGCACCCAAAGGGATGCCCGCGCTCCCCTGGCCGAGGTAGTGCGCATATAGCGCGGCGCAGCGGTGTTCGATTAGCGCCATGCCGAAACCGTCGACCAGAATATGGTGCGCACGCACGTACCAGAGGTAACGCTCCGGTCCCAGCTTCAGCAGCCAGGCGGCGGCTAACGGTTCGCGGTGCAACGCCCGGTGCTGCGCGATATCCTCGTGCATCAGGCTTTGCGCCGCCTGCCAGGGATCGCGATGCGTTTGCAGATCGATACGTTGCAATGACGGTATGCGCTGTGGCTCGTGCCGTAGCGGCGGAGGATGGTCGCCACGCCGTTCGCCAAAGCGCAGGGCAAACGCCTGCGTCTCGGCGAGGGTGGCGGCGATCGCCCGGCAGAGCGCCGCTTCCTCTATTGCGCCGCACAGTTCGGTGCAATGGGCGACGGTGGATAAGGCCTGCCCAGGGTGCAAGGTGTATTCTTCCCAGAAATCAAGCTGCGCTGGCGCCAGCTGCAACCATTCAGAGGCCAAAGCGGTGTCCGACATGTTACCTACCTTTGATAAGCCTGAATAAAAGCGCCGAACGGGCGATACCCCGCCGTTCAACGGCTTTTGTGTGTCTCCATACATCATCAAATGAAAATGATAATAACATCTATTATCATTTACAATAATTTGGTAACACTTTAGATTCTGTTAAGCGGGGATGCAAGCGACGCAGCGGGGGCAGAGAAAAGAAAGTGGCAGGCTGAAAGGGCATAAAAACAAATCGCCCCGGGCACGGATGCCCGGGGCGTTTTCATATCCCGCTAGCCGGTGATTAGCCTTGATTGGCCGGCTTCACCTTCTGCGCCAGGAACTCCGTTTCGTAGGCCAGCGCCTTCTTGCGATCGAACTGGTGCTCCCACTTGGCGATAACCAGTACCGCCAGCGCGTTGCCCACGACGTTCAGCGCGGTGCGCGCCATATCCAGGATACGGTCCACGCCAGCGATAAACGCCAGGCCTTCCAGCGGAATGCCGACGCTGCCCAACGTCGCCAGCAGCACCACGAACGAGACGCCCGGCACGCCGGCGATCCCTTTCGAGGTCACCATCAGCGTCAGCACCAGCACGATCTCCTGCCCCAACGACAGCTCGATGCCGTACAGCTGGGCGATAAAGATGGCGGCGATGCTCTGGTACAGCGTCGAACCATCCAAATTAAAGGAGTAACCGGTCGGCACCACGAAACTGGTGATCGACTTGGGCGCGCCGTAAGCCTCCATCTTTTCGATGATGCGCGGCAGCACCGTTTCCGAACTGGCGGTGGAATAAGCCAGGATCAGTTCGTCTTTCAGGATGCGGATCAGCGTCCAGATGCGCAGGTTGCACAGCCGAGCGACCGCCCCCAGCACCACCAGGGCGAAGAACGCGATGGCGAAGTACACCAGCACCACCAGCTTGGCCAACGGCAGCAGCGAAGCGAAACCGAAGTTCGCCACCGTGACCGAAATCAGACCAAACACCCCGATCGGCGCATAGCGCATGATCATGTGGGTGACTTTGAACATGCTCTCGGACACGGCTTTGAAGACCTTCAGCAGCGGCTCTTTGGTCTCTTTCGGCAACGACGACAGCCCCAGACCGAACAGCACCGAGAAGAAGATAATCGGCAGCATGTCGCCCTTGGCCATCGACGAGAAGACGTTCGACGGGATCAGCGACAGAATGGTCGCCACCAGGCTGTGCGAACCGCTTTGCACCTGTTCGGTGGTTTTCTCATACTGCGAAATGTCCACCGTGGTCAGCGTCGACATATCGATGCCGTGGCCCGGTTGGAAGACGTTGGCCAAGGTGAGCCCCACCACGATGGCGATCGTGGTGATCACTTCGAAGTAAATAATGGTTTTCAATCCGATGCGGCCCAGCTTTTTCGCATCCCCCACGCCGGCAATACCGACGATCAGCGTGGAAATAACGATCGGCACCACAATCATCTTAATCAGACGAATAAAGATATCACCCGCCGGGCTGAGAATATTGCTCACCAGCCACTCACGAGATTCGGTCTGGTTGTGCAATACCGCGCCAACAATAATACCCAGCACCAACGCGATCAGGATTTGCCAAGCCAGGCTAATTTTTACACTTTTCATACCCAAAAAGTCCTCAAAGACTCTTTGCGCCGTACAAAGTCGCAACACGGCGAAAAGAATACTTAATCATTTATTACAGGCTTATGTTAATTCAGTGGAAGCGTTCACCTGCCCTGGGTGCGACGCAGTATAAATCTGTATCATCCGGGCGGCATGCTCTGCAAGCCTTGATTTGTCAGGGTTGAGCGCTGAATCGAATCACAAAAAATTCGCGCAACTATTTCAAATGGCATAATTGCTTGTTATTAAAAACATAATTTTTCATATAATGAAGCACATAACCGCGCCGGCGACGTTTTTTTGAACGCGATTAAAATGCGTTATTTTTCGTCCATTCTGCATATTTAGTCCGCATCAAATGTTTATATTTTGTTACTCAAAAGTCAAATAAATGGGAATTGCCCGAGTGACATTTTCACCCATAAATGCAGCGCCGTTTTATATTCCGATTAAAAATCGAACAATTCAGCAGGATGAATGCCACACGGTATTTCCCGAGTTTTCATCAGGAATTAAACGTTAATAGAACGTTATTTCACGATGTGCCGTCCATCGTTATATCGCGTTAATACCAACTTCGAATATTAATAGCGAAAAATAATCAAAAAAGATTTATAGCGCGAAATAATGTCGGTCTCTCCCACCCTTATTAAGCGCAAGGCAAATACCCTCGCCTTTGTTTATTCTTTTTTGTTCTTTAGATAAGTGTTTTTGGCTAAAAAAGCGGGTTTATGATGATTTAAACGCCAAATAGATAGATACGTACTGCAAATGCGACAGAACTATTACAAATCAATATCTTTGTTGCGTGATCTGCCGCGCAAAAAAGAAACAAAGAATCGTAGCAAACTATACTTAACCTTCAGTTGACATATCATTAACAACTTCAAGGAGAAAAGCTATGAGCCAACTGCATAAACACGCTATTCCTTCTGCAATTGCAGAACGCGCCCTGATTAATCCGGCACAATACCAACAGTATTATCAACAGTCGGTTCAAGACCCAGAAGCTTTCTGGGGTGAGCATGGCAAAATCCTGGACTGGATCAAACCCTATACCAAAGTCAAAAACACCTCGTTCGATCCGGGCCACGTCAGCATCCGTTGGTTTGAAGACGGCACGTTGAACCTGGCGGCCAACTGCCTGGACCGTCATTTGGCCGAGCGCGGCGACCAGACCGCCATTATCTGGGAAGGCGATGACCCGACCCAATCCAAGAAAGTGACCTACAAACAGCTGCACCATGATGTCTGCCAATTCGCCAACGTGCTGAAAAAGCTCGGCGTGAAAAAAGGCGACGTGGTGGCTATCTATATGCCGATGGTGCCGGAAGCGGCGGTCGCGATGCTGGCCTGCGCCCGCATCGGCGCCGTACATTCGGTGATCTTCGGCGGCTTCTCACCGGAAGCGGTCGCCGGGCGCATTATCGACTCCAACGCCAAACTGGTGATCACCGCCGATGAAGGCCTGCGCGCCGGCCGTGCCGTGCCGCTGAAAAAGAACGTCGACGATGCGCTGAAAAACCCCGGCGTGGTCAGTGTGGCCAACGTCGTGGTGTTCCAGCGCACCGGCAAACCGGGTTACTGGCAGGAAGGGCGCGATCTGTGGTGGCATGAGCTGACCCAGGGCGTTTCCGCCGATTGCCCGCCGGAAGAAGTGAACGCCGAAGATCCGCTGTTTATCCTGTACACCTCCGGCTCGACCGGCAAGCCAAAAGGCGTGCTGCACACCACTGGCGGCTACCTGGTGTACGCCGCGATGACCTTTAAGTATGTGTTCGACTATCACGACGGCGACATTTACTGGTGCACCGCCGACGTGGGCTGGGTCACCGGTCACAGCTATCTGCTGTACGGCCCGCTGGCCTGCGGCGCCACCACGCTGATGTTCGAAGGCGTACCTAACTATCCGGGCGTCAATCGTCTGTCGCAGGTGATAGACAAACACCAGGTCAACATTCTGTATACCGCGCCGACCGCCATTCGTGCCCTGATGGCCGAAGGCGACAAGGCGATCGAAGGCACCCGGCGCGATTCGCTGCGCATCATGGGCTCGGTCGGCGAACCGATCAACCCGGAAGCCTGGGAGTGGTACTACAACAAGATAGGCAACGCCAAATGCCCGATCGTCGACACCTGGTGGCAAACTGAAACCGGCGGCTTCATGATTACCCCGCTGCCGGGCGCCACCGAGCTGAAGGCCGGTTCCGCCACGCGGCCTTTCTTCGGCGTACAGCCGGCGCTGGTCGATAATGTCGGCACGCCGCAGGAAGGCGCCTGCGAAGGCAACCTGGTGATCGTCGATTCCTGGCCGGGCCAGGCGCGCACCCTGTTCGGCGATCATGACCGCTTCGAGCAAACCTACTTCTCGACCTTCAAAGGCATGTATTTCAGCGGCGACGGCGCCCGCCGCGACGAGGACGGTTACTACTGGATCACCGGCCGCGTCGATGACGTGCTGAACGTCTCCGGCCACCGTTTGGGCACCGCCGAGATCGAGTCCGCGCTGGTATCTCACCCGAAAATCGCCGAAGCGGCGGTGGTCGGCATTCCTCATAACATCAAAGGCCAGGCGATCTACGCCTATATCACGCTGAACCACGGCGAAGAACCGACGCCGGAGCTCTATGCCGAAGTGCGCAACTGGGTGCGCAAAGAGATAGGGCCGATCGCCACGCCGGACGTGCTGCACTGGACAGACTCGCTGCCCAAAACGCGCTCCGGCAAGATCATGCGGCGTATCCTGCGCAAAATTGCCGCCGGCGACACCAGCAACCTGGGGGATACCTCCACGCTGGCGGATCCGGCTGTAGTCGACAAGCTGTTGGAAGAAAAACAATCAATGAAAGTGCCGTCATAATTTACGCCGCTTCAGGCCGCTCATTCGGATAACGCGCCGTTGAGCGGCCCTGGCGCGGCGTACTCTATCAATACCTACTGGAGACACTCTGATGAATGACACCATTTATCAAGGGATTGAAGAAAACCCGCGCTTTAAAGAGCTGGTGAGAAAACGCGGCCGGTTCGCCTGGCTGCTTTCGCTGATTACGCTGGCGCTGTACGTCGGCTTCATTTTGTTGATCGCCTTCGATCCCCAATGGCTCGGCACGCCGATCGCCGCCGGATCGACCATTACCCGCGGGATCCCGGTCGGCGTCGGGCTGATCGTGATCTCTTTCGTCTTGACCGGGATCTATGTGTTCCGCGCCAACGGCGAATTCGATCGCCTCACCGCAGAGATTCTGCGCGAGGTGAAACAATGAAGCGCTTATTGTCCGCCGCCGCGCTGCTGTTGCTGCCGGGCCTGGCCTGCGCCGACGCCATTGGCGGCGAGGTGCATCGTCAGCCGCTGAACATCCAGGCGATCGTGATGTTTATCCTGTTTGTCGGCGCCACGCTCTACATCACCTATTGGGCCTCCAAGCGCACCCGTTCCCGTCAGGACTACTACACCGCGGGCGGGCGCATCACCGGTCTGCAAAACGGGCTGGCGATCGCCGGCGACTTTATGTCCGCCGCCTCGTTCCTCGGCATCTCCGCACTGGTCTATACCTCGGGCTATGACGGCCTGATCTACTCCATCGGCTTCCTCATCGGCTGGCCGATCATTCTGTTCCTGATCGCGGAACGCCTGCGTAATCTCGGCCGCTATACCTTCGCCGATGTCGCCTCTTACCGTCTGCAGCAGAAACCGATCCGCACCCTCTCGGCCTGCGGCTCGTTGGTGGTGGTGGCGTTGTATCTGATCGCGCAGATGGTCGGCGCCGGCAAGCTGATCCAGCTGCTGTTCGGGCTCAACTACCATGTGGCGGTGATCCTGGTCGGCATCCTGATGGTACTGTACGTGCTGTTCGGCGGCATGCTGGCCACCACCTGGGTGCAGATCATCAAAGCGGTGCTGCTGTTGGCCGGCGCCAGCTTTATGGCGCTGATGGTGATGAAGTCGGTTAACTTCGACTTCAATACCCTGTTCGCCGAAGCGGTGAAGGTGCATCCGAAAGGCATCGCCATCATGAGCCCCGGCGGGCTGGTGTCCGATCCGATTTCCGCGCTGTCGCTTGGCCTGGCGCTGATGTTCGGCACCGCCGGTCTGCCGCACATCTTGATGCGTTTCTTCACCGTGAGTGACGCCAAGGAAGCGCGCAAGAGCGTGTTCTACGCCACCGGCTTTATCGGTTACTTCTATATTCTGACCTTTATCATCGGCTTCGGCGCCATCTTGCTGGTCAGCGCCAATCCGGCGTTCAAAGACGCCACCGGCGCGCTGCTGGGCGGCACCAACATGGCGGCGGTGCATCTGGCCAATGCCGTTGGCGGCAACTTCTTCCTCGGCTTTATCTCGGCGGTGGCGTTCGCCACCATTCTGGCGGTGGTTGCGGGCCTGACGCTGGCCGGCGCCTCGGCCGTGTCCCACGATCTGTACGCCAGCGTGATTAAAAACGGCAAGGCGACCGAGCGCGATGAGCTGAAGGTCTCCAAGATCACCGTCGTGGTATTAGGCCTGGTCGCCATTGCCCTGGGGATTTTGTTCGAGAAGCAGAATATCGCCTTTATGGTCGGGCTGGCGTTCTCCATCGCCGCCAGCTGTAACTTCCCTATCATCATCCTGTCGATGTACTGGTCGCGTTTGACGACCCGCGGCGCGATGATTGGCGGCTGGTTAGGCCTGCTGACAGCGGTGATTCTGATGATCCTCGGCCCGACGATCTGGGTGCAGATCCTCGGCCATGAGAAACCGATTTACCCGTACGAATACCCGGCGCTGTTCTCGATGATCGTGGCCTTTGTCGGCACCTGGCTGTTCTCGATCACCGACAGCTCACTGGCCGGGCAGCAAGAGCGGGAACGCTTCCGGGCGCAGTTTGTTCGTTCGCAAACCGGGCTGGGCATTTCTCAGGGCAGCTCGCATTGACCGAATAATAAGTGAAAAAAGCAAACACACCCTAATCAAAGGCCCTTCGGGGCCTTTTCTCTGGCTCGCTGACGGAGAAGAAGGAGGGGAAAGCAGCGCAGCGTAGCTGCGCTTTTTTGCGTTTTACGCACAGCAAAAAGCCCTGAACGTCAGTTCAGGGCTTTCGGCTTTGTTTGATGCCTGGCAGTGTCCTACTCTCGCATGGGGAGACCCCACACTACCATCGGCGCTACGGCGTTTCACTTCTGAGTTCGGC
>NZ_CAJCKE010000030.1:0-53355 GCF_903970925.1 Serratia sp. ME47 | reverse complement strand
ACCGCTGCCTGAACTGCTGGAGATCGGCAGCGTCAGCAACCTGGGCGCCACGGTGATCGCCGGCACGCCAAACGTCGGCGTGGCCAGCATCTTCGGCGAGCCGACCGACAACCTGAACTGCGGCGGTGTGCCAGGCGTTGCGCTGCTTCAGCCAATTCGCCTCATAAGAGAAATACGCGTTCATGATGACAGCTCCTTAAAAAGCCTCGGTTAACGGTCGGCGATAATCACGTCGATCCCTAAATGGTGCAGCGCCTGCAGACAGTGTTCCGGAATGCGGCTGTCGGTGACCAGACGGTGGATCTGGCCGATGTCGCGATCGTGCAAAAACTTGTGCGGCCGAACTTGCTGGCGTCGGCGAGGGTGTGTTTGACGTCGCGATTGATGCGGATGGTGACGCTGGAGACCGAAAGCAGCGGGCTGAGCGGTTCCACGCGCGACGCGCCTTCGCGGCACAGCGGGTCGATAATTAATTCCCGGCGTTTTGCGGTAGTGATCATTAACGCAGACTCCTGATTTACCTGTAGCCGTGCCCGACCGCGGCTTAATAAGCCGCAGCAATACCGACCGGAGCGCTTTCAGTTGTTCGTGGCGAATTACAGCAAACGAAACACTGAAATGCAATCGATTAATTTTAAAATATCCATATCTATCAGTTGCTTATATTTGTTTTTGCTTTCGTTTGAGCGCCAACCGAAAGCAGCGTCAACGCAAAGTGAAAACGGCAAATTCGTTATTTTTCAGTCGACAATTCCCGGCATTTAATTATTCAGTCCGTCGAGGCCGAAAGCCGCAGCGATAATTCGGCAGCCGCCGGGCTTTCACTGTTTTTTTATGCCGGCGCGTGTAATAGCGCCGCATTGCAGCGGGTGAGGGTGAACGACAGCGGCCATGCGTTTCCCTCCGGCGATCCGTTCGTGGCCCATCCCGGCGAGGATCTGCAGCCGATAGCGCCTGCGTGAAGCGGTGAACCGCCGCATTGAAGCGTTGCTGGCGCCGATGTGAGGGGAAGTGGGGGCGAAAATGCGTCTTTCGCTCCCAAATCGCCATTACTTTGCTATACCTGATAGTCGATGGATTCATTTTATTGTCATGTGACTGACATGTCAGAGTCATGGCTCTGGCTTAAGTTTGCAGCGACTACGTCAGGAGATAACGCGATGTTCAGCCTGGATTCTCTGTTGCAAGATGCATTTCCACACCGCAATACCCCTGCCTGGCAGCGCAGCCTGCTAAGAACCCTTCTCTTCGAAAAAGAATTCAAACAGTTCGCCGCCGACTATCCCCACCTGAAAGGGCTCGATCTGATCGAGCAGGTGGTGGACTACTTTAACCTCAGCTGCGAGCTGGTGGACGGCGATCTGGAAAACATCCCCAGCCAGGGGCCGGTGGTGCTCGTGGCCAATCACCCGATCGGCTCGCTCGACGGACTGGTGCTGTTGCGCGCCGTCGCGGCGGTGCGTCCGGATGTGAAAGTGGTGGCCAGCCAACTGCTGACCTACATCGAACCGCTGCGCAACCTGTTCGTGCCGGTGGATAACGTCGCTTATAAAACCAGCCGCAAGCAGATAGAAGGCATGCAGCAGCAGCTGGACAATCAGGGCGCGCTGATCCTGTTCCCGGCCGGCGAAGTGTCGCGCATGAGCCCGAAAGGCATCCGCGACGGCCACTGGCATACCGGTTTTCTGCGTCTGGCCGCCAAGGCGCGCGCGCCGATCGTGCCGATTCATATCAGCGCGCGCAACAGCAACCTGTTCTACTTTACGTCGCTGGTCTACCGTCCGCTGTCGACGCTGCTGCTGGTGCGTGAAATGTTCCAGCAGCGGGGCGGGCGCATCAGGATCCGCATCGGCGGCCGCGTGCCGTTCGCCAACTGGCACGACGGCCACACCAGCGCCAAGGATCTGGCGGAGCGCTTTCGCCGCCACGTTTATCGCCTGGGCCAGGGCAAACCGGGGCTGTTCGCCAGCGAATCGCCGATCGCGTTGCCGGAAGAGCGTCTGGAGCTGAAAAAGGCGCTGGCGAACTGCGAAAGACTGGGGGTGACGCCGGACGGCAAAACCATCTATCTCTATCGCCGACACGATGAAGCGCGCACGCCGATCCTGCGCGAGCTGGGGCGCCTGCGCGAGATCGCTTTCCGCGCGGTGGGGGAAGGATCCGGCCGCCGCCGCGATCTGGACAGCTACGACGACGATTATTATCACCTGGTGCTGTGGGATGAAGAGGAGCTGGAGATCGTCGGCGCCTATCGTTTTATCCCCACCGCCGAACAAATCGCGCGTAAGGGCCTGGAGAGCATCTACAGCAACAGCCTGTTCCACTATGACCGCGATATGGAACCGATCCTGGCGCAGGGCATCGAACTGGGGCGCAGCTTCATTCAGCCGGCCTATTGGGGCAAGCGCGGGCTGGACTATTTGTGGCTGGGCATCGGCGCCTATCTGTCGAAATACCCGCAGTACCGCTATCTGTTCGGCCCGGTATCCATTTCCGGCGGCATGCCGCTGGCGGCGCGGGATCTGTTGATCGCCTTCTATCGACTCTATTTCTCGCCGGACCACGCCTTCGCGCAGTCGCGTCGTCCTTATCCGGCGTCGTTGCCGCAGGTGCTGGCGCAGTTTGCCGGGGATAACTACCAGGAAGATCTGGTGCGGCTGAAGAGCCTGCTCAGCAACATCGGCTGCTCGATCCCGACGCTGTACAAACAGTACACCGAGCTGTGCGAACCGGGCGGGGTGCAGTTTATCGACTTTGGCACCGATCCGGCCTTCAACAACTGCATCGACGGCCTGGTGCTGGTGGATACCTCGCGGCTCAAGCCGTCGCGTTATCAACGTTATATTGCGGTGCATCAGCCGCAGGAAGCCGAGACGGCATGATCGGCGTCTGACTCATGCCTTTTTGATCTAAGCACGACCTTGGGGCCGGCGACGGGATAGCGCTACGATAAACGTTTTGCTTTCCACCGCCGGAGCCTTTCATGCCTCATTCGTTTATCCCGCCGTTATTGTCCGCCGATGAACCGCCCGCCGCCGCCGTTGAAACCCCGCGCGGCAAAGCGCCATTTTTGCTGCTGTGCGATCACGCCGGCAAGGCGATACCGCAATCCCTCGGGGATCTCGGCTTACCGCCGGGGGAGATCGAGCGCCACATCGGCTGGGATATCGGCGCGCTGGGCGTATCGCGCCATCTGAGCCGCCAACTGGACGCCACGCTGATTCATCAGCGTTACTCACGGTTGGTGATCGACTGCAACCGGGCGCCCGGCATCGCCAGCTCGATCCCGCATTTGTCTGAACTGACGCCCATCCCCGGCAATATCGGCATCGACGCCGAACACGCGCTGGCGCGTGAGCGCGAGGTATTTTTGCCGTATCACCACGCCATCGACGAGCATCTGGGGCAACGCCAACTGCGCGAACTGCCGACGGCGGTGATCGCCATGCACAGCTTCACGCCGGTGTTCAAGGGGCAACCGCGCCCCTGGCAGGTGGGGCTGTTGTTTAACCGCTACCCGGAATTTGCGCTGCTGTTAGCTGAACTGCTGCGTGAAGAGGGGGATCTGCAGGTGGGTATTAACGAACCTTATGCGATGACGGACGCCACCGATTACACGTTGCCGGTGCACGCGGAGCGCCGCGGTTTGCCTTACGTCGGCATCGAAATTCGCCAGGATTTGGTCGCTGACGAACGCGGGCAACAGGCATGGGCGAAACGTTTCGCGCGCCTGCTGCCGCAGGCCTGGCAACGCTGGCAAATTTGACTTTAGGAATATTCCCAGAGATGATAACCGTAAGGAATACGTAAGACGTCATTAGAAAAAAAGTCAGGAGACACGTGTGGAGCACAGCGATAACGGACTGTTTATCAAACGGGAGCGTTTTGAAGTTCTGGCGATTCTGCGAGAAATTTGCAAACAACGCACGCCGCTGCGCGTAGAAAATCAGCAGCACCGGTTTCAAAGTCTGTTATTGAGCGTCGGGCCGGACAATATCGTGTTCAGCGGTGAGGAAGCCTCGAGCGCCATCGACGGCGCTTGCACCATCGTGATTGAAAGCAACGACGCCAAAATCGAGTTTTCCGTCCCCCAGGCGGAGCTGACCGAACATCAGGGCGTACAGGCCTGTTCGACCCGGCTGCCGCAGGAGCTGGTCTATATCCAGCGTCGCCGTCAATTCCGCATCACTACGCCGCACTGGCGCCAATTCTTTTGTACCGGCGAATACCCGAACGGCACGCCGTACGAGCTGCGGATCCACGATCTCTCCGCCGGCGGCGTCGGTTTACGCTTCGACGGCCCGCTGCCGGATTTCTTCCAGCCAGGCTTGCAGTTCAAGAAAGCGGAGCTGGATCTGGGCAGCTACGGCAGCTTCAAGGTCAACATGGAGCTGGTGGTGGTCAACGACGATCAGGAAACCGACGATAACGACCAGGTGGTGCACTTCTCGCGCCTGTCATGCCGCTTTCTTAAGCTCGGGCTGGCGATGGAGCGCAAAATTCAGAGCGCGGTGTTCGCCTTCGAGCTGGATTTCAACAAAAAGAAAAAACGCTGATAGGTATCAGGGGCAGTGCGCTGCCCCTCTGACTCGCCTGCGGCCTTAGGGTTTAAGCGCCCGCAGGCTGCCGATCTCTTCCCAACCGAAATGCGCCGCTTCGGCCAGTACGCCGCACACTTCATCGCCGGCGGCAACCACTGCCGCGTCGAGCGCAGCGCCCTGCAGCAGATGGCTGACCAGCAACGCGGTGAACAGATCGCCGGTGCCTTTGACCGCCGATTTGACCTTCGGATGAGTAAAGCACTGCGTTTCCTGCCGGGTGACCAGCATCAATCCCACTTCGTCTTCGTGTTGCGCTACGCCCGGTGCGCTGGTGACCAACACCCATTCGGTGGTGTCGTTCAACAGCGCCTGCGCGGCGTGTTGTGTCTGCTCGCGGCTGCTCAGTTGCCGGCCGCACAGCTGCTCCAGTTCGAAACCGTTCGGCGTCAGGCCGTTGGCCAGCCGCAGGAACGGCGAGCGATAGCAGTTGACGATGCGCTCATCCACGTAGATCCCCTCACCGTAATCGCCCATCACCGGATCGATATAGATGTTTATCTGCGGATTGAGCGAGCGCACCCGCTGCAGCCAGTTGGCCAGAATATGGCACTGCATCACGTCGCCCAGGTAGCCGACGATCACCGCCCGTGCGCGCTTCATGACGCCGCGGGCGATCAGGTCGTCGAGAAAACCGCCGAACCAATCGCCGGAGATGACACCGCCGTGCGGTTTGCCGTAATAGGGCGGGCAGCCGAACAGCACGCTGGGCACCTGCAGCGCCTCCAGTCCCTTTTTCAGCAGAGCGCGGTAGGCGATGCCGTTGCCGACGCTGCCGTAGACCACCTGAGATTGAATGCTGATCACGTCGATAGACGGTGACCGCAAAGGTGAAGCCTGTTGCATGAGTTACTTCCTTGGTTCGTTGTTATCCAGCCAGCGCGCGAACACCTGCCGCGCGCGCTGTTCCAGCTGCGCGCCGTGGCGCGCGGCCTGGTCGCGCAGGGTCTGGGGCGCGATGCCGACCAGTTCCAGCTCGCAGGCATGGCCAATCAGCCAGCGTTCGATATCGCGATAATCCGCCTCCAAATGGAACTGCAGGCCGAGCGCGAACCCCTGATAGTCGAAGGCCTGATGCGGGCATACCGCCGTGCCGGCCAGGCAGCGGGCGCCGTCCGGGATCATGAACATATCCCCGTGCCAGTGCAGTACCGGCGTGTCGGCCAGCGGCGCCAGCACCGACTCCTCTTCCGCCGGCGGCGTGGTCAGCGGGGCGAAGCCTATCTCTTTCACGCCGAGCGAAATAACTTCAGCGCCCAGCGCCTGGGCGATCACTTGCGCGCCGAGGCAAACCCCGAGGGTCGGCCGCCGCTGCGCCAGGCGCTGTTTGACCAGCGCGAATTCATGGTCGAGAAAATCATATCGCTGCTCGCCGGAAAAGTGCTGAGCGGCGCTGATCGGCCCGCCGAGCACCACCAACAGATCGGTCTCTTCATTATTGATAGCACGAATATCATCGCGGCCGGCATCGTAATAATCGATCTGATAGCCGCGCAGTGACAGCAGGGAACCGAGGATGCCCAGGTTTTCAAAGTTGACGTGCCGAATGGCGACGGCTTTTTTCATTGTTTAACCTCGCTAGCGTGAGTGAAGGGGATCAGCGCCAGCGACTCGCCCAGCACCGTGATGCCTTGCGCGCCGCTCTGGTAGACGATGCGGCGTTCGCTGACTTGGCTGAGCTGCACCTGATAACCCTGTGCGGCCGGGAACAGCGCGCAGGCCTGCTCCAGCTGATCGGCTGCCCACGGGGTGAACAGCTGCAGGCGGGCAAAGGCTTTTCCTGCATACTGAATGTCGAGCACGTAATGTTTATCCATGGAACCCCTTACTTTTGGCCGCAGAAGCTGCTAATCTTATTTGAACTAGTACAAAAGGATTTATGTATGACTTCATTGTATGCAAAAGGCGGCGGCGCTGTCCAGATTGCCGAGCAGATCGCAGCACGCATCAAAAACGGCGCGCTGCGGCCGGGCGAACTGTTGCCGCCGGTACGCCAGCTGGCGGCGGAGCTGGAGGTCAATCCGAATACCGTGGCCAGCGCATACGCCAGATTGCGCGATGCCGGCCTGGTGGCGACGCGCGGGCGGGCGGGTACGGTGGTGCTGGAGCCGCCGCTGGCGGCGGTGAGTGCGGCCTATGCGCCGCGCCAGGTGCCGGCGGGGATGTGCGATCTGGCCAGCGGCAACCTGGATGCCGCTTTGCTGCCGGCGCTGAGGCTTGGCGCGGCGGAGGTGTTCCCTCAGCAAAACGGCTATGACATCAGCGGCGACCTGCCGGTATTGACCGGTCTCGGGCGTGAGTGGCTCGGGCGCCAGGGCGTGGCCCTGGGGGAACCGGCGGTGTTTTCCGGCGCGTTGGACGCGATGGAAAAGGCGCTGCGCTGTCATGCCCAGCCTGGGGCGGCGGTGTGGGTGGAAGATCCCTGCTGGCCGCCGCTATTGACGCTGCTGCGTCACCTGCGCCTGCGGCCGTTGCCGCTGGCGGTGGATGAACAGGGCTGTCGGCTGCCGGAGAGTGGCGCGGCCGACGCGGTGATCCTGACGCCGCGCGCCCATAATCCGACCGGCGCTTCGCTTTCAGCGCAACGTGCGCAGCAGTGGCGAGGTTTTCTGCGCGGCCATCCGCAGTGTCTGGCGATCGTCGACGATTTCTGGGGGCCGTTGTCGCAACAGCCGCTGCATCTGCCGTTCGACGGCGATCGCGGCCTGTACGTGCTGTCGCTCAGCAAGTTTCTCAGCCCGGATCTGCGCATCGCGTTGGCCTGCGGCAGCCCGACCTTGCTGCAGGCGATGCGCGCCGATCAGTACATCAGCGAACGCTGGGTCAGCCATATCTTGCAGCAGATCGCCGCCAGACTGTGGGAACAAGCCTTGCAGGAAGGGCAATTGCAGCGGGCGCAACAGGCGTATCAGGCCAGACGGGACGAGCTGGTCCAGCGGCTCAATGCGTTGAATCACACGGCGCTGGCGGTAGGTGAAGGGCTGCATCTGTGGGTGCCGGTGCGTTCGGAAACCGCCGCCGCGCAGCTGATGGCGCAGCGGGGGTGGCTGGTGCAGGGCGGTGAACCTTTTCGCCTGAAGTGCGGTCCGGCGCTCCGCGTCAGCCTGGCGAACGTCACGCCGTCGCAGTTGGCGCCGCTGGCACAGGATCTGTCCGAAGCCATGCGGGCGGCGGCGGCGATCAACTAAGCCGGCGTCAAACTCTCCTCCGCCAGTAACTGCAGCGAGGCTAACCGGGCGGCCGGTTCGGCGATCGGCGTGTCGATGATGAACTCTTCCACGCCGTACTGTTGCTGCAGCTGCGCCAGTTGCTGATGCACCTGCTGCGCGGTGCCGAGCAGAATATGGCTTTCCCGCGGCTCGATGCGGTAGTCGGTGGCGCCGGCCTGCTGCACGAAACTCTCCGCCTGCGCCAGGCTGCCGACGGTCACACTCTGCTCACCGGCAACGTGCACGCGGTATTGCCGAATGTCGGCCGCCAATGCCGCGGCCTGTTCCTCGCTGGGGGCCACGATCGCCGCCACCGCCAGCAGCGCCTTGCGGCCGCCGCTGTGTGCGGCGTAGTGCTCCAGCGCGTCGCGGATATCCTGCGGATTGCCGTTCAAATGCGCGGCGAACACGAAGGCCCAGCCGGACTCGGCCGCCAGCGTTGCGCTTTCTTTACTGGCACCGAGCAGAAAACGCTGCGCGCCCTGCGGCGGCAGCGGTGTGGCGCTCAGGCCGGGCTCGGCGTCGTCGTTCAGATAGGCGGTCAACTGCGACAGCTGCTGAGGAAAGTCCGGCTTGCGTTGCCGATCGTGGGCCGCCTGCAGCGCCTGGGTTGCGAGCGGCAGCCCGCCGGGCGCTTTACCCACCCCGAGATCGACGCGTCCCGGCGCCAGCGCCGCCAGCAGGTTGAAGTTTTCGGCCACCTTGTAGGCGCTGTAGTGCTGCAGCATCACGCCGCCGGAGCCGATGCGAATGCGCGTCGTCTGGCCGAGCAGGTAGCCGATCAGCACTTCCGGCGACGGGCAGGCGAGCTGCGGCGTGTTGTGGTGCTCGGCCAGCCAGAAACGCCGATACCCCCAGCGTTCCGCCCGTTGCGCCAGCTGCAGCGTGCGCGCCAGCGCCTGCGCGGCGCTTTCCCCGTCGGCGATCGGACTTTTTTCCAATATGCTCAAGGCATAAGCCATTTTTCCCGCTCCTTTCATCATCAGATATGCCTGACAAATACCATGCGGGCGGCGCGCGGCTTAATACTGATTGGCGATAGGATATTCCATTGATCCAAAACGGATTTGGATATGCGCATAACGGTAAAGCGCCGCGATTTTACCGCTCCAGCCAGGCCTTCAGACGAATGGCGTCACGGTAGTGGCCGTAGCGCGGCTGCGCGCCAAGCAAGATCATCACCACCGGCTGCCCTTTGATGGTGGTGCGCATCACCAGGCAGTGGCCGGCCTCGTCGGTAAAGCCGGTTTTCTGCAGCTGGATCTTCCAGGCCGGGTTGTTGATCAGACCGTTGGAACTGCGATAGACCAGCTGGCCGCGGCCGGGGCGCACGATCTGCTGCTTGTCGGTGCTGAAGCGGCGAATCGACTGATAGCGATAGGCGTGATTGACCATCTTCAGCAGATCGTTGGCGGTCGCCACATTGCGCGGCGTCAGCCCGGTCGGATCGTAGAAGCGGGCGCGTTTCATGCCGATGGCGCGCGCTTTCTGATTCATTTTCGCCACGAAGGCCTTGCGCCCGCCGGGATAACTGCGGCTCAGCGCGGCGGCGGCGCGGTTCTCCGAAGACATCAGGGCGATGTGCAGCATGTCGCGGCGGCTGAGCACCGAGCCGATAGTCAGCCGCGAATGGGTTTTCTTCAGCAGATCGCGATCGGCGGCGGTGACTTTGAGCTTGCTGCCCATCGGGCGTTTGCTGTCCAGGGCGACCATGGCGGTCATCAGTTTGGTGAGCGAGGCGATCGGCAGCACGCGGTTCGGCTGCTTCTGATAAAGGGTCTTTCCGGTGCGTTGATTGACGACCAGCACCGATTTGGCATTCAACACCAATGGCGGCGCGGCGGCATGGGCGGGTGCCAAAACGAACAGCAGGCTGAACAGGGCGGCGGCGCCGAAGCGCCGGACGGACAGACGGAGAACAGGGAGAAATAAAAGCATAGCGACGGCAATAGTGACCCTAAGTGATTAAAAAATATCAAAAGAGTCTGCCCGGCAAATGTGAAGGAAATAGGGTGATAATCGCTCAAACTGTTACAGCAATCCCTTTTGCCGCAGCGTGAAGCGGGTGGCTTCGTTCAGATCGTAGTCCGCCAGGCGTTCGCGCGGCACCCAGGCGTAGTCGTCGAATTCATCGTTGATCGTCACGTCGCGGTTGGCGGCGTGGCAGTCGAAAATCAGGTAAATCATGTAGATTTGTTCCCGGCTGCCGTCGGCGTAGGTTTTGATGCGCACGTCGTCGCGGAAGGTCCAGGGCGTGATGCGCTCGAGGATCAGCGCGGGGCCCAGCTCTTCGCGCACTTCGCGCCGCAGCGCTTGCTCTATCCGCTCACCCGGCTCGACGCCGCCGCCGGACAGCGCCCACTGGCCGGGAAATACGCCCTTGTGCGCGGCCATTTTGCACAGCAGGAAGGCGTTATCGTTTTCAATCAGCGGGCAGACAATGATGCGTTGGCGCATGGAGGACTCCTGTCAGAAAGCAAAGCCGCAGGATAGCAGATTTGGCGGCGCAGGGCGGGAAGGTCGATCGCATTCTGTGCGGCGGCGGGAAATCCGGTCGGCATTTGTCATGGGGTTGCCTCCGGCTTTGTTTTCTTCAACGGGAAATCAATCGCAGATGTTATTAAGTATTAATTCGAATAATTTCGCGTCAGGATAAAGCAGGGATTTTAACCTATCATGGAGTTGATAACGTATGCCTAATGGAATAAAACCGCTGTGCCTGATGACTCTGCTGCTGCTGTCGGCCTGCCACAGCGCGCCGGTCAGCCAGCCCCCTCAAGACGCCACGGCGACAGCCCCTATCGATGCCACCAAATCGCTGTTCCCGCTGGGGAACTATTCGCAGTCTGTCGATAAATGGTTGCCGCCCGCTCCGCAGCGGCGGGTGCCCGTGATGGATGCCGCCACGCAGCAACGTCATTTTTCCGCTCTTAAATCTCACTATTTTGGCATGGAGCCGAACGATGAATCCCCCTGGAATCCGCATTACATCGCTGCCGTCCTGAACCGCGAAGCGGAAAGCCACCGTGATGCCGCAATGGATAAATACCTTGGCCGTGGAAGTGTCTCCTGGGGGGAAAACTTCAGGACTCACACCGACCGCTGGAAACAGCAAGTCAGAGATAACGCTTCTACGGACATTAGCCAGGTTTATCATTCTTCGGCCCGAGGCATTGCGGTCAGGGAGACGCTGGTCAGGATCCTGCCGACGGACGATCCGGCCTATGACGACCCTCGCCTGGCTGGGCAAGGTTATCCCTTTGATAATTTGCAGGATTCGTCTATCCGCCCCGGCACTCCGGTATACGTTATTACGCAAAGCCGCGATAAACGCTGGAAATACGTCATGTCGCCTACGGTGATCGGTTGGGTGCATAGCGAAGACATCGCGGCGGCGGATCAGCGGTTTGTCTCCGAATGGCTGGCGCTGGCGGGGAAAAATCTGGGGGCATTCATTAAACAGCCGGTTTCGGTGCAAACGGGCGGCCAGTTTTATTTTACGGCGCGCCACGGCACGATTCTGCCATTTTACCGTCACCGACAGGGCCTTTTTGTGGTCGCCGTGCCGGTACGCCGAGAGGATGGCCGCGCACAGATGCGCCGGGTCGTTGTCAAGAAGGGGGAATTTGCCGCCATGCCGTGGAAAATGACGCCCGAACATCTTGCCGTACTGATGCGGTCAATGAGCGGCAGGCCTTATGGCTGGGGGAACTATAACTTCAATAATGACTGCTCCGCCGAACTGCGCAGTCTGTTGATGCCTTTTGGCCTCTTTCTTCCCAGAAATTCCGCCGCGCAGATACAGGCGGCCACCCGCGTGGTTGATCTTGCTCAAGCGAACACCAGTGAACGGCTGCGCTATCTCAAAGATCACGGCAAACCCTTCACCACGCTGGTTTACATTCCGGGCCATATCATGCTGTATATCGGCAATGCGCTCATTGACGGCCAGGTTGTGCCGATGACGTACCAGAATATCTGGGGGCTGCGCCCGGCAGATTCAAAGCGCCGCAGCATTATCGGCGGCGCAGTATTTTTCCCGCTGCTGGCGACCTATCCTGAAGATGCCAGCCTGATGTCGCTGGCGGGCAAGGCGCAGTTCACACTGGGATTTATTGAATAGCCCATTCTTTAGCTGATAAAGCGACCGCGAATGCGGCCGCTTTTTGTGCGGCGACAAATCGAACTGCGCTAATTGCCTAGCCGGCGCTGGATAATTTTATCGTGCTCATCCGTCAGGTTAGCGTAATTCCAAATAAATAATCCGCCAAGGTTAAAGTCCAAAACCTGATCGATAAAGTAATTTAAACTCCAGTCGGTCAATCCTTTGGTCGTCAGGGCCAGAATGCATTTTTTATTTTCGGCCCCGTTCGCCAACGATTGTTTTAATGCCGGGATCACATTAGCGAGAATATCGTCATTGCTCCACATCGCTGCCGCATAACAGTAATGGATAAAGCGGTCGCATTGGTCTGATTGAATGATTTTTCTGACTTTCTCGTTGAGCTTGTTGCCATTTTCCGTATTGGGGTGGTTGTAAGAATAACCGGCAATAAAACCCAAGCTGGTCTCTTTCCCGGCCTCTTTTAGCCGTTTCATGGCTTCGATGACCCGTTCGGTGTTCATATTGCATTCGTCATCAAAATCGACGCCATCCCAGCCCCGACCGACCGTGGCCGCGACGATCCTCAACACTTCATCCTCATTGGCCGGCTTTTGCTGCGGGGAGCATCCGCCGCCGCCGTAAACCCATAGCGTCTTTCCGTTAAAGCCGGGAAGCGTATCGGGTTTGTTTTGTTTTTCCGGACTCCATCCTGGCTGGGCTGAGGTGCCTGTGGTTAAGCCATCAAGGTTGGTTACCATGCCGTACATCATGAAATCGAACGCTTTATGCGGTTGGCCAGCCAGAGACTGGCTCCATCCGCCCGTAATAAACTTGTTCATTGTCGTTGTCTCCTTATTGAGCGTGTTCCTTAAATGAATGTGTCTTGCATGATGGAGGGTATCAGCCGCTATATTCATTTAGCCATTGTGCGGTTGCTGAACGGGCAAGGGATGAAAACTTTTTAAAATGAAATGACGTTTTTATGACGGAAATATTAATGAGCAAGAGCGTTGAAAATCATTAACGCCGAGCGATAAAGATTGTTATAACAGCGTGGACGATCTGGGCTAACGGCAATAGGCAGGATAAGGCGTTATGGTGCAAAGGGCAGCGGAAAAGATGCACAAGCTGGATTTTGATGATGAAGTGACCGGGCTGATCTACGGCCATGCGTTTCGCTCCGGCGAGCCGCCGGCGCGCCTGAACTCGCAGCAGGTTTGCCTGGCTTACCAAACGTTGTCGCCCGGCGACGGTTTTATCTGGCTGCACCTCAATCTCAACCACGCGGCGGCGGAGAAGTGGCTGAAAAACCATTTCGCCATTTCCGATTTTTTCTTTCACGAAATTCGCCACGGTTCCCACACTACCCGCATCGAGCGGCAGGGCGACGATCTGTTCGCCGTGCTCAACGACGTGATCTTCCACCCTGAAGACAACAACCCGGAAACGGCGACGCTGTGGCTGTATTGCCGCCGTGGGCTGGTGGTGACCGTGCGTCATAAACCGGTGCGATTGATCGAGCGGTTGCTGGGCCGCCTGACGGCGCTGCAGCTGGCGTCGTCCACCGAACTGCTGGCGCACCTGCTGGAAGAGCAGGAGGATGTGCTGGAGCAGGTGGTGCGGCAGGCCAACCAGTATGTCGATACCATCGAGGATCGTCTGCTGACGAGCCGCGTTAAACGCAACCGCGCCGAGCTGGGGCGCATGCGCCGCATGCTATTGCGCTTTCAGCGCCTGTTGGCGCCAGAGCCGGCCGCGCTGTTTCGCCTGTTGAACCGGCCGCCGAGCTGGCTGAGCCGTGAGGTGGTGCAGGATCTGCGGCAGTTTACCGAAGAGTTCACCGTGGTGTTGAACGATCTCGCCAGCCTGACCGAACGCATTCGGCTGCTGCAGGAAGAGCTGGGCGCCAAACTGATGGAGCAGAATAACCGCACGCTTTACACCCTGACGGTGATCACCGTGCTGGCGTTGCCTATCAACATCGTCGCCGGTTTTTTCGGCATGAACGTCGGAGGGATACCGCTGGCCAGCAATCACCACGGTTTTATCCTGCTGGTGTTGCTGGTCGGCAGTTTCACGCTGATCGCCGGTTATCTGGCGTTCAGGCGCAGGGACGAGTCGTAATTACAGGCGGGCGCGGTACTCTTCTTCCAGCCGGGCATGGGTGCTCCAGAACGGCTGCGGCGCCCGATCGTGCAGGCGATCCAGCAGAATATCCAGATGGGTATGCCAGCCGCCGGCGACGCTGAGCATCTCGTCGCGGTTAGCCAGGCGCCGGTGGGTGACCGTCAGCAGCACCGCGTTTCCCTGTTCCGTCAACTCGAAGGTCACTTCGGAAGGGCGCCCCTGATCCTGTTCGGCCCAGGTAAAGCTCAGCAGGCGCGGCGGGAACAGGCAGGTGATGTGGCCGCGGTTGCTGACACAGCCGCCATGCTGTTTGTACTTGGCCGGCGGTTGCTCGTGCTCGCCCGCCAGATCGGAGTTGCGAAACTCCAGCTCCAGCGGCGCGCCGTTTTCCAACTTCATGGCGCCGGCCGCCAGCCAGGTGGCGCGCTTGTCGGATTCGGTCAGGTAAGCCCACACCCGCTCGATGGGGCCGGGCAGCAACCGCTGGATGCGCAGCGTGCCGGGTTCGATAATCATGCCGTAATCATTCATGGTTCACTCCTTGGGAGGAAGCTGTTCGGGCTGCAGCAGCGCCTGTTCGAGCGCATCCAGCCGTTCAGTCCAGAAATGTTCATAGGTTTGCAGCCAGTGCATGGCCTGCGCCATAGGCTCGGGTTCGAGCCGGCAGATATGGTTTCTTCCTTGCACGGTGCGTTGCACCAGGCCCGCATGTTCCAGTGCTTTCACGTGCTTGGAGGCGCCGGCGAACGACATCTGCAACGGCGCGGCCAGTTCGCCGATGCTGCGTTCACCGCCGGCCAGCGCGCGTAACATCGAGCGGCGGGTCGGGTCGGCCAGCGCATGAAAAATGGCGTCCAGCTGTGAGGAAGATAATTCAACCATATGGTTGAATATAGATCAGGCAGGCTAATATTCAACCGTTTTGTTGAATATTTTTTGCCCCGGCGCCAAACCGGGGCGAGGCTCAGGCGTCGGCGTGCGCCAGCAGGGCGTTGAGCAACACGTCGGCGCCGGCGGCGGCCCAGGCGGGGATGATATCTTCCCGCTCGTTGTGGCTGATGCCGTCCACGCAGGGAATGAAAATCATGGCGGTCGGGGCGACGCGGTTAAGGTAACAGGCGTCGTGGCCGGCGCCGGAAATCATGTCGCGATGGCGATAGCCCAATGCCTGCGCGGCGTGACGCACGCTGTCGATGCAGCCCCGATCGAAAGCGACCGGGGGATACTGGAAGATGCGCTCGGCCCGGGCGGCCAGGCCGCCGCCGTTGACCTCATTTACCGCCGTCAGCAGGCGCTGCTCCATCTGCGCCAGAATAGCCTCTTGCGGATGGCGGAATTCGACGCTGAAAAAGACGCGCCCCGGCACCACGTTACGCGAATTGGGGGTGATTTGCGCCATGCCCACCGTGGCGCGCGCGTCGGGCGCGAAATCCCAACCGATGCGGTTGACCGCCGTGACCAGCGCCGCAAAGCCGATCAGGGCGTCGCGGCGCCGATCCATCGGCGTGGTGCCGGCATGGGCGCTGAAGCCGACGACCTCCAGTTCATACCAGCGCTGCCCTTGTGCGGCGGTGACTACGCCGATGTCGAGATGCTCCGCTTCCAGAATCGGCCCCTGCTCGATGTGCAACTCGAAGGCGGCATGGATCGGCGTACCGCCCACCGGATACTCGCCGGCGTAGCCGATGCGCTCCAGCGCGTCGCCGAGGCTGACGCCGTGCTCGTCGCGGCGCGTCAGGCCGTATTCCAGGTCGAATACCCCGGCGAACACGCCCGAGGCGATCATCGCCGGCGCGAAGCGCGCGCCTTCTTCGTTGGTCCAGTTGATCACTTCAATCGGGCGTTCGGTGACGATCTGCCGATTGTTAAGGGTACGAATAACCTCTAATCCGGCCAGCACGCCGTAGATGCCGTCGAAACGGCCGCCGCGGGGCTGCGAATCACCGTGCGAGCCGGTGACGACCGGCGCCAGCTCGGGGCGAGCGCCTTCACGCCGCAGGAACATGTTGCCCATTTTGTCGACGCGTACGCTACAACCCGCCTCCAGCGCCCAGGCGCGCAGCTGATCGCGCGCTTGCCGATCTTCTTCACTCAGCGCCAGCCGGGTGACGCCGTTATTGGCGATGGCGCCGAACTGCGCCATCGTCTGCAGGCTTTGCCACAGGCGCTCGCCGTTGACTCGATACGTCATTGATCTTCTCCCGGCGTTTTAGCGGTGTAGCGGAAATCGCAGCAGGGGGCGCCGGACATGATGGTCTGGCTGCGCTGCAGGTCGACGTCAGGGGCATAGCCAACGATAAACTGACTGTCGCGAGCGCAGGAGAGCAGGTGGCCGATCTCCCCCAGCCCCATCTCGTGATACATCTCGGCGTAGCGGCAGCGGGTGACGTTATAGTCGAAGTGCTGCGCGTCCTGATTGATCACCTCGACGCGCAGCGCATCGTCTTTTTCCCACAGGTACTGCAAGGCGGCGAAGCTGCGCAGATCCGCGCCGTTCGGTTCCTGGGCGGCGAACTGTTTGCCCGCCTCGATGGCGGCATTCTCGATGGCTTCGCCGATCACCGCTTGAGCGCGCGCCTTGCCGATTTCACGCACCAGAATCTGGTAGATCGGCTTGATGATCTCCGCCTCGATCTTTCTGCGGGCCAAAATGCCCAATTCGTTTTTTGCACAGCTCATCGCCTTGCTCCTCTTGATTTATTGTGACTTGGCGCCGCCCAACACGGTTTGCGGCTGCCATTTGCCGTCAACCACCCGGTACAGGGTGAAGCTCGGCTGTTGCAGGTTGCCTTGCGCATCGAAGGCGATGTCGCCGGTGACGCCCTGGTAATGTATGGCGCGCAGTTTCGGCAGATAATCGGCCGGATTGGCCGAATCGGCTTGCTCAATGGCGGCGATCAGCACCCGGGTGGCGTCGTAGGCGAAGGGCGCATGCAGTTCGATGTGGGTGTGATAACGATCGCGGTAGGCTTGTTCAAACGCCTTGCCGCCCGGCATCTGTTCCAGCGGCAGCCCCGGCTCCAGCGCGACGACGCCTTCGCCTTCCCGCTGCGCCAGCGTCAGGAAGGTTTGGCTGACGAAGCCGCCGGCGCCCATCAGCTGCGCGTTCATGCCCAGCTGTTTCAGTTTGCGCGCCAGCGGCGCCGCCTGCGAATCCACGCCGCCGAAGAAGATCAAATCGGCGTTTTTACTGCGGACGGTGGTCAGCACGGCGCTGAAATCAACGGTCTTGTCATCCACATACTCACGGGTGACCGGCTGCACGCCCTGGGCCTGCAGCGATTTGATAAACTCGTCCGCCAGCCCCTGGCCGAAAGCGGTGCGATCGTCTATCACTGCGATGCGCTTGGCTTTCAGCGTCTTCACCGCATATTGCCCGGCGTAGTTGCCGCCGTCGTCGTCGTGGCCCATCACGCGAAAGCTGGTGTCAAAACCTTGCTGCGTGTAGCCGTGACCGGTCGCCACCGGCGCCACCTGAGCGATGCCGGCGTCGTGATAGATGCGCGCCGCCGGGATGCTGGTGCCGGTGTTCCAGTGGCCGACCACGCCGGCGACGCCTTCGTCGACCAAACGCTGCGCCACGGCCACGGCGGTGCGCGGGTCGGACTGATCGTCCTCGGACACCAGCTTGAAGGTGACCGGTTTGCCGTTCAGCGTCGGTTTCTGTGCGTTAGCGTCGGCGATCGCCAGCCGTGCGCCGTTTTCGAGATCTTTGCCGATGCGCGCGGAAGGGCCGGTCAGCGGCCCGGCAAGACCGATCAATACGGTGTCGTCCGCCAGCGCCGGGAGGCTCAGGATCATTGTCATGGCGGCCAGCGCCAACGGCTTGATGCGAATGTTCTGCTGCATGTCATACTCCTGGTGCGGTTAAAGGTAACAACGGTTATTCACCCAAATAGATCCGTTTGATTTTTTCATCGTCCAGCATGTCGGCGGAGCGGCCGCTGTGGCTCAGGCTGCCGCTGTCCAATACGTAGGCGCGATCGGTGGACGTCAGCGCCAGGCGGGCGTTCTGCTCGACCAACAGCAGCGTGACGCCGTCACGGGCTAGCTGCTTGATGACCGAGAAAATGGCCTCCACCACAATCGGCGCCAGCCCCATCGACGGTTCGTCCAATATCAGCAGCCGCGGGCGGCTGAGCAGCGCGCGGCCCATCGCTACCATCTGTTGTTCACCGCCGGAAAGCAGCCCGGCCGGTTGATGCAGGCGCTCGCTCAGCCGTGGGAAGGTGGCGCACACGCGTTCAAAATCTTGCCGCACCGCCGATGCGTCACGCCGCGCATAGGCACCCAGCTGCAGGTTTTCTCGCACCGTCAGGCGGGTGAAAATGCCGCGTCCCTCCGGCACCATCACCAGCCCTTGCTGCAGCAAGCGGTGCGGCGGCATGCCGCGAATCGAACGGCCGTCGAACAGGATGTCGCCCTCAAACGGCTGCAGGCCGGTCAGCGCCCGCAGGCTCGAGGTTTTGCCCGCGCCATTGGCGCCGATCAGCGTCACCTGTTCGCCGGCGCTCACCGTGAAATCGATGCCTTTGACCGCATGAATGCCGCCATAAGACACTTTGAGTCGTTTAACGCTCAGCAGGGCTTCAGACATGCGCGCCGCCTCCTAGATAGGCTTGAATGACCGCCGGTTCGCGCCGCACCTGAGCCGGTTCGCCTTCGGCGATCGCTTTGCCGTAATCCAGCACCGTCAGCCGATCGCACAGGCCCATCACCAGCTTGACGTCATGTTCGATCAGCAGCAGCGTTTTGCCGCTGTCGCGGATGCGCAGCAGCAGTTCGCGCAGCGCCACTTTTTCTCCGGCGTTCATGCCGGCCGCCGGTTCGTCCAGCGCCAGCAACCGGGGCTCGGTCGCCAGCGCGCGGGCGATCTCCAGCCGCCGCTGATGGCCGTAGGCGAGATCGCCGGCGCGGTAATGGGCGAATTGGCTGATGCCGACGTACTCCAGCAGCGCATGAGATTTATCGCGCACCGCCTGTTCCTCCTCTTTCGCGCGCCGGTGCCGGGCGATCGCTGCCCACAGGCCGTTGCGGGTGCGCACGTGGCAGCCGACCATCACGTTTTCCAGCACGCTCATTTCATTGAACAACCGCAGGTTTTGGAAGGTGCGGGCAATGCCGGCCTGCGCCACTTTGTCGATCGCCTGGGGCTTATAGCGCTGGCCCGCCAGGCGGAACTCGCCCGCGTCGGCGCGATACAGGCCGGTGATCAGGTTGAAGCAGGTGGTCTTACCGGCGCCGTTCGGCCCAATCAGGCCGTAGATTTCCCCCTGGCGGATGCTCATGCTGACGTCATCCACCGCCGTCAGGCCGCCGAAGCGTTTGCTGATATGGTGTAAAGCGAGCAGCGGCGTCATGCGGCGTTCCCCCGTGCGTGGCGGGCCGGCCACAGGCCCGCCGGGCGATACAGCATCACCAGGATCAGCGCCAGGCCGTAAAACAGTTGGCGGATGATTTCCGGGTCGATCAGCACTTGGCCGAACAGCGCCTGCTGCAGCGGCCCCATGCTGCTGCGCAGCAGCTCCGGCAGGGCGGCCAGCAGCAGCGCGCCCAGAATCACGCCGGGGATGTGCCCCATGCCGCCGAGCACCACCATCGCCAGTACGGCGATCGATTCCTGCAGGGTGAACGATTCCGGCGACACGAAGCCCTGAAACGCGGCGAACAGCGCGCCGGCCACGCCGCCAAAGGTGGCGCCGATGGCGAAGGCCAGCAGCTTGAAGTTGCGGGTGTTGATGCCCATCGCCCGCGCGGCGTCCTCGTCTTCGCGGATCGCCGTCCACGCGCGGCCGATGCGCGAGTTCTGCAGCCGCAGGCTGATAAACAGGATCGCCAGCAGCAGGGCGGCGAACAGGTAGTAATACAGGTACAGGCCGGAAAAACGCACGCCGAACCACTCATGCATGCCGGAAAACTTCAGGCCGAACAGGCTGACCGGGTCAATGCCGGAAATGCCTTTGGGGCCGTTGGTGAGGTTGACCGGGCGATCCAGATTGCGCATCAGAATGCGCACGATCTCGCCGAAACCGAGCGTGACGATCGCCAGATAATCGCCGCGCAGCCGCAGCGTCGGCGCGCCGAGCAGGATGCCGCACGCCGCCGCCAGCAGCGCCGCCAGCGGGATCAGACCCAGCATCGACAGGTGCAGCCCGTCGGGGAACCACTGCAGCAGCAGCGGGAATTGCTGTGTCAGATGCGGTGACGACAGCAGCGCGGCCAAATAGGCGCCGACGGCGTAAAAGGCGATAAAGCCCATGTCCAGCAACCCGGTCATGCCCACCACGATGTTCAGCCCGAGCGCCAGCATCAGGTACAGCAGGGCGAAGTCGACGACCCGCACCCAGTAGTTGCCCCCGGCGGCGCCCGCCACCCAGGGCACCAGCAGCAGCGCGAGAATGAACAGCGTCAGCCCCAGCCTGGCGCGGCGCGGCGTGGCCAGAGGAACGGGGGGAGTCAAAACGGTCATGGTGATGTCCTTATGCGCGCGTGGCGATGCGTTCGCCCAAGAGCCCGGAGGGGCGGAAGACCAGCACGGCGATCAGCACCAGAAATGCGAATACATCCTGGTAGTTGCTGCCGAACACGCCGCCGGTCAGCTCGCCGAGATAGCCGGTGCCCAGCGATTCGAACAGGCCCAGCAGCAATCCGCCGAGCATCGCGCCGCGCAGGTTGCCGATGCCGCCGAGCACGGCGGCGGTAAACGCCTTGATGCCCGGCAGAAAGCCCATCGAGAAACCGGCGTTGCCGTAGTTGCTGGCCATCATGATGCCGGCCACCGCCGCCAGCGCGCCGCCGAGCGCGAAGGTCAGAACGATGATGCGGTCAGGACTGATGCCCATCAGGCCGGCGACCTGCGGGTTTTCCGCCGTGGCGCGCATGGCGCGGCCGAAACGGCTGTGTTCGACCAGCAGCCATAAGCCGGCCATGACCGCGACGGCCACCGCCAGCGTGACGATCGCCGTGCCGGTGATCACCGCCGGCGCATGCCCGCCGCTGCCTGCGGTCAGTGCGATAGGGGTCATTGGCAGCAGCTGCGGAAACATCAGGGGATTGCGTGACCAGATCAGCATCGCCAGGGTTTGCAGCAGCAGCGAGACGCCGATACCGCTGATCAGCGGGGCCAGGCGCGGTGCATTGCGCAACCGGCGGTAGGCGAGACGCTCGATCGCCATCGAGGTGATGGCGCAGACCGCCATGGCGAACAGGGCCGCCAGCAGCAGCGTGGCGTACGGTGGTAACGCGGGAAAGTGGTGTTGCAACAGGCTTATCGCCGACAACGCGCTCAGCGCACCGACCATCAGCACGTCGCCGTGCGCGAAATTGATGATGCGCAGGATGCCGTACACCATGGTGTAACCGAGCGCGATCAGCGCATAGATGCTGCCGAGCATCAAACCGTTGACGGTTTGCTGTACCAGCGTATCCATAGAGAGAGTCCGGAGATAATGAGTCAGGAGGGTCACAGTAGAGAATTTAAAAAAATTGTAAAATACGGAAAAATACTTTCTTATACAAAAAACGAGTGATTTTAATGCGTTGATTTTTATGTATATTGAATCCATTCCTTCAGTGTCGATTTCCCAAAAACAGTCAATATATGAAAAAAACAGAACAGTACGATGAGCCATTGCCGATGCTGCCGAACGATCCGCCGCTGCGCGCCGTGCGGGCGTTCGAAGCCATCGCGCGCCTGGGGGGCATCAGCGCGGCGGCTAACGAGCTGATGATTTCGCCTTCGGCGGTCAGTCATCAACTCAAAACGCTGGAGGCATTTTTGCAGATGCCGTTGACCGAACGGCAGGGGCGTAACCTGGTGCTGCGCAGCGAGGGGCGGGAGTATTACCGTTCGATTCGCTCGGCGTTCAACGTGCTGCGCCAGGCGACCGAACACGTGCGCGAGCAATCCGCGTCGCGGCAGGTGACCATCAGCCTGATCCCGCTGTTCGGCATGGGTTGGTTCATTCCGCGGCTGCGCGGTTTCCTGCGCGAAAATCCGGATATCGACATCAATGTGGTCTACGCCAACCACCGCAATTACCTGAGCGACGCCGCCGACCTGTCGATCCGCTTCGGGGTCGGGCAGTGGACCGGCTATCGCAGCGAGAAGCTGATGTCCGGCAAAATGGTGCCGGTGTGCAGCCGGGCATTCAGTAAACTGCATGGTTTGCTCGATACGCCGGAGCAGCTGGCGACGCTGCCGCTGCTGCACGACGAGGAGCGCAATACCTGGATGCAATGGTTTCAGCAGGCCGGCGTCAAGCGCCCGCTGCGCAGTATCGGCCCGATGTTTGAGGACGGATTGTTGACATTGGCGGCGGTGCAGGCGGGGCTAGGGTGTGCGTTGATGCGTGAACCGTTAATCGCCCAGTACCTTGAAAGCGGTGAGTTGATTAAAATGTTCGATCTGCCGATCGACGACGGCCGCGATTATTACCTGTGCGCTCGACTGGATAGCGAGCTGTCGCAGGAAGGCGAAAATCTGCGGCAGTGGCTGCGCCGCGAAGCCGATGAGAGCCGGCTCGCGTAACGCCGGGCGGAAACAGGGGGGAGCCGGACGTTCATTTCACTTTCCCACGACGCGCGCCACGCCAACAGGAAAGTAATAGGCCCTCCGGGGTGGGCGTTTTTAAACCGTTGCTCACCGGCGATGATTGCTGAAGCTTCAACGCGCGATGCTGTCACTGGCGAAGATGACGGCTATGCTTAACTTGCCGATCACGTGGCGCGACGGCCACAAAGTGACAATAATTCCCACTCTCAGCGCAACGTCAAGGAGCGAGCAGATGTCTGTCGGCAATGATACGGAAACCGTGAATAAGACGGGGCTGGCGCCGCTGGCGTTGGGCGCATTGGGCGTGGTGTTCGGCGATATCGGCACCAGCCCGCTGTACACCCTGAAAACCGTGTTGTTTCTCTCCGGCGACGCGCCTTCGGCGCCGGTGATCCTTGGCCTGCTGTCGCTGATATTCTGGACGCTGGTGATCGTCACTTCTCTCAAATACGCCATGTTCGCCATGCGCATCGGCAACCGCGGCGAGGGCGGCATCATGGCGCTGATGTCGCTGCTGGTAAGCAAGCGAAAATCCCGGCCGCTGGTGTTGTTCGCCGGCCTGTTCGGCGCCGCGCTCATTTACGGCGACGGCGCCATCACGCCGGCCATTTCGGTGCTCTCGGCCCTCGAAGGGCTGAACATCGTGCTGCCGGCGTCGCAGCCCTATATTCTGCCGGCGGCGGTGGTGATTTTGCTCAGTCTGTTCGCCATTCAGCCGCTGGGTACCGCGCGCATCGGCCGCGTGTTCGGGCCGATCATGGCGCTGTGGTTCCTGTCGATCGCTGCGTTGGGCGTGTGGGGCATCATCCAGCATCCGGCGGTTTTGCTGGCGCTGAACCCGCTCTATGGCATTCACTTCCTGTTCTCCAACGGACTGACCAGCTTCCTGGTGCTAGGCGGCGTGTTTTTGTGCGTCACCGGCGCCGAAGCGCTGTATGCCGACATGGGGCATTTCGGCAAACGGCCGATTTGGCTGGCCTGGTTCGGCATCGTTTTTCCCAGCCTGTTGCTTAACTACGCCGGTCAGGCCGCGCTGATCCTGAGCGGCGCCGATGTCACGCAGAACATCTTCTTCCGTTTATGCCCGCCGGCGCTGCTGATCCCGCTGGTGATCCTGGCCACGCTGGCGACGATCATCGCCAGCCAGGCGATCATCAGCGGTGCGTTTTCCATGACCCGGCAGGCGATCCAACTGGGGTGGCTGCCGCGGCTGCGGGTCAGGCAAACCACCGAGGAAAGTTACGGGCAGATCTACATTGGCGCCATCAACTGGCTGCTGATGGTGGTGACGCTGTTCCTGACCGTGTTCTTTAAATCGTCGGACAATCTGGCCGCCGCCTACGGCATCGCCGTCTCGTTGACCATGATCATGACCACCGGCCTGCTGTTCGTCGCCATGCGCGAGGTGTGGCGCTGGGGGCCGATCGCCAGCCTGTTGGTGGCGGGCGGTTTCTTCGTGGTCGATTTGAGCTTCCTGACGGCCAACATGACTAAAGTGCTGCAGGGCGGTTATATCCCGCTGCTGTTGGCCGCCGCGGTCTATACCGTGATGCTGATCTGGCATCGCGGGGTGCTGGCGGCCGCGCGCACCCTCGGTGAAACGACAGTGCCGGTAGAGGATTTCCTGGAGAAAATCCGCCGCGAATCCGTGCCGCGCGTGCCGGGCACCGCGGTATTCCTGACTCGCAGCCTGCAAGGGACGCCGCCGGTGATGAAATGGCAGGTCAAGCGTAACGGTTCGCTGCACGCCAACGTGCTGGCGCTCACCATTGCCATCGTCAATGAGCCGCGGGTCTCGAATGCTGAACGTTTGGTGATGCGCGAGCTGTCGCCGGGCTTTTGGTGCGGCGTGGCCAGCTATGGCTTTATGGAGCGGCCTGACATCCCGCAGCTGTTGCAGCATGTCGAGGCGCAGAAATCCGGTCTGAACTTCGACGAGGCGACCTACTATCTCGGGCACGAGACCGTGGTGCGCCGCGAAGCGAACGACCGGTTGCCATCCTGGCAGCGCAACTTGTTCGCGCTGATGGTGCGCAACGGCATGCACGTCACGGATTATTACTACCTGCCCAGCGATCAGGTGGTGGAGATTAGCCGCCGCGTGCCGGTATAGGGCGCGAAAAAGGCATCGCCGCAATTGCGGCTTGCATCACACAACGCGGTTTGCATTTCATTCCTGGCCGCCATAACCTGACAAGAAACGGATTGTTACTGACGCGATCAGGCAAAACCTAACTTCTCTCCCGGCATCGAACATGGCCGGATGGGCGGTTAGGTTTTTTTTTTGCAAAAAGGAGAAGGGAATGAAACTTGTCGTCGCTAATGATTACCAGGAAATGAGTGAGCTGGCCGCCAGCCTGTTGTTGAGTTACATGCTGCGCCCGCAGCGCGTCAATCTGGCTATCACCGCCGGCTCGACGCCTAAACGGATGTATGAGTTGTTGGCTCCGCGCGTCAAGGGCCACGCGGAATTCGCCAACGCGCATTACTATAATTTCGATGAAATTCCTTACGCTGGCCGATCGGGCTATGGCGTCACCATGGAGAATCTGCACCGTATGTTCTTTGGCCCGGCGGCGATCCCCGAGCGGCAACTGCACGTCTTGAATTCGGACAACTACCTCCAGCACGATCGGCGTATCGCCGAAGATGGCGGGCTGGATGCGATCGTGATGGGCGTCGGAGCAGACGGGCATTTCTGCGGCAATCTGCCGGGCACCACCGCCTTCGAAGACCACACCTGTCGGGTGCCGGTTTCCGCCAGGCCGGATATGGCGGACATTTTGCTCAAAGAGGTGGGCGGCCGCACTGAATGGTTGCCCGATCATTACATCACCCTGGGGCCTGCAAGCGTGATGGCCGCCAAAAAGCTGGTGCTGCTCGTCAACGGTTCGCACAAAGCGGACATTTTGCGGCGCATTGTCAGCGGGCCGGTGGAGAGCAGGGTGCCCGCCAGCATTTTGATGCTGCATCCGGACCTGTTGATTATCGCCGATCGGGAGGCCGCGGCGCTGCTGCCTTAAGCGTTCATCCGGCGCGTCTCGCCTCAGAACCAACGGTCATAACCTGCAACCAAAGCGTCTTTCCCTGCGGCGCAGAATCAGGCTAGAGTGCGTTTTTTCATGCACCTGGGGGATTCCGATGCTGTTCGATTTAAACCAGCAGGCGGCCGAACTGCCTGAGGCCTGGCGCTCTGCCGTGCTGGGCCGCGTCGGTGCGGCCAATATCAAAGTGCTGCGCATGGACGCGCGCAGCATTGCGGATGAAGTGCATGATTACAGCGAAGGGTTGCTGGTGATCAGCGGCCACCTGCGGCTGCAGGTGGCGGGGGAAGAAGTGGTGGTGCGGGCCGGTCAGCTGTATCAGGCCGCGGCCGGCGTGCCGCACCGCGTGTTGCCGGGCAGCGAAGGTACGCTGGTGATTGTCGATTTGCCGGAGGATTAAGCGTCGCCTAACGCCGTCAGCGCCACGTTTACCGCCGCCAATAACCGCGCCTCGGTGACGCCGTCACGCGCCTGAATCGACAGGCCGTGCAGGAAGACGGCGAAATAGTCACCCAGGCTGTCGGCGTCGGTGTCGGCCGGCAATTCGCCGGTTTGCACCGCCTGCCGCAGCCGTTCGACGATCTGCTGCGTGCGCTGCAGCCGATGCTCTGCCAGCCAGGCTTTGAGCCCGTCGTTTTCCGCGCTGACGCTGGCGGCGGCGGAGACCACCATGCAGCCTTGCGGCAGATCGGGCCGACTATAGAGCCGCACGGCGTCTTCCAGCAGGCGTTTGAGCGCCGGGCGAATGCCGCTTTCCGTCGCGAAGGCGCGATCGGCGAAGCCCCCTTCGGCGGTTTCATAACAGGCAATCGCCTCGCGGAACAGCTGCTCTTTGGAGCCGAACGCTTTGTAGATGCGTGCGGAAGCGATGCCCAACTCCGCCACCAGATCCGACATCGAGGTGCCTTCGTAACCTTGCCGCCAGAATAAGTTTCGCGCCTTCAATAGCGCCTGTTCGCGATCGAACTCGCGCGGTCTGCCTGCCATTCGCTGCTCCAATTTACCTGCCATTCAGCGACATAGGATCGCTTAAATCGGCGGGAATACCAATGCCTTTATAAATTTCGCTTGCGGTCGCCGCGCTTTGCTCCTATTGTTTGCCAATCGACAACCAATAGGAGTTTACGATGAAAACCCTCAAAGGTCCAAGCCTGCATCTCGCGCAATTCAGCGATGACGCGGCGCCGTTCAACAGCTTGCCCGCCATTGCCGAGTGGGCGGCGCGGACCGGTTTTACCGCCTTGCAGATCCCGGCCTGGGATCGGCGTTTATTCGACGTGGCCACCGCTGCGGAAAGCCAAACCTACTGCGACGATTTGACCGGCATGTTGGCGGAGCAGGGGGTGGTGGTCAGTGAACTGACCAGCCATATCTTCGGCCAGCTGATGGCGGTGCACCCGGCTTACGATGCGCTGTGCGACAGCTTTGCGCCACCGGCGCTGCAGGGCGATCCCAAGGCCCGCGGCGAGTGGGCGCGGCAGCAAATGCTGTTGGCGGTGAAGGCGTCGGCGCGGCTGGGGCTCAGCGAACTGGGCACCTTTTCCGGTTCGCTGGCCTGGCCCTATCTGTTCCCGTTCCCGCAGCGCCCTGAAGGATTGATTGACACCGCGTTCAACGAGCTCGCCAAACGCTGGCTGCCGGTGCTCGACGCCTGCGAGGAGCAGGGCATCAATCTATGTTATGAAATTCACCCGAGTGAGGATCTGCACGACGGCGTGACGTTTGAGATGTTTCTGCAGCGCGTCGGCAACCATCCGCGTTGCCGGGTGTTGTTCGATCCGAGCCACATGGTGCTGCAGCAGCTTAACTATCTGGAGTTTATCGATATCTATAAGGACGTTATCGGCATGTTCCACGTTAAGGACGCCGAGTTCAATCCAACCGGTCGTCAGGGCATATACGGCGGTTATCAGTCCTGGATCGATCGCGCCGGCCGTTTCCGCTCGCTGGGCGACGGCCAGGTCGATTTCAACGGCATTTTCTCCCGTTTGACGCAGTATGGCTATCCGGGCTGGGCGACGCTGGAGTGGGAGTGCTGCCTGAAAAATCCACAGGACGGCGCTCGCGAAGGCGCGGCCTTCATTCGCGAGCGCATTATCCGTGTCACCGACAAAGTGTTTGATGACTTCGCCGGTGCGCCGGTCAATCCTCAGCAGATCAATGCATTGCTCGGCATTCGCTGAGCCTGACCCCACAGGGAGTTAACCCCATGAAACACAGTCAAAACGAGATCCTGTTGCAGGATCTCGCGGCGGAACACGTCTATACCCAGGTCAACGGCCGGCGCCTTCACTGCGTGGTGGCCGGCGAAGGGCGGCCGGTGCTGCTGATCCCCGGTTGGCCGCAAACCTGGTACACCTGGCGTTATGTGATGCGTGCCTTGGCGGCGGCCGGTTTTCAGGCGATCGCCGTCGATCCGCCGGGCATCGGCGACTCTGACAAGCCCGCCGGCGGCTACGACACCGGCAGCATCGGTGCGGCGTTGCACGCGATGATGGCGCAGCTGGGCCATCAACGTTACCAACTGGTCGGCCACGATATCGGCATGTGGATCGGTTACGCCATGGTGAGCGATTTCCCGCAGGCGGTGGAGCGTCTGGTACTGACGGAGGCGGTGATCCCCGGTCTGGCGCCGCCGCCGCCGATTTTCGTCGCGCCGGAGGAGAATATCTTCCTGTGGCATTTCATGTTCAACCAGCTGGCGGATTTGCCGGAGACCCTGACCCAAGGGCGCGAGCGGGAGTATCTTGGCTATATCTTCAACCGCTGGTCTTATCGGCGCGATCGGGTGGCGGCTAAGGTCTATATCGCCGCCTATTCGGCGCCGGGCGGCCTGCGCGCCGGATTCGACTATTACCGGGCGATCCCGGAGACCGTTCGCCAGAACCGGCTGCGCGCCGCCACGCCGTTGACGATGCCGGTGTTGACGGTGGGAGCGGAGCACGCCACCGGCGACGCGCCGCTGACGACGCTACGGGGCAATGCGCGCGATCTGCGGGGCGAAACGGTCGCCGGCTGCGGCCATTTCATCACCGAGGAGTGTCATGAGGCGTTTATCGCGCTGATTGCGCCGTTCCTGGCGGGAGAGCAACATGCCGCTTGATGAACGCATCGCCGCCTTTTTGGCGGCCTCGGCCGACGCGCCGCCACCCGCGTCGTTGGCGGACATGCGGGCGGCCACGGAAAGCGGTTTGCGTCTGCTGCAGGGCGCACCGCAACCGAGCGGCGGCGTCAGGGATTTTACGCTGGTCGCCACCGATGGGCACCGGATTGCGCTGCGCGCCTATCTACCGGCGGGGGAAAGGCGCGCTGCCGCACAACCGGCGATGCTGTTCGCCCACGGCGGCGGCTGGTGCCTCGGTTCGCTGTCGCTGTATGACCAGCCCTGTCAGGCGCTGGCTAACGCCACCGATCGGATAATCCTGTCGGTCGATTATCGACTGGCGCCGGAGTTTCCTTTTCCACAGCCGCTGGAAGATGTCTATCAGGCGCTCTGTTGGGCGGCGCAACAGGCGCCGCAGTTAGGGATTGACGCTGACCATCTGGCGGTGGGTGGTGACAGCGCCGGAGGCAATCTGGCGGCGGCGGTCGCGCTGTTGGCGCGGGATCGCGGGGGCCCGCACATTGAACGTCAACTGCTGCTGTACCCGGCGCTCAGCCGCGAAATGGCGACGAAGAGCTATCGCGAATTCGCCGAGGGGCATTTTTTGACGCGCGACGCGATGGTGTTTTGTTGGCAGCAGTACCTGGCCCAGCGACGCGATCCGAGCGCCGAGCCGCTGCACGCCGCCACGCTGCGCGGATTGCCGCCGGCCACTATCCTGAGCTGCGAATATGATCCGCTACGCGATGAGGCCGAACTGTATGCGCAGCGGCTGCGTGAAGCGGGTGTGGCGGTACGCTGTGAACGGTTGCCGGGCATGGTGCATGCCTGCATTCACATGTTGGGGCTGACCCCGGCGGCGCGGCGCCTGTTCGAGCTGGCTCGCGAGTAAAAAGTTCACGCTAAGACGCGATGAACCATTCTTATCCCATTCGTTTGATGTTGTGTTATGAAAGGCAATGAAAATAGTGAGATAAGCAGGGTGTTGGGCGCCCTTGAAGACGCCGAACGCAGGCATAGCGCATTAGGAGAAACCGCCATGGACGGCGGTTTCAGGTGAGACAGGCAGGGACGCCTGTCGCAACCGGCCTCAATGCGGTATGGCGGAGAGAGGGAAGTTGGCAAAGCCAACCGTCTGATAGGGCAAAGGCGCGGGTTGCCAGGGGCCGCGCCTTCGGCCCCTGGCTCGGTCGAAGCGTATGAGCTTCATGGCGCATCTCACCTTTATCGACCGAAAACTGCACAAATACGTTCAGAAAAACGCTAACTAACCAGGATTACCCGCATTGCGGGGCTTCTGGCTATTCATCCGACGTGCGATTAACGGCCGGCGACGGTGACAAAGCGCGTTTCCAGGTAGGATTCGATCGCTTCGCTGCCGCCTTCGGTGCCGTGGCCGGAGTCCTTCACGCCGCCAAACGGCGTTTCCGGCAGGCCGAAACCGATGTGGTTGATGCTCAGCATGCCGCTCTCCACGTCGCGCCCCAGCGCATTGACGGTGGCGATGTTGCGGCTGTAAGCGTAGGCGGCCAGCCCGTACGGCAGGCGATTGGCTTCGGCGATCGCCTCGTCGTAGGTGGCGAACGGGCGCAGCAGGGCGACCGGGCCAAACGGCTCTTCCGACATGGCGCGCGCGCTCAGCGGCACGTCACGCAGCACCGTCGGCTCGAAGAAGTTGCCTTTGCCCGCCACGCGTTTGCCGCCGGTGCTGGCCTTCGCCCCGTGAGCGATAGCGTCTTGCACCAGCGCCTCGATATTGTCGACGCTGCGGCCCAGCACCATCGGCCCCATCGTCACGCCGTCTTCCAGCCCGTTGCCGAGCTTGAGTTCACGCACTGCGGCGGTGAATTTCTCCACGAAGGCTTCATAAACGCCTTGCTGGATCAGGAAGCGGGTCGGGGCGATACAGACCTGGCCGGCGTTGCGGAACTTGGATTGCGCCAGCTCTTTGGCCGCCGCGTCGAGATCGGCGTCGTCGAAGATCAGCACCGGCGCGTGGCCGCCCAGCTCCATGGTGGCCTTTTTCATATGCTGGCCGGCCAGCGCAGCCAGATGCTTGCCCACGCGGGTGGAGCCGGTGAAGGAGATCTTGCGAATGGTCGGATGCGGGATCAGGTATTCCGAGATTTCCGCCGGGGTGCCGTACACCAGCGCGATCACCCCGGCCGGAATGCCGGCGTCGGCGAAGGCTTTGATCAGCTCAGCCGGTGAGGCCGGCGTTTCTTCCGGGCCTTTGACGATGATTGAACAACCCGCCGCCAGCGCGGCGGACAGCTTGCGCACGATCTGGTTGATCGGGAAGTTCCACGGCGTGAAGGCGGCCACCGGGCCGACCGGCAGTTTCAGGGTTTGCTGCTGCACGTCGCGAGCGCGGGACGGAATAATCTGCCCGTAGGTGCGGGTGGCTTCGCCGGCGAACCAGTCGATCACGTCGGCGGCGTTGAGAATTTCGATTTTGGCCTGCGCCACCGGCTTACCCTGTTCCTGCGTCATGATGGCGGCGATGGCGTCGGCGCGTTCGCGCAGCAGCGCAGCGGCTTTGCGCATCAGGTTGGCGCGTTGGTGTGCGGCGGTGTTTCGCCAAACGTTAAACCCGCGTTCGGTGGCGGCCAGCGCCAGATCGAGATCCTCTGCGGCGGCGTGCGCCACTTGACCGATGATCTCGTCGGTAGCGGGGTTGGAGACCGGCAGGGTTTTTCCGGCCAGCGCGCTGCGCCATTGTCCATCGATATACAGTTGAGTATCCGGATACATTGTTGCCTCTTGTTTACGGAGTGTCAGGGGCCGATGAGCTTCGCGATGCGGCCCGTCTGAAAGGGACAGGGACCTTAACCCTACGCCGAATGGCGCCGATCGTCCAGGCGAGGGGCACGAAAGGACCAGGGCGGCTACTCAACCGGCGATGTTTTGGCTATGCTGAGCAGATTGTCAGCACGGATGAGGAGATCGGGTGCAAGGGGTTCCACAACAGTTTCCGTTCGAGAAGGACAGCGCGCAGTTCCGGCATTTGTCGCATCTGCCCGGCGTCGAACTCTATCAGGCGCATATCGAACGCTATGCCTTCGAGCCGCATACCCACGACGCCTTCGCCATCGGCACCGTGGACACCGGGGCCGAGCGTTTTCGCTATCGCGGGGCGCAGCACCTGGCGGCGCCGGGCGCGCTGGTGCTGATGAATCCTGACGAGCTGCATACCGGCGAAGCCGAAACGCCGGGCGGTTGGTGTTACCGCATGCTCTATCTGGCGCCCGAGGCGCTGGAGCAGCTGTCCGGCGATCGGAGCCAGTGGTTCACCGATGCGGTGCGCCACGATCCGCGGGCGGCGCAGCGCCTGTCCGCCATTCTCGCCGCGCTGTGGCAAACCGACGATCCGCTCACGCTCGACGGCCTGCTGTTGGAAGCGGTGGCGTTGCTGCAACCGCACATCCGCACAGGACGGCGGGAGAAAGCCGAGGCGGCGCACCGTTTCGAGGTGGTGAAAAGCTACCTGCACGATAACTTCGCCGAGGCTATAACGCTCAACCAACTGGCCGAGCTGGTGTCGCTCAGCCCGTACCATTTCCTGCGCAAGTTCAAGGCCGAATATCACGTCTCGCCGCAGCAGATGCTGATGGCGATCCGGCTGTCGCAGGCCAAACGCATGCTGGAGCGCGGCATGCCCGCCGCACAGGTGGCGGCGGCGGCGGGGCTGACCGATCAGGCGCACCTGACTCGCGCCTTCGCCAACCGTTACGGCGTCACGCCAGTGCGTTTCCAGAAACAGGTGAAATTGGGCTAAAACAGCAACCTGCTACAATAATTCCTCCCTGCGTTTTCGTTACTCTGCCGCTGTCTTGTCGGGCGGGTTGGCCGCACCGGCCGTTTGTCGGAGTCGTTATGTTCATTGGCGTTGTGTTTGCCCTGGCCGCCGGGCTGATGTGGGGATTGATTTTCGTCGGTCCGTTGCTGGTGCCGGACTATCCCGCCGCGCTGCAGTCCACCGGGCGCTATCTGGCCTTTGGGCTGATTACCCTGCCGCTGGCGTGGTTCGATCGACGCCGCCTACGCAAGCTGCGGCGCCAGGATTGGCGGGAAGCGCTCAAGCTGACGGCCATCGGCAATCTGTTGTACTACCTGTGCCTGGCCAGCGCCATTCAGCGCACCGGTGCGCCGGTATCGACCATGATCATCGGCACCTTGCCGGTGGTGATCGCCATTTGCGCCAATCTGTTTTACGGCCGGCACGACGGGCGCCTGGCCTGGGGCAAACTGGCGCCGGCGCTGCTGCTGATCGTCTGTGGATTGGCGTGCGTGAACGTCGCCGAGCTGCGCGGCAATGCGGTGCCGATCGACGGCTGGCGCTATCTCAGTGGTCTTGGGCTGGCCGTGTTGGCGGTGGCGTGCTGGACCTGGTTCCCGCTGCGCAATTCACGCTGGCTGCGAGAGAATCCGACGCAGCGTCCGGCCACTTGGGCCACGGCCCAAGGGCTGGTGACGCTGCCGCTGGCGCTGCTGGGTTATCTCGCTGTCTGCGGTCAGCTGGCGCTGAGCGAACCGGCGTTCGCCTTGCCGTTCGGCCCGCGCCCTGAGGTGTTTATCCCACTGATGCTGATCATCGGCGTGTTCTGTTCCTGGCTGGGGGCGCTGTGCTGGAACGAAGCCAGCCAGCGGCTGCCGACGGTGTTGGTGGGGCCGCTCATCGTGTTCGAAATTCTGGCGGGGCTGGCGTATACCTTTCTGTTGCGCCAGGCCTGGCCGCCGCTGCTGACGCTGGCGGGCATCGTCTGTCTGATTGCCGGCGTGGTGTACGCCATGCGCATCAAACCGCAGCCGGTGGTGGTGGCGCTGGAGGACAAGCCGAGGTGACGCCCGCCGTGGCGGCGGGCGTGAGGGTTAACGCTTGCTGTGGTGAATGATCTCTTCGGCCACGTTGTGCGGCGCTTCGGCGTAGTGGCTGAATTCCATGGTGTAGGTGGCGCGGCCCTGCGACATCGAACGCAGGGTGGTCGAGTAGCCGAACATCTCGGACAGCGGCACCTTGGCGCGAATTTCCTTGCCGCCGCCGCCCGGGATCTCTTCCATGCCCTGCACCAGACCGCGGCGTGAGGAGAGATCGCCCATCACGTTGCCGGCGTAATCCTCCGGCGTTTCCACTTCCACCGACATGATCGGCTCGAGGATCACCGGATCCGCCAGGCGGCAGGCGTCCTTGAAGCCGAAGATCGCCGCCATGCGGAACGCCTGTTCCGACGAGTCGACGTCATGGTAAGAACCGAAGGTCAGGTGCACCTTGACGTCCACCACCTGATAACCGGCCAGCACGCCGTTATTCAGCGCCTCGAGCACGCCTTTTTTCACCGCCGGGATAAACTCGCCGGGAATGACGCCGCCCTTGATCTCATCGAAGAACTCGAAGCCTTTGCCGGGTTCGTTCGGCTCGACGGTCAGCACCACGTGGCCGTATTGCCCTTTACCGCCGGATTGGCGCACGAACTTGCCTTCCACGTCGGCCACCTGTTTGCGGATGGTTTCGCGGTAAGACACCTGCGGTTTGCCGGTGGTGGTCTCCACCCCGAACTCGCGGCGCATGCGATCGACGATAATCTCCAGGTGCAGCTCGCCCATGCCGTAGATAATGGTTTGGCCGGATTCTTCATCGGTGCGCACGCGGAACGACGGATCTTCCGAAGAGAGCCGCTGCAGCGCGATGCCCATTTTCTCCTGATCGCCCTTGGTCTTCGGCTCGATCGCCTGGGCGATCACCGGTTCGGGGAAGGTCATGCGCTCCAGCGTAATGATGGCGCCGGGATCGCACAGCGTATCGCCGGTGGTGACGTCCTTCAGGCCGACGCAGGCGGCAATGTCGCCTGCGTGCAGTTCGTCGATGTCCTTACGATCGTTGGCGTGCATCTGCACGATGCGGCCGATGCGCTCCTTTTTGCCCTTGATTGGGTTATAAACGCTGCTGCCTTTGGCCAGCACCCCGGAATAGACGCGCACGAAGGTGAGTTGGCCGACGAACGGGTCGGTCATCAGCTTAAACGCCAGCGCCGAGAATTTTTCGTTGTCGTCGGCTTTGCGAGTGATGATTTCATCGTGTTCGCCGTGGCCCTCCATCGGCGGCACGTCGAGCGGCGAGGGCATCAGCTCGATCACCGCGTCCAGCATGCGCTGCACGCCTTTGTTGCGGAACGCCGATCCGCACAGCATCGGCTGGATTTCGCCGGCGACGGTGCGCACCCGCAGCCCGTGAACGATCTCCTCTTCGCTCAGCGGCACCTGATTGAGGTATTTCTCCATCAGTTCTTCCGACGCTTCGGCGGCCGCTTCAATCATGTTTTCACGCCACTCCTGCGCCGATTCGCGCAGGTCGGCCGGGATCTCTTCGAAGCTGAAGTTCATGCCCTGCGAGGCTTCGTCCCACAGAATGGCTTTCATCCGCACCAGATCCACCACGCCGCTGAAGCGGTCTTCGGCGCCGATAGGAATAACGATCGGCACCGGGTTGGCTTTGAGGCGCTCGATCATCATTTTGCGCACGCGGAAAAAATCCGCGCCGATGCGGTCCATCTTGTTGACGAACGCCAGCCGCGGCACTTTGTATTTGTTGGCCTGGCGCCAGACGGTTTCCGACTGCGGCTGGACGCCGCCCACAGAGTCATAGACCATGACGGCGCCGTCCAGCACGCGCATCGAGCGCTCCACTTCAATGGTGAAATCGACGTGCCCGGGGGTGTCGATGATATTGATGCGATGCTGTGGATAATTATGCTGCATGCCGTTCCAGAAGCAGGTAGTGGCCGCCGAGGTGATGGTGATGCCGCGCTCTTGTTCCTGCGCCATCCAGTCCATGGTCGCCGCGCCGTCATGCACTTCGCCCAGCTTGTGGCTGACCCCGGTGTAAAACAGAATCCGCTCGGTGGTGGTGGTCTTGCCGGCATCGATATGCGCGGAGATGCCGATATTGCGGTAACGTTCGATAGGGGTGGTGCGAGCCATAATCAACCTTTCTTAGCCGCGTGAAGGAGAGCGGCTTAAACAGCATGGATAATGATGATAATCCTCATAGGGTTATCCGCCGGATCGCAGAGCCTTGCTCTGGTCACAAACTAATCGTAGTTGAAGGCGTTGGTTTTTTTAAGCGATGGTTGTGATAGATGAAAGTTTGCACGCACAACGGCGCTGGCGCAGAAAAGGGCGAAAAAAAGGCCCGTAACGGGCCTATTGTCGAACGGCGCATCCGCCGCTTATTTGCGTCCCAGCAGGAAGCCGAAAACGATGCCGACTGCCGCCGCAACGGCCACGCCGGCCAGCGGGTTGGCTTCCACCTGCGTTCTTACGCTGTCCGCTGCGTCACGGGCGGCATAGCTGGCCTGGGAGGCGTACTTGCGCGCCGCGCCGCGTACCTGATGCTCCGGCGAATCGACGGCTTTACCAAACGCTTCTTCTACCGCGCCTGCGGCTTCATTGGCTTTGTCTTCCGCTTTACCAAACATGCTGCTCTCCTGTTCCTTGTGGGTTAACGAACTCTAAGCCTAGCAGGTGAACGGCGTTTTTTGCAGCATTCTGTGCGTTATAAGATCAATCCGAGCAAAGAAAAGTCTTTCCATACGCACGGCGTCGGCTTCACCCGCGCGTTTTTTTATGTTCTATTGGCTAGCGGTTTAACCGAGTATCGTTACCCTTTGACCGATTCGTTGAGTTGAAAGGACTCCCCATGTCAGTACTGCGTATTCTGGCGCTGCTCGCCGCGACCGCCGCCGCGTTGCCCGCCCAGGCCAAACCTGCGGCTCACGGCGCGGCGCCCGAGAACGGCGTTCGTTGGCAATCTTGTCTCAACAGCGGCTTTCAGCGTTGGTTCGATGAAGCGCCGCCGGCGGGGCTGCGCTGCGGCTACCTCGACGTGCCGTTGGTTTACGCTACGCCTCCCGCCCATTCGGCGCAGGCGGGGGAACCGACCGTGCGTCTGGCGCTGACCCTGCTGCCCGCCACCGGGCCGAAAAAGGGCAGCGTCGTGGTGATCAGCGGCGGGCCGGGCCTGCCGGGGATCAACCCTTATCTCGGCAACGACGCCCACGTCGCCAAACTGCGTAAATCCTACGACATCATCGGTTACGATCCGCGCGGCGTCGGTCAATCGACGCCAAAAATTTCCTGCCAGGTGGCCGAAGGTGACGAACTCCCTGAACCGGACGACAACGACGTGGCCGGCGCGGAGAACCAGACGCGCACCCTGATCGCCGCCTGCATCAAACAGACCGGCGCGGACGTGCTGCAACACATCGGCACCGACGAGGCGGTCAACGATCTGAACGCGATCCGCCATGCGCTGGGCGAACCGGGGCTGACGGCGGTGGCGTACTCGTACGGCACCAAGGTGGCGGCGCTGTATGCCGAACGTTTTCCGAAGAAAACGCGCGCGCTGGTGCTGGACGGGGTGGTGGATCTGGCGGAGGACGATTTCACCCAGCGCATGAATCAGGAGCGAGGCTTCCAGCAAAGTTTCCTGCGTTTCGCCGCCTATTGCGGAAAAACCGACAGCTGCCAGCTTGGCGGCGGCGCCAATCAGGCGCTTCAGCGTTATCACGCTTTGCTGCGCAAGCTGCATGAGCAGCCGTTCGTCACTGCGGCGGGCTATGAGATCTCCGCCGCCGATGTGCTGACGGTGACGCGTTCGCTGCTGTTGTGGCCGGAGCGCTGGCATGAACTGGCCACCGTACTGCGTCAGCTCGATGCCGGCATCGCCGGGCAACAGGTTTCCGATCTGATCGACGAAAGCTATTCTCCGGATGCCGATGATGCCCTGAACGTCATCACCTGCGCCGACGTCGCCAACCCAACGGCCGATCCGCAGCTGTTGCGCAGGCAGCGGCAGGAGATCAATACCGCCGCTTTATATGCCCACTATCTGCCGCTGCACGAGTATCCGCTGGAAATGTGCGATCTGTGGCCGTACCGCGGCAAAGATCGGCCGCACATGCCGGTGGCGTCCGCCGCGCTGCCGCCGCTGCTGTTCGTCGCCCAGCGCTACGATCCAACCACGCCGTACCGCAATGCCCAGGTGATGGCCTCGGCCTTTAAAAGCCCGCTGATCACCCGCGAACGCGACGGACATACGTTGGCGCTGAACGGCATCGACAGCTGCGTCGACGAAAGCGTGGTGGAGTATCTGCTGGCGCCGAAAAAGCCGCGCCGCGACAAGGTTTGCCGCTGAGGAGGCCGGGCGTTGGCCCGGCCTGACAGGCAAATCGCGCGTGTTTTAGAATTTCACCTCTTCCGCCAGCGCCAGCGTCACGAACGGCCCCGACAGGGTCTGGTTATGGTGACGAATAATGGCGTCGGCGCCGAGCGCCGCCGTGTCCGAACAGCTATGGGCATCGGCGGCCAACACCAGGTCAAATCCCAACTCCGCGCCGCGCCGACACGCGGTGTCTACGCAGTATTGCGTTTTCATTCCCGAAATCACCAACCGACCGATGCCGGCTTGCTTAAGCCGCTCCGCCAGGCCAGTCCGGTAAAAACAGCTGGGATGGGTTTTATCGATGAACCAGTCGGCTTGCGCATCGGTGTCGAGATCGGGGTGAACTTGCCACAGCGGACTGTTTACGGCGATAGGTGAACCTGCCGGGCCGGTGTGGCGAATAAACACCACGAGCGCATTCGCCACGCGTGCGGCGCGTATCAACGCATGGGTCTTCGCCAGAAGGGTTTCGGCGGCGAACGGGGGATCGTCCGGCGAGGCGAACAGGCCGACTTGCATGTCGATAACCAGCAGGGCGCTGCGCGGTGCGGGGATAGTTGGCATAGGTCTTCTCCGTAATGAAATTGCCGGCGGGCACGGAGAAATAAAAAACCCCGGCCATGGCTGGCGGGGCTTGGGGATACGTCGTTAGCTGTTGCGCACCCGTGCAGCCCGCCATTGCGTGGCGGTTGCGGTGGTGGTGGTGAGGGCGTGCGCGATGCGATTCATGCCATTGATAATGCGCGGTGGCGAGGGGAACGTCAAGGGTCGCTCCCCACACTCTCAGCCGGTGAAAATATGCGCTTGCCCCATCACGTTGAGACTGACCTGCGCCCCGGGCCGCAGGCCTTCGCGGCTGACGGTTTTGATCTCGAGCTGCGCGCCGTCGGCGGCCATTTGCAGATTGAGGGTGGAGACGAAGCCGGCGAAATCGATGCCGGTGATCACCGCCTGGCCGTGCTGCGCCGGATCGGACAAACCGATTTGAATCTGCTCCGGACGCAGCATGATGCGCGCCGAGCCGCTGCGTTGGCGATCGTCGACGGCGATGCGCCCCAATGCGCAGTCGGCCCAGCCGTGCGCCAGCTCGGCGGTCAGCACCAGCGTTTCGCCAAGGAAACTGGCGGTCGGTTCATCGACCGGGCGCAGATAAAGATCCTGCGGCGCGCCCACCTGCGCCAGCCGACCGTTGCGCATGACCGCCACCTGATCGGCGAACGACAGCGCCTCGCTCTGATCGTGGGTGACCAGGATCGACGCGACTTTGGCCTCCGTCAGCAGTTCGGCCACCGCTTTGCGGGTGGCGGCGCGCAGGCCGGTATCCAGCGCCGAGAACGGCTCATCCAGCAACATCAGCCGCGGTTGCTGCGACAAGGCGCGCGCCAATGCGACCCGCTGTTGCTGTCCGCCGGACAGCTCGTGCGGCCACAGGGCGGCCAGGCGACGATCCAGCGCCACCATCTCCATCAGCGCATCGATGCGACGCTGTTTCTCGCGCTTGCTGCCTTTGAGGCCAAAACCGATGTTGCCGGCGACGGTAAAATGCGGGAACAGCGCGCCATCCTGCGGGACGAAGCCGATGCCGCGCAGGTGCGCCGGCACCCAGCCGCCGCCGTTGCCCATCGCTTGCCCCTGCAGCAGAATTTGTCCGCCGTCGGGGATTTCAAAACCGGCGATGATGCGCAGCAGGGTGGTTTTGCCGGAGCCGGAAGGGCCGACGATCGCCGTGCGGCTGCCGGCGGCAACCTGCAGGTCGATGTGTTCCAGCACCCTGATGGCATTGTAAGATTTTCCGATACCGTGCAGTTCGAGCGTGCTCATAGTCCCGCCGTACGTTTAGATTGAGAGTAAAGAAGCCAGGTGAGCGGCAGCGACAGCGCCACCATAATCAGCGCATAAGGCGCGGCGGCGACATAGTCTATCTCGCTGGTCAGCGCCCAGAAACCGGTGGCCAGCGTGCGGGTGCCGTTCGGCGCCAGCAGCAGCGTGGCGGTCAATTCATTGGCGATCGCCAGGAACACCAGCGCGGCGCCTGCGGCGGCGCCCGGTGCCGCCAGCCGCAACGTGGTGCTCCACAGCGCCTGCGCCGGCGATTTGCCCAGGCTGCGCGCCACGTTTTCCAATTCCACCGGCGCCTGCGCGATGCCGGCGCGCAGGTTGATCAACGCTCGCGGCATAAACATCAGCAGATACGCCAGCAGCAGGGTGATCTCGGTTTGGTAAATCGGCCGGAAGCTGTGAATGGTGATGGTCACCAGCGCCAGCGCCACCACGATGCCGGGCAGCGAACTGGTCACGTAGTTGCAGCCTTCCAGCACCCGGTACAGGCGGGCCGGATAGCGCACCGACAGCCAGGCCATCGGAATGGCGCACAGCGTAATCAGCAGCGCGCCAGAGGCGGACAGCGACAGCGTTTGCCACAGCGCGGGCCACAGATCGGCGTTGCGCCATACGTCGAGGCCGCCCAGCCATAGCCAGCGGACCAGGGTGATGAAAGGCACGCCCAGCGCCAGCGCGGTCAGCGCGATAGGCAGCAGCAGCGCCAGCGCGGCGAGCGGCGCTGACAGGCGACGCGGCGTTTGGCTGCGGGCGCTGCCGGAACCGACGCGGGCATAGCGCGCGCGGCCGCGGCTTATCGCCTCAAGCAACAGCAGCCCCAGGCAGCACAGCACCAATACGCCGGCCAGCATGTTGGCCGCCGGGCCGTTGAAGGTCGACTGGTACTGATCGAAGATGGCGGTGGTGAAGGTATCGAAACGGATCATGGCGTACAGGCCGTACTCCGCCAGCAGGTGCAGCGCGATCAGCAGCGAACCGCCCCAGACCGCCAGCTTCAGCTGCGGCAACACCACGCGGAAAAACACCGCCGGCGGCCGGGAGCCGAGCGAGGTGGCGACGTCTTCGATACCGGGATCCAGACGGCGCAAGACCGCGGCGGCCGGCAGGTAGATAAACGGAAAATAGGCGAGCACCGAGATGAAAACGCCGGCGCCCAGGCCGTGCATCGACGGCACCAGACTGATCCAGGCATAGCTTTGCACAAAGGCCGGCACCGCCAGCGGCGCGGTCGCCAATACCGCCCAGAGACGGCGGCCCGGCAGCGTGGTGCGTTCGGTCAACCAGGCCAGGGCCACCCCCAGCACGGCGCAGATCGGCAGTGTCAGCACCACCAACAGCAGGGTATTCAACAGCAGTTCCGCCACGCGCGGGCGGAAAACCAGAGCTTTGACCGTTTGCCAGCCGGTTTCAAACGCCACGCCGATAACGAATCCCAGCGGCAGCAGCGCCAGCAACGACAGCAACACGGCGCAGGCCACCACGATCGGCCCCGGCCGCGGGTGACGAGGGATAGTGGAATAACGCCGCGCGGTCTGCGCGGCGTGGGTACTCAGGTTTGACATAACGATCAAAAACTCTCGGTTTGCCGGCGGGCCTTACAGCAGGCCGGCCTCGGTCATCAGTTCGACAACTTTCTTACTGTTCAACTGCGCGGCGTCTACCTTCGGCGCGTCCAGATCTTTCAGCGGCACCAGTTTCGGGTTGGAAGCCGCACCGACGCCGACGGCGTATTCGAAGGCATTATTGGTGCGCAAGATCTCCTGGCCCTGTTTGCCGGTGATCCACTTGATGAACGCCTGCGCCTGCTGCTGATGCTTGCTGGAAGCCAGCACGCCGCCGCCGGAGATGCTGACGAATGCGCCCGGATCCTGATGTTTGAAGTAATATAGCTTGATGTTTTTGCTGTTCTCGCCGGTTTTAGCGCCGTCGACGAACGGGTAGTAATGATAGATCACGCCGCTGTCGATCTGGCCGGCATTGACCGCTTTCATCACCGTGCTGTTGCCTTTATAGGCGGTAAAGTTGGCTTTCATCGCTTTCAGCCAGTCCAGCGTTGCTTGCTCGCCTTTCAGCGCCAGCAGCGCGCTGACGATCGCCTGGAAATCGGCGCCCGATGGCGAAGCGGCCCAGCGGCCTTTCCATTCCGGCTTGGCCAGATCCAGCAGCGACTTCGGCAACTGCGCGTCGGTCAGTTTGGCCGGGTTATAGACGAATACGGTAGAGCGGGCGGCGATGCCGATCCAGCGGCCGTGGCTTGGGCGATATTGCGGCTCTACCTGGGCCAGCGTGGCGGCGTCGAGCGGGGCGAACAGCTTGGCGTTATCCACCAACACCATCGCCGGGGAGTTTTCCGTCAGGAACACGTCGGCAGGCGAGGCGCTGCCTTCCTGCACCAGCTGATTGCCCAGTTCGCTGTCGCCGCCGTTGCGCAGCGTGACTTTGATGCCGGTGTCTTTGGTAAAACCGTCGACCCAGGATTTCACCAGATTTTCGTGCTGGGCGTTGTAAATAACGATGCCCTGGTCGGCGGGGGCCGCCTGAGCGCCGAAGGCCAGCATCATCGAGGAGGCGAGCAGGGCCACGGGGCCGAGGGATGAAATACGCAGCTTCATGCAGTTATCCTTTTTAGCGTTCGAATGAGGAAAACGAATATCGCCTGGCAAGCGCAAGCAGCCCGATTTTAGCCAAGAACATCCATAATGATAGTGAAAACGATTCGTATTAAATTATTTTTGACGATCGCTCACAAAATGAATTGCCCTAAGGATACGTTAAGCTTCGGCTGGAATAATCTGTACTGATTGCCCGCATTATTTCTCTCCCTGCTTTCAAGATGTTGGTTCGGCCATGCCGGCCTTTGCACCCGCTCTGTTGTTTATCGCCATCCTTTATCCAGTACTTCTTTGATAATGAAAGAAATTCAACACCGCTTTTGGTTATGACTCATAGCAATTAATGATTTAATTTATTCCACTGCCACATTGCATATTGAACACGATAAAACACTCATCAGGGATATCGACGTGAAATATTCATTCAATGGCAAGAAACTGGCTGGTTTAATCCTCCTGGCTTTAAACGCAACGATCGCTCAGGCGGCGGAGGTGCCAACGGGCGCTAAACTGGCGCCGGTACAGGAATTGGTGCGCGCCAACGGGTATGAACCGGCGACGCTGGATCCGAACCTGGCCGAGAGCAATGTGGAGTTCTACATCTTCAACGATCTGTTCGAAGGTCTGCTGCGAGTCGGAAAAGAGGGCGAAGTGATCCCGGCGCTGGCGCAGAAATGGGAGCACCAGGGCAACGTCTGGACTTTCCATCTGCGGCCGCAGGCCAAATGGTCGAACGGCGATCCGGTGACCGCCGACGATTTCGTTTACAGCTGGCGGCGCCTCACCGATCCGAAAACCGCGTCGCCTTACGGCAGCTATCTGGCCTCGGCCTATGTGCTGAATGCGGCGGCGATCAACGCCGGCAGCAAACCGCCGAGCGAGCTGGGCGTTAAAGCGCTGGACGCGCACACCTTGCAGGTGACGCTGTCTGAGCCCAACGCCTACCTGCTCAAACAACTGGTGCATTTTCCGGTTCTGCCGGTCAACCGCAAGGTGGTTGAGCAATACGGCAAAAACTGGACTCAACCGGCGCATTTTGTCGGCAACGGCGCGTTTCGTCTCAGCGAGTGGGTGGTGAACGAAAAAGTGGTGGTGGAACGCAATCCGCAGTATTGGGATAACGCCAACACCGTGCTCAACAAGGTGACCTTCCTGCCGATTCAGGGGTTCCCGGAGGTGGCGCGTTTCCGCGCCGGCGAGGTGGAATTGGGCTATACCACGCCGCCGGAACTGTATCAGCAGCTGAAAAAAACGCTCGGGGATCAACAGTTGGTGACCTATCCGCTGCTCTCCACCAGCTATTTCGCCTTCAACAACCGCCAGACGCCGTTTAACGACGTGCGGGTGCGCCAGGCGCTGAACCTGGCGCTGGACAAAGAGATTATCGCCGGCAAGGTGCTGGGATACGGCCAGCAGCCGGCCTGGACCTTTACTCCAACGGGGGCGGGGGGCTATCGCCTGCAGGCCGGCGCCGCGGCCGGTTTGACGCCGGAACAACGCCACGCCCAGGCGAAAAAGTTGTTGGCGGAGGCCGGTTTCAACGCCGAGCATCCGCTGCGCTTTACCGTGTTGTACAGCAATGACGCCACCATCAAGAAGATCGTCATCGCCGCCGCCGCCATGTGGAAAAAGAACCTCGGGGTGGAGGCCGGCTTGCAAAGCCAGGAGCGCAAAGTGACGCTGGATAATATCAACCGCGGCCAGTACAGCGTAGCCTTTACCCGCTGGCTGGCGGATTACGACGATCCTTCTACCTTCCTGAATGTGTTCCGCGCCGACAGCAGTGAGAACAGCCCCAAATACCGCAACCCGGAATACGATCGCATTCTGCATCAGGCGACGGCGGCGCCGACACCGCAGCAGGTGCAGCAGTATTTCCAGCAGGCCGAGGCGGTGCTGGCCGTCGATACGCCGGTCGCGCCGGTGTACTACGAAGCCAACGCCACGCTCATCAAACCCTACGTCAAGGGGATCGACTTCACCCGGCAGGGCGCCCTATACGATAAAAACGTCTACATTCTCGCGCACTGATAAATAAAAAACGGCTGATTTATATCAGCCGTTTTTATAGATTCGCGTTTAATAAAAATATCCTAAATACTCCATAAACGACGGGCAATCTTTTCTTCCCGCCGGATAAAACAACGCCTATACTGCGCCGGTAGTTTATATGCAGTATCTCGTTTGGCGAGGCTCCTATACAAACACAGGTTACTGATCTGACGACATCGAGAGATGCCCAAGGTTAAGACAGGCTTTATCGGATTAAGGTTCAGCCCAAAGTAACTTCCGAGCAACAATTCGGATACGTTGTATAGTGCTAAAACCTGGACGCGGAGATAGGCAGTCTGCACTCCCTCTGTGGTTACGCCCCTATGCGATTCGCTGTTGAAGTTCACAACAGAAATAGGGACTGACAAAATGATCAAGTCACATCAATACTCTTCTTCTCCGGCGCTGCGCGCGACTGAAACTCTCGATGAAACTTCGGTCGCCGGTTATATGAACGCCGATTTTATTACCGTTCCCGCGACGATGACGGTCACGCATGCCCGGGAATATTTACTTTCACAGCTAAAAACGGACGAAATTCCCACCCGGGTCTTTATTACCGCAGACGATTATCATTTGCGCGGCACGCTGTCGGTGAAAAAACTGCTGCAGTGCGAAGAACAGGATAAAGCGGTCGGCGTAATGATGGATTACAGCTATTTCCAGGTTTCACCGGACGACGATCGCAACGACGTGGCGCATCTGCTGGGCAAAGGCGGTTTGGACGTGGTGCCGGTCGTGGCGAACAACACGCTGGTCGGCGTGCTGGGCGAGCGTGAGATCGCTCGGCTGGTCGAAGATGAAAACACCGAAGACGCGCAGCGTCAGGGCGCGAGCCTGCCGCTGGACAAGCCTTATCTGGAGACCAGCCCGTGGGCGCTGTGGCGCAAACGCTCGGTGTGGCTGCTGATGCTGTTCGTGGCCGAAGCATACACCGGCAACGTGCTGAAAGCGTTTGAAGATCAGCTCGAAGCGGCGATTGCGCTGGCGTTCTTCATCCCGCTGCTGATCGGCACCGGCGGCAACAGCGGCACCCAGATCACCTCGACGCTGGTGCGCGCCATGGCGCTGGGCGAGGTCAGCCTGCGCAATCTGGGCGCGGTGATCCGCAAAGAGGTCACGACCTCGCTGCTGATCGCCGTCACCATTGGTCTGGCGGCCTGGGTGCGCGCCTGGATCATGGGCGTCGGCATGGAGGTGACGCTGGTGGTCAGCCTGTCGCTGGTGGCGATCACCGTATGGAGCGCCATTGTTTCGTCGATCATCCCGATGCTGCTGAAACGGCTCGGTATCGATCCTGCGGTGGTGTCGGCGCCGTTTATCGCCACCTTTATCGACGGCACCGGCCTGATTATCTATTTCAAAATTGCCCAGCACGTCCTGGGAATTTAAACGGGTCCCGCGCTTGAAAGCGCGGGAATGTTGAAAAAAGAGGAGGACGTTAAAAAACCATGGATACCGACCAACCCCGATATTTAACGCAAGGGGATTTTATCGATAACATTTAACTTGAGGACAAAACAATGGGAAACATGACTATTTTTATGGGATTCCTGGCAATGATCAGCTCACTGGGCCTGTTGGCGGCCTATATGAGCACCAAATGGGATGATTGATGAACGCTAAAGATCCGCCTAGATGCATCCTCCCCGTAACCGCGATTTATTATGGGGAGGATTTAGCGGCGCGCTGAACGCGCGGCCTGATACGGGAGTTGATAATAATGACGATTCTTATTCTGGGATTGCTCTACGCCATTTTAATGATTTCGGTGGGGGTGAATGAGATTTATTTTTATTCCACCGGAAAATCCAATTTTCTTACTAGCCTCATGCTGACTTTCTCTGGCAGTATGCTGCTGATCGCCTTTGTCTGGCAATTATCCTCTAAAGTAAAAAAATAAATCACCGTCCGAATGTGAGCAGCATAATGCAAAATGAAAAACAGGCCGTGGCCAGAAACTCGATGATCGCCAGCGGGTTACTGGCCACGGGCAAATTCGTCGCCGGCATTTTTACCGGCAGTATTGGCCTGATATCCGAAGGGATCCACTCTTTCACCGATTTTATCGCCACCAGCATCACCTGGCTGGCGGTGCGCATCAGCGATAAACCCGCCGATGACGATCACCACTTCGGCCACGGCAAGGTGGAAAACCTGGCGGCGCTGTTCGAGGTGTTGCTGTTGCTCGGCGCCGCCGGTTGGATCGTCTACGAGGCGGGCGGCAGCCTGCTCGGACAACCGCATGAGATAGTCGCGGCGCCGGTGGTGATCGCGGTGCTGCTGATTTCCATCTGCGTCGATTTTTTCCGCGTGCGGGCGCTCAACCGCGTCGCCAAGGCGACCGACAGCGCGGCGCTGGAGGCGGATGCGCTGCATTTCTTCTCCGACATGCTTTCGTCCGGCGTGGTGCTGCTGGGCATGGTGTTTGTGCTGCTGGGCTTTGGCCGTGCGGACGCCATCGCCGCGCTGATCGTCGCCGGTTTTATCTTTGTCGCGGCAATCAAACTGGGTAAACGTTCCTTCGACTCGCTGATGGATGCTGCGCCCGCCGGGGCCACCGAGGCGATTCGCGCCACGCTGGACAGCTTCCCGGCGGTGCTGGCCTGCGACAGCGTGCGTATTCGCAACGCCGGCGCCGTACTGTTTGTCGAGATCACGGTGGCGGTGTGCCGCACCTTGCCGCTGGAGCGCATCGATGCGTTGAAGCGAGAAATCGTCGAACGGCTGCGGCAGCAGTATGCCAAGGCGGAGTTTACCGTCATCGCGGTGCCGCAGACCCGCAGCGACGAAGACATGGCGACGCGCATTCGGGCGATCGCCGCCAATCACGGCGCGCAGGTGCAGAACGTCACCTTGCAGCAGTTGCCGACGCACATGGCGATCGGCATGGATCTGGCGGTGCCGGCCAACGCCAGCGTGGCGCAGGCGCATGATATCGCCACGGAGATAGAAGGGATCCTGCGTCAGGCGATCGGCGAGGACACCGAGATAGAGACCCATCTGGAGCCGCAGACGCCGCACTGGCTGGCCAGCGAGGATGTTTCCGCCGCCGAGCTGGCCGATATCAGGCTGATTTTGCAGTCGGCGCTGGAGCAGGGGGATAAGGTGCAAGACGTGCACAACATCCGGGCGCGCAGAACCAACGGTGGCATCATCGTCAACTTCCACTGCCGGGTGTCGCCGGCGGTAACCATCGCCGCCGCGCACGATGCGGTCGATCGGGTCGAGCGGCGGCTGCGCGCGCTTTATCCGGCCATCTCACGCGCGATAGGGCACGTCGAGCCGATCAAGCCCGGCGTTTGAATCAGCTCGGCCAATTGCGGATAGAGCGCCGCGTTGGCCAGCAGCAGCGGGTTGCCGCGTCGCAGCCCGTTGTGGTGCATAAAGTCATTCGCCACGCCGCCGGCTTCGCGCGTCAGCACCAGCCCAGGCAGGCTGTCCCAGGCATTCATGTGCGGTTCGTAATAGCCCAGCAGCCGACCGGCGGCCACCTGGGCGGTCATCAACGCGCCGGAACCGCTGCGCACGAACATGCCGCCCGCCTGCAGCAGGCGACAGAGAAAACCGCTGAATTCCGCCGCCGAGGCGCGCGGTGATATCCCGACGCCCATCACGCCATCCGCGACGCTGCGCCCGGCATGCACGCCGATCGGTTCCCCGTTGAGGAAAGCGCCTTGGCCGCGGCAGGCGCGGAACATCTCGCGGTGATTGGGATCGTAAACCACGCCGATCGTCGGCTCACCGTCGATCACCACGCTTATCGCGATACACCAGGTATGCAGCCCGTTCAGGAAGCAGGCGGTGCCGTCGATCGGATCGACGACCCAAAGGCAGGCCGCGCTATCGTTGGTGCTGCCGCTCTCTTCGCCGAGAAACCCATCCAGGGGAAAGCGCCGGTTAATCATGCGGCGGATCAGCGCCTCGACGCGGCGGTCGGCCTCGCTGACCACGTCCTGCAGGCCCTGTTTAAACTCGACGGCCAGGCTTTGCCGGCGTTGGTAAAAGCTGAAGGCGAGATCGGCGGCGGCGCGGGCGATCTCACGCGCGAAGCGGTAGCGCGCCTCGATGTCCCGTGGAGAGAGTGACGTCATGGAGTGCCTGATAACGAAAAAAAGGAATGGCAATAGCCTGCCAGAGAATGATGAAAGTAATGTGTCGCTCAGCGCTGCGGATAACAAAAGCGCTGCGTGTCGCGCCTCAGGCCGCCGGGCGGCCTGTGAGATTGATGACAAACCTTATACCCTTGCCGGGTTGGCAGAGAGCACCGAATAAAAAACAAGGAAAATCAATTTATTGATTTTCGGCTGATCACCACAAAGAGGGGAAAAACCACGCTTTTTCCCCTCTTTGTCAATAGCCTGACAGGCCGTCGGGCGGCGGCCTGTGGGATTAGCCCAGATGCAACCGGGCGGTGATGTCGGCAATCTCGCGGCGCCAACGCGCCTGAAGCTCCGGTTTTTGATGCTTCGGTTTACGCGCCAGGTCGGCCTCCAGTTTGCTTTCGAGGGCAAACAGGGCGGTCAGCAACGCCTCTTCGCCTTCCAACTGCGGGTTTGGCGTCGGGGCGTCTGCGTTGGCCTCGTGCGCCGTCGGCAGCGCCGGCGTTTCGCCCGCCAGACGCTGGTACACCGGCGCCAGATCGTGCCACTCCTCCAGTTTTTGTTGGTCTATCAGCCAAAAGCGGTTGCAGCTCTGTTCGATCAGCATCCGATCGTGGGTGACCAGCATGACGGCGCCGGGGAACTGACGCAGCGTTTCCGCCAGCTCCTCTTTGCCCGCCATATCCAGGTGGTTGGTGGGCTCGTCCAGCAGCAGCAACGAATGGTTGGCCAGCGTCAGGCCGACAAACAGCAGCCGTGAACGCTCGCCGCCGCTCAACGAACGGATCTGCTGATGGTGGCGCAGGTAAGGGAACCCGGCGCCGATCAGCGCCATTTTCCGCTGTTCCTCGGTCAGCGGCGCAAACTGCGCCAGCGCTTCGCTCAACGTATCTTCATCGCGCAGCTGTTGCAGGCTCTGATCGTAATAGCCGATACGCACGCGCGGATGGAACAGCGCCGGGCGCTGCGTTTGTTGCTGATACTCGCGCCACAGCAGGCGCAACAGCGACGATTTTCCGCAGCCGTTGCGCCCGACGATGGCGATGCGATCGCCGCTTTTCACGCGCAGATGTTCCAGGCTGAACAGCACCGGTGCATCCGGTGCCGGGCGCACCGCCCAGTGCGGCAGCGCCAGCAGGCGATCGGCGTCCAGCGCTTCTCCCTGCAGCCGCAGCCGCCATGGACTGCCGGCGGTCAGGGTGGTCTGTTCTTCCTTCAACCGATCGACGCGCTTCTCCATTTGCTTGGCCTTGCGCGCCAGATCTTCGTTGTCGTAGACCTTGCCCCAGGTCGCCAGGCGCTTGGCGCTTTTTTCCACCCGGTCGATTTCCTTTTGCTCGGCGTGGCGCCGCTGTTCGTCCGCGGCGTCCTGTTCCGCCAGCGCGGTGCGCGCCGCAGAGCAGGGCAAACGGAAGAACTGCAGCGTTTTGTCGCGCAGGATCCAGGTGCAGTTGGTTACCTGGTCGAGCAGGTAGCGATCGTGCGACACCAGCACGAAGCTGCCGATCCAGTTACGCAAGAACTGTTCCAGCCACAGCAGCGTGGGCAGATCCAGGTGGTTGCTGGGTTCGTCGAGCAGCAGCAGATCGGGCTGGCGGATCAGCGCGCGCGCCAACAACAGCCGCGTATGCTGGCCGCCGCTGAGGGTGCCGGCGGTCAGCGTCCAGCTCGCCGGTTCAAACCCCAGCTCGGCCAGTAGCGCTTCGCAGCGCCAGCGTTCGCTGAGGTGTTGGCCCGCAGGCAGCCGCGCCAGAACCGCATCCAGCAGGGTGCTGGCGTGCAGTTCCGGCGGCAGGTGCTGCTCGATGCGCGCCATCAGACATTGATGTGACAATGTCACCGTTCCGGTGTGCGCAGGCAGGTCGCCGCTGAGAATTTGCAGCAGGGTGCTTTTGCCGCAGCCGTTATCGCCGATCAAACCGATGCGGTCGCCTTTTTTCAGGCTGAAGGAAATCTCGCTCAGCAGGATGCCGAACGCGTTGTCGTAACCGACAGATTGTGCAGACAGTAATGTGCTCATTGCTTACTCAAGAGTTACAGGCATGACAATGCCTATCGTCAAACATTGCTGACGATAACCCGGTAAGCCGGAGGGAAGATCCTGGATTTTAGTAAGCTTCGCTCAAGCTGGGTTATCGCAGCGCGATACCGGTAATGCTTGAGCGGCGACGATTACCAAAGAAGTGTGAGTGAAAAACCAATTCACACGTCAGCATAGTAAGTCTCCTTTTATTGGTTGCAGGTTAATCGGTGGCTGGATTATAGAGCGCTTCATGCCGTATCGCCAGTGTAAAAGCGCCTGAATAATCAGCAAGCTAAGGCGAGCGCGGGCGCGTGGCACACAATGGGAATAATTACTGTATTTCGGCCGACATTAAGCAGCTATTATAATTAGCGTTTATGGTTAAGCGACGGTTCATCCGCCGCCTGTTCGTCTGTCTATCAGATAATGATGCTGAGCACTGAATTTATGTTAAAGCCTCGCCCGTTCCTGCTGTTGTTATTATTGCTGTTGGGTATGCAACTGACGCCGTTCGCCGCCGTCGCCGCCACCCAGGATGATCCCGCCGCCGAAAGCGCGCCCGATCCCGCTACGCAGTTGAAAGCCGCGCAAAAGCAGTTGGACAGCATGAAGCAGCTGGTTTCCAAAGCGACGACCGACACCCAGCTCAGCAAGCTGCGGTTGGCGACGGACGATCTGGTCGCCAGCATGGATAAATTGTCCGCCGATCTGCAGCCGGTTCAGGAAAAACTGCAGGCGCAGCTGGACGTGCTGGGGCCGGCCCCGGCGGCCGGTGCGCTGCCGGAAACCCCGGCCGTCGCCCAGCAGCGCAATGCGCTGAACAGCAGCAAGAAGCAGTTGGACGATGCGGTAAAACGCGCGCAGGCCATCAAGACCAGCGCCTTCGACCTGGGCCAGCAGATCAGCGATCTGCGTCGGGTGGCGTTCAAAACCCAGCTGGCGCTGAACACCGGCAGCATTTTGGGCGTCAAATTCTGGACGCCGGTCGTGCAGCCGTCAGCGGATGACGTGCAGCGGCTGGACCAGTTCAACGCCGAGATGAAAGCGGCCTGGGACGCCAGTTGGCAGGACGAATGGCGGTACGGCACGCTGGCGTTGCTGGCGCTGGCGGTGATCGTCTGGTCCTGGGGGCGCTATTTGTCCGAGCGTTTCCTCGCCTGGGTCAGCATTCGCTTCCTGCCGGACGGGCGCCTGCGCCGCAGCTTTATGGCCATCATCACCGTGGCGGTGACGGTGATCACCACCTCGATTGCGCTGAATCTGCTGTATTACGTCTTTATCCGCGTGCAGCCGCTGCCGGTCATGCTGGAAGACTTCGCCGAAGGCTTTAACCGTCTGGGGATTTTCTGCGCGCTGATCGCCGGGCTGGGGCGTGCGGCGCTGTCGCTGAATCGCCCGTCCTGGCGTTTGGCTTCGCTGGACAATGAAGTGGCCGCCGGGCTGCGTTACTTCTCGCCGCTGCTGGCCGGTCTGGCGCTGGCGTTCGGCACCGTGGAGCTGATCAACAACGTCGTCAGCGCCTCATTGGCCACCACCATCTTCGGTAACGGCCTGGTGGCGGGGCTGATCGGTATGGTGCTGCTGGCGGCGCCGCTGCGCGGCCAGCGCATTCGTCGCCGTCTGGAGCAGCAGGGCGCGCACCTGGAAAAACGCACGCTGGTCGGCGGGCTGGTGCATATCGTCACCCTGGTGTGTTCGGTGGTGATCCTGCTTTCACTGCTCGTGGGCTATATCGCTTTTGCCCGCTTCCTGACCTACCAGCTCATCTGGGTGGTGCTGGTGCTGATGGCGTTCTACTTCATGGTGCTGTTCGCCACTGACCTGTGCGCCGCGCTGTTTTCGCCGCAGACCGTCAGCGGCAAGATGCTGAAGAAAACGCTCAGCTTCAAGGATCGCCATCTGGAGCAGGTGGCGATCATCACCACCGCGCTGGCCAAATGTTCACTGTTGCTGTTGATGATCGTCGCGTTGTTCAACGGCTCGTTCGGCAGCACCACGCCGGGCTCGCTGATGGAGAAAATCGTCTCGATCCTGACCGGCGAAGGGTTGCAGCGTTTCAACATCGTGCCAGGCAACCTGCTCAACGCCGTGATCTGCCTGGCGATCGGCATCTACATCCTGCGCGCGGTGCGGCGCTGGCTGGGCTCTGAGCTGCTGCCGAAGACCATTTCGGACGTCGGCATTCGCGCCTCGCTGGTGACGCTGTTCAGCAATATCGGCTATGTGCTGGTCATTCTGATCACCCTGGCGGCGCTGGGCATCCAGTGGAGCAACCTGGCGTGGATCGTCAGCGCCCTGTCGGTCGGTATCGGTTTCGGTTTGCAGGAGATTGTGAAGAACTTTATTTCCGGCCTGATCCTGCTGACCGAACGCCCGGTGAAGGTCGGGGATATGATCGGCATCGGCGGCGTGGAAGGCGACGTGCGGCGCATCAACGTACGCGCCACCGAAATTCAGCTCAGCGACCGTTCCACCATGATCGTACCGAACTCGCAGCTGATCTCACAGAACGTGCGTAACGCCACCATGGGCAACGCGCAAGGCGTGGTGACCATTGCGCTGACGTTCCCGACCTCGATCGATCCGGAGCAGGTGCGCAATATCCTGCTGAGTGCTTACAACGAGTACGAAACCATTCTGGAGACGCCGGCGCCTTACGTGCGCTTCAGCCAGTTGGGGCCGGACGGCATTATCCTGAGCGTGACTGGCTATGTGCCGAGCCCGCGCATGATGTCGGAAGAGCGTCGTGTAGGGAAGGAGTGGAGG
>NZ_CAJCKE010000029.1:0-56086 GCF_903970925.1 Serratia sp. ME47 | reverse complement strand
CTGTCGCAACCGGCCTCAATGCGGTATGGCGGAGGGAGGGAAGTTGGCAAAGCCAACCGTCTGATAGGGCAAAGGCGCGGGTTGCCAGGGGCCGCGCCTTCGGCCCCTGGCTCGGTCGAGGTGCGGGAGTCTCATGATGCACCTCTCATTTATCGACCGAAAGCGTCACGAGTACTTCAAAAAAACGCTAACTGACACGCATTACGGCATCGCCGGGATTTTTTTATCGCGCAGCGCGGTTCAGTGCTTCGCTCACGCGTTCGACGACGTGCTGGGCGGTGACGATGCCGCCGGACAGATACACCTCGGCCGCCGGCAGGTAAACCACCTGGCCTTTTTTCACCGCCGTGGTTTTCTTCAGTGCGGTGCCGGTGAGGATTTTCTGCGGCGCCACCGCGTTCGGCCGACCGGTCGCGGCATCTCTGTCGATGACGAACAGCCAGTCCGGGTTCAGTTTGGCGACCTGCTCAGGCGTCAGCTTATTGCCGCGCACGTCTTTTTCATCGGACTGCAGCGCGGACGAGAAGCCTAGGGCGTCATAGACGAAGCTGAAACGGCTCTTGGGGGCGTAAGCGCTGATCTTGCCGCCGGAGAACAGCACCACCAGCCCGCGTCCGGCCTGGGCGGCCTGCGGTTTGACCGCCGCGATCTGCGCATCCAGCTTATCGATCGCCGCCTGCGCCTGTTGCGGTTTATCGAACAGCTCGCCCAACTGGCGGGTGCGCTGTTTCAGGCTGCCCAACTGATCCTGCTGATCGACGGACATGTTCAACGTCGGCGCCAGCGCGTTCAGCTCGTCATAGGCTTTGGACGCCCGGCCGGCGATCAGGATCAGATCCGGTTTGGCGGCGCGCAGCACGGCCATATCCGGCTCGAACAGGGTGCCGGCATTGAGGTATTTGTCGTTCTGATAGCGCTTCAGGCTATCCGGCAAGTTCTTGCGATTGCCGGGCAGCGCCAGCGGCTCGACGCCCAGCAGCTGCAGCGTTTCCAGCGAAGCGTAATCCAGTACCACGATGCGCTGCGGGTGCTTCTGCACCTCGGTGCTGCCGTTCAGGTGCTGGACGTTGACGGTGGCCGAGGCCGCCGGCGCGTCGGTTTTGCTGTGGCAACCCGCCAGTGCCATCGCGGCCAGCAGGGCGATCATCAGGGGGGAGCGGCGTAATCTCATGGGGCTTCCTCTCGGTGATGGAATGAAAAGGGCGCGCAGCGCGCGCCCGGGGGCATCAGAAGTTGTAGGTCATGCCGACGGTGTAACGGCGGCCGTCCAGCGTGGTGCGGTAGTGATCGTAATCCACGGTCTTGTCGAGAATGTTGTAGACCCCGCCGGTCAGCTGCAGGTTTTTCGCCGCCTGGTAGCTCAGGCCCGCATCGACGAAGGTATAGGATGGGGTGCTGGTCTCCATCGACGTGCGGCTCAGGTAGTCTGAGGTGCGGCTGCGGAAGTTAACGCGCGACCACAGGCTGAGGTCTTGCGTAGCCTGCCAATCCAGCACGGTGTTGATCATGTGCTTAGGCATTTGGTTCAGCGCCTTGCCCTGGAACTCGCCGCTTTTCTGCTCGGAAGCGGTGTAGGTGTAGTTGGCGTTCCACTTCCAGTCTTTATTGATCTGCCAGCCGAAGGTGGCCTCTACGCCGCGCATATTGGCTTTGTCGACGTTGACGCGATCGCTGATAAAGTCATAGGGCGTACCGCCGATGGTGCAATCCGGCGTGTCTTCGCAGCGGCGCACTTCGGTGATCTTGTTCTTGAAGTCGGTGTTGAAGACCGTCACCCCGGCGTTGACGCCTTTCAGGCTATCCCACATCAGGCCGATCTCTTCGCTCAGGCTCTTCTCCGGCTGCAGATCCGGGTTGCCGACGATGATGCCTTTACGCACGCCGCCGCCCGTCGACTGGCCCCAGCTGGCGGAGGATTGGCGCAGATCCGGCGAACGGTAGCCGGCGGAGACGCCGCCTTTCATTGTCCACTGTTCGGTCAGGTGCCACACGCCGTACATGCGCGGCGACCAGTGGCTGCCGAAGTTCTGATCGCGATCCATACGGATGCCGCTGGTCAGGCTGAAGTCGTTGGTCAGCGCCCATTCGTCCTCGGCGAACAACGCCCAGCTCCAGCGCGTCAGCTGGTTGACGTCTTGCGCCGAGCTCAGCTGGTTGCCGCTGTCGCCCAGTTTCTCATAGCGGTATTGGCCGCCGAGGTTCAGCATGTGGGCACCCAGCTCGAACTGGTTCTGGGTGTTGAAGATGGTGTTGTACATCTTCATCTTGCGGCCCGGGTTGTTGGTCTCTTCGCGCTGAACGTAGCTGGTGGAGTTGCCGAAGTCGTAATAACCGTTGTGGGTCAGCGAGTAGTTGGTGCGGGTGTAGAGATCTTCGCTGCGTGAGGACGGTTTGCACTTGCCTCTGCTGCAGCGCTCCGCCGCCACCGATTTGCCCGGCGTGCTGTTGCGATCCTGCAGCGAGCGGCCGATTTCAAAGTCGAATTCGTTTTTCTCGTCCGGGGTCAGGGTGAACACCGCGGTGCCGCTGCGCATGCGCTGTTCGTTGTAACCGTTGACGATTTTATCTTCCGCGCGGCGCGACAGCAGGCCGTTGACCCGCACGCCGAGCAGGCCTTCAATCAGCGGACCGGACGCGTAGGCGTTGGTCTGGAACAGATCGCCGGAATCGCGGTTTTCCTGGAGGGTGGCGTCGCCGTGCAGCGAGCCTTTCCACTCGGTGCGGGAGGTCTTGCGGGTGATGACGTTGATCACGCCGCCCATGGCGTCGGAACCGTACAGCGAAGACATCGGCCCGCGTACCACTTCGATGCGCTCGATGGCTTCCATCGGCGGCAGCCAGCCCTGTTCGATGCCGGCGTTATCGCTGTTCGGCCGGGTGCCGCGGGTATCGACGCGCTTGCCGTCCACCAGAATCAGCGTGTACTTGGAGGACATGCCGCGGATGCTGATGTCGCTGCTGCTGGCGCCGCCGGTGACGACCACGCCCGGCACGTCTTTCAGCGCATCGGTCACATCGCGATAGGCTTTATCTTCAATTTGCTGGCGCGGGATCACTGAGATGGAAGCGGCGGAGTCCTGAATTTTTTGCTGAAAGCCGGAGGCGGTGACGACCATGGTGTCCTGGGCGTCAGTCTGCGGCGCGGCCAGCGCGGCGGTGGCGCTGAGCGAGGCGATGACCATGGCGGCGAGCTTGCTGTAACGTGGCGTTTCCATGAGGTAAACCTTTCCTGGATTGAAGTGAAAGTAATTAACCAATTGAATTTCTGATGAAATTATTCATCGTTCGCTGAGAAATCCGGTGCTTCGTCAGCGTTGCGTGAGGGTATTGTAAGGATTTTTTACTTAATGTAAACGCTAATGATAATTCATATCATTTGTATGCTTGTTATTCTGGCGGGAAAGAGTAACCGGATGAATTAAAGGGAAAACCGGCGCAGCGGATGTGCGCCGGGCAGGATCAGCGTTTCTGGATGTAAGTGATGGCCAGCGCCAGCGCCAGCACCAGGCCTTTGATAATGTCCATGGCGTAGTAGGGCACCGACAGCATCACCAGGCCGTTTTGCAGCACGCCGAGGATCACCGCGCCGATCAGGGTGCCGAGCGCATTGGGTTTGCCGGAGCCGGCCAGCGAGAAGCCGATGTAGGCCGCCGCCACCGCATCCATCAGATAGCCGCCGCCGGCGTTGACCTGCGAAGAGCCGATACGTGACGCCAGCAGGATGCCGCCAAGCGCCGCCAGCCAGGAAGAAATGACGTAAGCGGCAACCCTGTAACGCACGGTGCGAATGCCCGACAGGCGCGCCGCCTCGGGGTTGCCGCCGATGGCGTACATGCGGCGGCCGTGCTTGGTCAACGACAGGAACAGCTGCACCGCCACGGTGACCGCCAGCATGATCAGCACGATCACCGGCACCTGGCCGAGGGCGGAAAACATTTCCGGGATCAGGCCTTCGGCCATGTCGCCATTCGGCAGCACCATGTTTTGGGTGATGGAGCCGCCGTAGCTGTAGGTCATCGCCACGCCCTGGATCACGAACAGGCTGGCCAGCGTCGCCAGCATATCGGGGATTTTGAGCACCACGATCAGCAGGGCGTTGAACAGGCCGACCAGCGTGCACAGCAACAGCGTCACCACGATGGCGCCAGCGGTGCCGAACCCGTGCCAGACGAACAGTGAAATCACCAGCGCGTTGGCCAGCGAGGCGGTCGAGCCGACCGACAGATCGAAACCGCCGACCGACAGCGAGATAGAGACGCCGATGGCGATCACCGTCACGATGGCGATCGAACGCAGGATATTGATGATGTTGTTGGCATCGAGAAAGTTGTCCGACGCCAGGCCAAACAGGGCGACCAGCGCCGCGACGGTCAGCAGCATGCCCCACTTGTAGAGGAAATCAAACAGCTGTTGGCGCCAGGGCAGCGCAGGCCGCAAGGCAAATTCTTTACTCACGCAGGGGTTCCTCCGGTGGAATAGAGCAATAAGGTTTCTTCGTCGGTATCGGCGGCGTTCAGCTCCGCCACGATGCGGCCATCCCACAGCACGCAGATGCGATCGCACAGGCCAACCAGCTCGGCGAACTCGCCGGAGGCGTAAATCACGCCTTTGCCGGCGCGGGCCAGGCCGTCGATCAGGCTGAACAGTTCCTGTTTGGCCTTGATGTCCACGCCCTTGGTCGGCTCATCGAAGATCAGCACGTCGGCGTCGCCGCGCAGCCACTTGCCGATCGCCACTTTTTGCTGATTGCCGCCGGACAGCCGCGCCAGCCGCTGTTGCGGGCCGGAGGCGCGAATGTTCAGACGCTGCATGATCTCGCGCGCCCAGCGCAGCTCTTCTCGCCGGCTGAACAGGCTCCAGCGCGAGAAGCTGTCATCGGCGCTGACGCTCAGGTTCATCGGGATCGCCTCATCGATAAAAATGCCTTCTTTGCGGCGTTCTTCCGGCACCAGCGCCAGCCCCTGTTCGACCGACAGATGCGGCGCACGCGGCGCCCAGGGCTGCCCGCGCAGTTCGCCGCGTTCCAGCTGCGCGGCGCCGGCGCCGAACAATGCCTTGCACAGCTCGCTTTTCCCGGCCCCGGCCAGACCGGCGATGCCGAGGATCTCGCCTTCATGCAGCCGCAGCGAAACGTCGCGCAGCTTATGGCGATCGCGCAAGCCCTCCACCTGCAGCAGCGTACGCTCCGCGTGCGGCGGGCGCGGCGGCGGGAAAATGTCGTCCAGCCGGTGGCCGAGCATTTTCTCGACGATCTGTTCGCCGCCGAGGCCGCGCATGGCGTCTTCGCTGACGCGGCGGCCGTCGCGCAGCACCGTCAGCCGATCGCAAATGTCGCTCAGTTCGTGGATGCGGTGAGAAATGAACACGATGCCGATGCCTTCGGATTGCAGGCGGCGCACCACGTTGAACAGGCGCTCGCTCTCGGCGCGATCGAGCGGCGCGGTCGGTTCATCGAGCACCAGAAAACGGCAGCGGTGCGACAGCGCGCGCGCCAGCAGCACCTGCTGTTTTTCCGCCAGCGTGCAGTCCGCCAGACGTCTGCGCGGATTGAGCGGCAGCGCCCATTGCTGCAGCAGCTGTGCGGCGCGGCGGTGCAGCTCCGCCCAGTTCAGCCAGTGGCCCGGTTCGTTCAGCCAGTCCAGCATGATGTTTTCCGCCACCGACAGCGTGGGGATCAGCGCGACATCGACTTCTTGCTGCACCACGTGGATGCCGTGGCGGCGCGCCTGCAGCGGGGAATGAATTTCCACTGCCCGGCCGTCGATCAGGATCTCGCCGCGGTAGTGATCGTGGGCGCCGGAGAGGATCGCCATTAGCGTCGATTTGCCCGCGCCGTTGGCGCCGACCAGCGCGTGGATTGAGCCGCCGTGCAGCGTGAAGTCCACGTCCTGCAGCGCGTTGAAGCCGGCGAAGGCGATCGAGATATTGCGCATCTCGAGGCGCGAAGGCGTTGCGGTTGACATTGCGTAGTGAGGCCGTTTAGATGTTTAGATGGCTGTTTTGCTCTGTTGTAACACAGATTGCGCCGTTGGCAACCAACAAAATGGCATAACGGCGATGAAAAGCGTGGGCGGGCAGGGGCGCAACCCGCGTCAGGCTGCGCCGGAGCGATAAACGGTCAGAAGGTGGTGGGGGTGTGTGCGCTGACGATGCGGCAGATGCGCGCCGAGGTATTGCTGAAGCTGTGCGGAATGCCGGTGTTGATGGCGTAGCTCTGACCGGCGGTCAGGCAGTAACTCTGGCCGTTGATGGTCAGCACGATCTCGCCCTCCAGCAGGGTGCCTATCTCTTCGCCCTGATGTTTGATCTTTTCGCCGGTGGTGGTGCCGGGCTGGTAGGTTTCCAGCATCATCGCCAGGTTGCGCGTCGGGCTGCCGTTGTGCACCAGCTTCATCGACACCCCCTGGCTGCCGATCTCAATCAGATCCTCGGCGTCGATCACCACGCGCGGCTCGTCGACGGCCTCCGGTTCGGCAAAGAATTCCGACAGCGACAGGCCATACACCTTAAGCAACTTTTGCAGCGTGCTGATGGCCGGGCTGACTTTGTCCTGTTCGATGGTGCTGATCGCACTGTGGGTTAACCCGGACAGTTCGGCGACCCGGCGCTGCGACAAACCCAATTGCTGGCGGATCTGCGACAGGCGTTTGCCCGGTGCCAAGCTGGCTTCGCTCATAGCGGTACTTCCTTCTGGTAAGGGCGACAGGCAGAAATGACGATCGGTATCGGGCGCCTGCCTGGTCGATAACGATGCTGCATGATATCGGTAGTTAGGGTAGGTTTGGAAAATATATTGCCCATGCTCACCGTCGGCGCGGCGGACAAAATAGTTGACGTGAAAATGGCATCAAGGCCTTTTCGGTCAATATTTTATCAATTTAGCAGCCGGTGGCGAATAATCAAACAGGATTGTAACATTTGCAAACCCATTCTGTTAAGACTATGTTTCATGTTGTGGATGTTATTTTGAGCGCCCGCAGCGGCGCGACCTGGCGAGAAATCCAATCATGTGTTGAATCGAACGGCGGACGGGCGCCAATGCGCCTTAAGAGCATAATGGCGGGTGACGTATGCAAACCAATAGCGCAGCAGTTGAACATTTTGCACAGCATCATGAAGAGAGGCGAAGTAGCGCGTTCCAAAATGAGGTCGCTCATTATTTGGAACGCCATCCCGCCACGCAGTATATCGATATCCTTCTCACCGATCTCAATGGTTCCTTCCGCGGCAAACGCATACCCGTCTCAGGGTTGAAAAAACTGGAAAAAGGCAGCTACTTCCCCGCGTCGGTGTTCGCTATGGACATCCTCGGCAACGTGGTGGAGGAGGCGGGCCTTGGGCAGGAACTCGGCGAACCGGATCGCGTATGCCTGCCGGTGCCCGGTTCGCTGACGCCGTCGGCGGCCGATCCGCAGCACATCGGCCAGGTGCTGCTCACCATGCTGGATGAAGATGGCACTCCCTTTGACGTTGAACCCCGCAATGTGCTGAACCGCGTGTGGCAGGCGCTGCGACAGCGCGGCTTGTTCCCGGTGGCAGCGGTAGAGCTGGAGTTTTATCTCATCGATAGGCTGCGCGACGCGGAAGGCGATTTGCAACCGCCGTGTGCGCCCGGCACGCAGGAGCGCAACACCCAAAGCCAGGTGTACTCCGTTGATAACCTGAACCATTTCGCCGAGGTGTTGAACGATATCGACGCGCTGGCGAAGCTGCAGGGGCTGCCGGCGGACGGCGCGGTGGCGGAGGCCTCGCCGGGGCAGTTCGAGGTCAACCTGCGCCATACCGACGATATCTTGCAGGCCTGCGACCACGCGCTGGCGTTGAAGCGGCTGGTGCGGCTGGTGGCCGAGAACCACGGCATGCACGCCACCTTTATGGCCAAGCCCTATGAGGATTACGCCGGCAGCGGCATGCACGTGCACGTCAGCATGCAGGATGGCGCGGGCAACAACCTGTTCGCCGACGGCGAAGGCGAGGATTCGCCGCTCTTGAAACAGGCGCTGGCCGGGATGATCACCCTGATGCCGGCGTCGATGGCGCTGCTGGCGCCGAACGTCAACGCCTACCGGCGTTTCCAGCCGGGGATGTATGTGCCGATCCAGGCCGCCTGGGGCCACAATAACCGCACCGTGGCGCTGCGCATTCCCTGCGGCGAACCGGAGAACCATCGGGTGGAGTATCGCGTGGCCGGCGCCGATGCCAATCCGTATCTGGTGATGGCGGCGATCCTGGCCGGCATGCTGTACGGGCTGGACAACCTACTGCCGCTGCCTGAGCCGGTGACCGGCAACGGGCTGGAGCAAGAGGGGCTGCCGCTGCCGATCCGCCAGAGCGACGCGCTGTACGAGTTTGAACATCAGCACGCGCTGACGCACTATCTCGGCGAGCGTTTCACCCGCGTTTATCACGCCTGCAAGACCGACGAACTGCTGCAGTTTGAACGGCGAGTGACGGAAACCGAGATCGACTGGATGTTGAAAAATGCCTGAATAGGCGTATAAAGTAAGAGGTATGTGCGGGCGACTGGCCTGCCGGCAGCGGATTAATTCGCCTGCCGGGCTGGTTTTCCGTGCGATCGACAAAAAGAATTTGTATTTGAGGGTTTCCGGATCTTGTCATTCGGAGGCATTCTGGTGCAAAATATCTCAAATGCAGATAGCCGACGTTTTGAAAGCGTCGGTTATTTTTTTTGCATTATGTTTTACCAACGTAGCGTTTCATCCACCAAGCGAGGCCGGACACCGATCCGGATAGATAAATAGTTTCGTGCACGATCAAACAAAACTTTATGGTCGTGACTCATGAGGATTAGAAAGATGGGGCAATTTTTCACTTTAGCGCCGGTGCCCGCCGGTTTCCGCTGTGGCCGCAGCGACTATGGAGCAGCCGAGGTTACCTCGACCCGTTATCCAGCTTACAACCCCCTTCTTTTAGAATTAAGTCGCTCGTTGCGAAGTTTCCCCGCAACCTTAAGTCTTGGCGTGTCCGCCATCCGCAAGGCTCAAGGTAAGGGGGGGCTGAACAATGTCCGATAACACCCTTAACGCCGCTCCGGCTCAGCGCACTCAGCTGCGTAAAACCCTGACTTTAGTTCCGGTAGTGATGATGGGCTTGGCTTATCTGCAGCCAATGACCATCTTCGATACCTTCGGCATCGTATCCGGCCTGACCGATGGTCACGTCGCGACCGCGTACGCCTTCGCTCTGCTGGCGATCCTGTTTACCGCCCTGAGCTACGGCAAGCTGGTGAAGAAGTTCCCTTCCGCCGGTTCCGCCTACACCTACGCCCAGAAAGCCATCAGCCCGCACGTCGGCTTTATGGTGGGCTGGTCATCGCTGCTGGACTACCTGTTCATGCCGATGATCAACATTTTGCTGGCCAAGATTTACCTGGAAGCGATCTTCCCGGGCGTACCGTCCTGGATCTTCGTGGCGGTGCTGGTCGGCTTGATGACGATTTTCAACCTGCGCGGCATCAAGCTGGTGGCTAACCTGAACTCCATCATCGTGGTGGTGCAGGTGGCGATCATGATCGTGTTCCTCGGCCTGGTGATCAACGGCATTTACCACGGCGAAGGCGCCGGTACGCTGGTCAGCAGCCGCCCGTTCTGGTCCGATAACGCTCACGTGGTGCCGATGATTACCGGCGCGACCATCCTGTGCTTCTCGTTCCTGGGCTTCGACGGCATCAGCTCGCTGTCCGAAGAGACCAAAGACGCGGAAAAAGTGATCCCGAAAGCCATCTTCCTGACGGCGCTGATCGGCGGCATCATCTTTATCGTGGTGTCTTACTTCGTGCAGCTGTACTTCCCGGACATTTCGCGCTTCAAGGATCCGGACGCGTCGCAGCCTGAAATCATGCTGTACGTGGCGGGCAAATTCTTCCAGTCGGTGATCCTGGTGTTCTCCTGCGTGACGGTATTGGCGTCGGGCATGGCGGCGCACGCGGGCGTTTCGCGTCTGATGTACGTGATGGGCCGCGACGGCGTGTTCCCGACTCGCTTCTTCGGCTATGTGCATCCGAAGTGGCGTACCCCGGCGCTGAACGTGCTGCTGGTAGGCGCCATCGCGTTGTCCGCGGTGTCGTTTGACCTGGTGACCGCGACCGCGCTGATCAACTTCGGTGCGCTGGTGGCCTTCACCTTCGTTAACCTGTCGGTGATCTCGCAGTTCTATATTCGCGACAAGATGAACCGCACCGTGAAGGACACGTTCAACTACCTGATCCTGCCGGTGATGGGCGCACTGACCGTCGGCGCGCTGTGGATCAACCTGGAAGCCAGCTCGATGACGCTGGGCCTGGTTTGGGCTGCCATCGGCCTGATCTACCTGGCCTTCGTCACCCGCAGCTTCCGTCTGCCGGTGCCGCAAGCGAGCGAAGACGCCGCCTAAACGCGAGCCGTCTCCTCAGCCACAAAAAAGGCCGCTTTCGCGGCCTTTTCCTTTTCTGCTGCGGCGGATTTTATCCCACCAACTCTTTGCCGTAATCGAACAGCGCTTTCAGCAGGGCGGTTTTCTCTTTGTCGCCTTCGTGCAGGTTATACAGCGATTCGAGCTGCAGCAGATAGCTCTGCACGCGCTCCGCGCTCAAGGCTTCCTGACGATGTTGCAGCCAGCGGCGCTGCTCGGCGTCGTCCAGCGTATTCGGGTAGTTGCGCGCGCGGAAGCGGAACAGCAGCTCTTTCATGCGGCCGTCGCTGAAGGCCAGATCCAGCGCCGGCAGGTTCTGCGGCTTGGTCTGCTGGATAATCCTCATCGCCGCCTTGTCGGCGTCGCTGAAGAAACCGTCGTACAAGCGGGCGTCGACGTCCTCGGAACCTTTGAACGGCTCGGCTTCGGCGAACAGCGCGACCACTTTCTCGCGCACTTCCGGATGCTGTTTCAGCAGCTGCAGATTTTGCAGGCACGCCTGACGATCGATGCCCAGCCGCTCGGCGTTCTCCGGCAGCAGGGTTTTGGCCGGCGCCAGCACCGGGCATTTGTTGATGTGCACCAGCTTGATCGGCACCGGCGCCTGATCCGGCGCCAGATCGTCGCGGCGGGTGTACAGCCGCTCACGCAGCTGCTCGGCGCTCAGCGTCAACAGCGGCGTCATGTCGCCGGCCAGATCGCACATGATCACCGCGTTCTTGTTGTCCGGGTGCCAGGCCAGCGGCGATACCCAGCTGGTATTGCCGCGCGCCGCGCCGAACATGCCGGAGACGTGCACCAGCGGCGTCATGTCGGCGACGTCGATCAGGGCGTTCAGCTTGTGTTTATTACGGTGCTGCAACAGGAAATCGAACAGCCGCGGCTGCGCCTGCTTGACCAGCTTGGCCATGGCGATGGTGGCGTAAACGTCCGACATCGCATCGTGAGCCTGCGTGTGCTCGACGCCGTTGGCGCGCGTCAGGTGTTCCAGGCGGAAGCTGGGGAAACCGTCTTCGTTTTCCGGCCAAACGATGCCGTCCGGGCGCAGAGCGTAGCAGGCGCGCATCACATCCAGCAGATCCCAGCGCGAGTTGCCGTTTTGCCAGCTGTAGGCGTAGGGATCGTAGAAGTTGCGATAGAAGATATTGCGGCTCACTTCGTCATCGAAGCGGATGTTGTTGTAACCGAGAATGCAGGTGCCGGCCACGCTGAAGGCCTGATGGATTTGGCGGGTGAACTCGGCTTCGTTAACGCCTTTGGCGCGCGCCACCTGCGGCGTGATGCCGGTGATCATCACCGCCTCCGGTTCCGGCAGGTAATCGTCGGCCGGGGCGCAGTAGATGACCAGCGGCTCTTCGATAATGTTGAAATCCATATCGGCGCGCACGCCGGCGAACTGCGCCGGGCGGTCCAGCGACGGGCTCTTGCCGAAGGTCTCGTAATCGTGAATATAAAATGTGGCCGTTGCCTTGCTGCTCAAAATCGCGTCTCTTCAGTGGCGGATACAATATGCCTCTATTGTAACGGCGTGGGGAGCGATGCCAAGCGGCGGTTAGCGAAATGCGCGCAATTACGCACGGCGATAATAATTCAGCCGTTGATGAAAGTAGGGGAGCAGGTGGTCGGGAACCTGTTGTTCTGTTTCCGCCTGAGTGGAGGCGATGCCGTAGCGTTCGTTGTAGATCACGCTGATGGCCAGCAAATCGGTTTCTATTTTCTCGCGTTGCGCCTGCGGTAAGCTATCCAGCTTTCGAGCCATCGTTATCTCCCTGTCAACCTTAGGGCATAATAGGATCGTTAGCGGATATTGTCCCTACCCATTCCGGGGGGCAGTCGACGCCTGAGCGCCGGGTTGCGCGCAAGGCGCCTGGCTGTGGCGGGCGGCGAACTCGCTCTCTGCGTGATGTGCCTGGAAGCGATCCACGCGTTGATACAGCGAACAGGCGCCGCCGATCACCGCCACCCAAAACAGGGTGCATAGCAGCAAAACCCCCAACCAGATTTTTTGGTTATAGGTCATAAGTCCTCCACGGACGCTAAGAGAAATAACATTGACCATTAAATTAAATCAGGGGTTACATCAATGGTATTTAAACAGTAGGGATTAATCGTAATCTTGTCCCGACTCTTTTGTTACTAAACCCATGATGGATGTTTCAAAAGATTCCTTAAGATAATATTAAGAAAAGTGTTTAAGGGCGCCGTAATTCTATTTAATAATTGTTTAATTATCCGCAGATACAATCTTCCACATTCAATGCCAATGTGGGTGACAATTATGAAAACGCTGCTGTTGACCGGCGCTACCGGCTTTCTCGGTGGTGCGGTTCTTGAAAAATTATTGATTGAAAATCAGTCTATTAATTTTCTTTTACTGGTGCGCGCCGACGATGCGCAGCAAGGGCTGGCCCGTATTCGCGCGAATATGGAAAAGTTTAATATCGACGCGAATCTGCTGTCTAAAATTACGATAGAAAATATATTGTTGGGCGACCTTTCCGAGCCGGCCAACTTTTTAACTGACGCACGCATTAACAAAGTCACGCACGTTATTAACTGCGCGGCCGTTGCTTCTTTCGGTAATAACCCGCTCATTTGGAAGGTAAACGTAGAAGGCACACTGGCCTTTGCCGAAAGAATGGCGCAGGTGCCGGGATTAAAACGCTTCCTGCACGTCGGTACCGCCATGTCCTGTTCGCCGGAGCCGGGTTCACTGGTGTCGGAGAGCGGCGAGTTTGAGGAAGACGCCGAGCACCTGGTGGAATATACGCGTTCCAAATCCACCATCGAACAGCTGATGCGCCAGCGCTGCCCGCACATGCCGCTGACCATCGCCCGTCCGTCGATCGTCGTTGGCCACACTCGCCTGGGCTGCCAGCCTTCCAGCAGCATTTTCTGGGTGTTCGGCATGGCGCTGATGCTGCGCAAGTTCATGTGTTCGCTGCAGGACAATATCGATGTGATCCCGGCGGACTACTGTGCGGATGCGTTGGTGATGTTGATGAACAGCGAAACGCTCGAGAACGACGTTTATCATATCTCCGCCGGTGAGGAGAGCAGCGTCAGCTTTGCCGAAATCGACCGCGCCATGGCGGCGGCGCTGGAAAAGGCGCCGGTGGGCGATGAGTATGCGCAGGTGACGTATGACGCGCTGGTGAAAATGCGCCGTCAGTTGAAAGACATTTTCGGCCCGTGCAACGAGCGGCTGATGCTCAAAGCGATGCGCCTGTATGGATCGTTCGCCATGCTCAACGTGCGTTTCAGCAACGAGAAAATCCTCAAGCTGGGCATGCCGAAACCGCCGCGCTTCACCGACTACATCGCCGGCTGCGTGCAGTCGACCCGCGGGCTGTCCATTCAGCAGCAGATGGTGGTGGACTTCAAATAACCGCCGGGCGCCCTGGGCGCCCGACGCTGTGGTCCGTTACCAGGACGAAGATGACCAGAAGACGCGGCCGAGCACCACCAGTTGCTCTTTGCGCTGCTGATAGCTGAGATGCTCGTCCTGGTACTCTTCCCGGTTGAGGGAGCGGATGATGACGCCGCCGTCCGGCTGCTCGATAAGCACCTTCACCCGCAGCAAATTGCCGTGGCGGATGGCGTAGGTCTTGCCCTCGCGGATGCGCGTGTCGTCGGTGTTGATGCCGACCACATCGCCGTCCTGCAGGCGCGGTTCCATGCTGGAGCCGGAGATGCGGATAATGCGCGCGGCGTTGACCGCCACCCCCATCTTGTGCAGATAGTAACGGCGAAAGATCAGCGAAAACTCCTCGCGATCGACGATTTCGTAGCAGCCGTCGCCGGCGGAAAAATCGATATCCAGCAGCGGGATCTCCACAAACTCTTCCTTGTCTTGTTCGGTATCTTCCCATACCACCGGTTTCAAGCGGGCGGGTTGGAAGTCCGACTCCGCCGCCACGTTGTCAAACGGGCGCACCAGCTGCTTTTCATGAAACACGTCGAACCAGCCCTTGGGCAAATTCAGCTTGGCCTCGATCCGCCTGGCCAGATTGTCGCCAAGATTGCGGGAGGATTTCTCCCCGATGATTTGGCTCAGCGTCGGCGCGGAAGACTCAACCAGCGTGGCGAATTCATTCTGGTTGACGCCTTGCCGGGCGTAGCGGGCCATCAATTCGCGCAGATTGTTGCGCCTGATTTCTTTAGTTTCCATCGTGCAATGATCGCACTCTTTAGCAAAAAGGTAAATAACGATTTTGCTAAAAAAGACTTGCGCATGATTTAGCAATTAGCTAAAACAAAAAGGGTGAGCCAAGGGTTCACCCGTGCGGGGCGGTCTGTCATGATGAGGGGCCGCTCAGTGAAATCAAACGAGAGAGGGACTTTACGATGTACAAGATTGATTACAATAGCTACCGATCGGTCGCCAGCTTCGGCCACCGCGTGCGCTTTCTGGTGCTGCACTACACGGCGCAAAACTTCGCCGACTCGGTGAAGTCGTTGACCGGAAAATCGGTCAGTGCGCACTATCTGGTGCCGGATCCGACCGAGGCGACCTATCAGGCGGCCGGCTTCAGCGGCGTGCGCATCTTCAACCTGGTGGACGAGAATGAGCGCGCCTGGCATGCCGGCAGCAGCCAATGGGGCACCCGCAGCAATATCAACGACACCTCGATCGGCATCGAGATCGTCAACCTGGCGAGCGGCGACGGTGGAAACATCACCTTCCCGCCGTTCAATCCGCAGCAGATCGAGGCCGTCACCCAGCTGGCGCAGAACATCCTGCAGCGTTATCCGGACATCTCGCCGGTGAACGTGGTGGCGCACTCGGACATCGCGCCGGGCCGCAAGAGCGATCCGGGCCCGCAGTTCCCGTGGCAGCAGCTGTATCAGGCCGGCGTCGGCGCCTGGTATGACGAAGCGACCAAGCAGCAGCGCCAGCAGGAATACTGCAGCCAGGGTCTGCCGGCGCAGGCCGATCTGCTGAAACTGTTCGCCCAATATGGCTACGACACCTCGGCGGCGAACACCGCAGAAGGCTATCGCCAGCTGGTGCGCGCGTTCCAGCTGCACTTCCGTCAGCAGAAGTATGACGGCGTGATGGATGTTGAAACCGCCGCCGTTCTGCGCGCGCTGGTCGACAAGTACGTCGCCTGAGCCTGAAGGTGAATGGGGGACGCCTCATTCGCCTTTTCCTCGCCGGGCTTCCTCCGCTAAAATAGCGGCCTGGCTGGTCTTTATCGGAGGCACTGTGCGCCTCGATCGAAAAATCTCTTCCCTTGAACTGCTGACCTATCGCCACTACCGCATCGTACACGGCGTGCGCATCGGGCTGGCGTTTATCCTGACCTTTCTGCTGATCCGCCTGCTGGCGGTGCCCGAAGGCACCTGGCCGCTGATCACCCTGGTGGTGGTGATGGGGCCGATCTCGTTTTGGGGCAACGTGCTGCAGCGCGCGCTGCAACGCATTGCCGGCACGGTGTTCGGCGCCGCCTCCGGCCTGATCGCCCTGTATCTGGAGCTCTATTCGCTGCCGCTGATGCTGGTCTGGTGCGGCGTGGTGATGTTCGTCTGCGGTTACCTGACGCTCGGCAAACGGCCGTATATGGCGCTGCTGGTGGGGATCACGCTGGCGGTAGTGTGCGGCGCGGGCGCCGGCGACATGCACACCGCGCTGTGGCGCAGCGGCGACGTGATCTTCGGCTCGCTGTTGGCGTTGCTGTTCACCAGCATCTACCCGCAGCGCGCCTACATTCTGTGGCGCATGCAAATGGCGGACTGCCTGCAAACCGCCGCCCGCCTCTACGGCGCGTATTTTTCGCCGAACGTTATCGAGCGGCCGCGGCTGGAGCCGCAGCTCAAGGATCTGTTGAATCAGGTGGTGAAGCTGCGCAGCCTGATCGTGCCCGCCAGCAAGGAAACCCGCATCCCCAAAGCGGTGTTCGAAGCGGTGCAAACCCTCAGCCGCAATCTGGTGTGCACGCTGGAGCTGATGGCCGATGCTTACTGGGCCTCGCGCGAAACGCACTTCATCATGCTGAATGCCCGCACGCTGCGCAGCACCCAGCTGCTGACGCTGAGCTCGCTGGAGTCGCTGGCGGTGCTGATGCGCGAAGGGCCGCAGGCGCAGCGCCAGGCGGCGGCGGGGCAGCTGGCGGAAATCGCCGGCGAGCTGAAAACGCTGATGCAGGAAGTCAGCGTCGGCCAACACGGCGAAGCGCCGATTTACGGCTACGTTTGGCTCAGCATGGAGCTGGCGCAGCAGCTGGAAGAGCTGGGGGATTTGCTCCAGGTTTGCACCGCCGCCGGGCGCGAATAAGGGGTCAGATCATGAAGGCGGCGCTTTGGGTTTTGGCCGCCGGGGCAAAGTGGGTAAGATAAGCCAATCACTGTTGTGCCGGACCGCCACAAACCTGTATCTTGGTGCCATGTGGCCGTAAGCAAATGAATCTGTGTATTACTAAAGCAAGGGTATAAAGATGGATAATGCAAATAAGCCGAGTTTCCAGGACGTGCTGGAGTTTGTGCGTATGTTCCGCCGCAAAAACAAACTGCAACGCGAGATCGTCGACAACGAAAAGAAAATTCGTGATAACCAGAAGCGCGTGCTGCTGCTCGACAACCTGAGTGAGTACATCAAGCCCGGCATGAGCATTGAAGACATTCAGGGCATCATCGCCAACATGCGCAGCGACTACGAAGATCGCGTTGATGACTACATCATCAAAAATGCCGATCTGTCCAAAGAGCGCCGCGAGCTGTCCAAAAAGCTGAAAGCGATGGGCGAAGTGAAGTAACCCGCTTTATCGGGCCGGGCGCGATGCCTGGCCCGCATTCCTGCCAATCATTCTCTTCCCGCCGTTTCGATCATCTCCCGATCCGCATCGATCCTGTAAATGGGATCGCGATCCGCATTTGTAGCATTTTTAGCCGCAATGTTAACGAACTGTGATTTTGCTCAAACAATTCTTTTTGCAGCTTTGGTTATATGTCGATCAATGTTCACGTTGTCATTTTGAGTTTTCGGGATGTGTGATGATTAATTCATTGAAATTTAACATGTTGTGTCGTTACTCATTTTTTGTTGAATAAAAATGACAACGTCAACATTAATAAAATTCAAGCGTTTAACGAATGTATTGGAGGAAGAGATGAGCCAGTTGCCGGAAAAAATGCGCGCGGTCGTTTGCCATGGCCCGCAGGATTATCGTTTCGAACAGGTGCCTACGCCGCTGCCGAAGGCGCGCGAGCTGGTGATCAAGGTGGAAGGCTGCGGCATTTGCGCCGGCGACTGCAAATGCAAGAACGGCGCGCAGATGTTTTGGGGGGAGAACCCGTGGGTTAAACCGCCGGTGGTGCCGGGCCACGAGTTCTACGGCCGCATCGCCGCGCTGGGCGAGGGCGCGGAAGGCAAATACCGGCTCGGCGAGCGGGTGATCGCCGAGCAGATCGTGCCGTGCTGGGAGTGCCGCTACTGCAAATCCGGCAGCTACTGGATGTGTGAGACGCATAACATTTACGGTTTCCAGAAAGACGTGGCGGAGGGCGGCATGGCGGAGTACATGCGCTTTTCCGAGAACGCCATCGTCCACAAGATCCCGGAAAGCCTGAGCCATGAAGACGCGGTACTGATCGAACCGATGGCCTGCGCCATCCACACCGTGGCGCGCGGCGACATCCAGCTGGACGACGTGGTGGTGCTGGCCGGCGCCGGGCCGCTCGGGCTCTGCATGGTGCAGGTGGCGCGCCTGAAGACGCCAAAGAAACTGATCGTGATCGACGCCATCGACGAGCGGCTGGCGCTGGCGAAGGAATTCGGCGCCGACGTGGTGATCAACCCGCTGAAGGAAGACGCTGACCAGATCGTCAAATCGCTGACCGGCGGCTACGGCTGCGACGTCTACATTGAGGCCACCGGCGCGCCGATCGGCGTCACCCAGGGGCTGCAGATGATCCGCAAGCTGGGCCGCTTCGTGGAGTTCAGCGTGTTCGGCAAGGAAACCACCGTCGACTGGTCCATCATCGGCGATCGCAAGGAGCTGGACATTCGCGGCGCGCACCTGGCGCCCTACAGCTACGAAATCGCCATCGATCTGTTCGAACGCGGGCTGGTGACTTCCAACGGCGTGGTCACCCACAGCTATTCATTGAACGACTGGGACGAAGCCTTCGCCCTGGCGGACTCGACCGACTCCATCAAGGTAATCCTGGTTCCCTGACCCTCCCGCCGTACCGCTGTTGCAGTCACGACCGCCGGCCCGTTCCGCAACGGAAGGGCCGGCCGGTCGGCCAAACGTAAAGACATGCTGTTGCTCTGATAACCACAACAAGAAGCTTCCCTACAGGAGAATTGGCTATGTTTTCATTATTCAAAAAGACCCTGCCTTTTATCGTCGCCGGTGGAATGTTGGCGGCCAGCCAGGTGGCGCTGGCCAAACAAATCACGATCGGTATGTCGTTCCAGGAAATGAACAACGACTACTTCGTCACCATGAAGCAGGCGCTGGATCAGGCGGCGGCGGATATCGGCGCCAAGGTGTACGTGGCCGATGCGCGCCATGACGTCGCCAAACAGATCGGCGACGTGGAGGACATGCTGCAGAAGAAGGTGGATATCCTGCTGATCAACCCGACCGATTCGGTGGGGGTGCAGTCGGCGGTGATCTCCGCCCATAAGGCCGGCGCGGTGGTGGTGGCGATCGACGCGCAGGCGGAAGGGCCGCTGGACGCGTTCGTCGGATCGGAAAACTACGACGCCGGCTTCCAGGCGGGCGAGTACCTGGCGAAAGCGCTGGGCGGCAAAGGCAAGGTAGCGATCCTCGACGGCATCCCGGTGGTGCCGATCCTGGAGCGCGTGCGCGGCTTTGAAGCGGCGATGAAGAAATACCCCGACATCAAGATCGTCACCAAGCAAAACGGCAAGCAGGAGCGCGACACCGCGCTGACGGTGACCGAAAACATGCTGCAGTCGGCGCCGGATCTGGCGGGCATCTTCAGCGTCAACGACGTCGGCGCGCTCGGCGCCCTGGCGGCGATCGAAAGCAACGGCGCCAAGGTCAAACTGGTGAGCGTCGACGGCCAGCCGGAAGCCATCAAAGAGATCCTCAAGCCGAACTCGCCGTTTATCGCTACCTCAGCGCAGTTCCCGCGCGACCAGCTGCGCATCGCGCTCGGCATTGCGCTGGCCCGCTACTGGGGCGCCACGGTGCCGAAAACCGTGCCGGTCAAAGTGAAGCTGATCGACCGCAGCAATGCGGCCGGCTTTAGCTGGTAACAGCGGCCGGGTTCGCCCCGCTGCGGCGGGGTGTTCGGCGCGGAGGGCAATGCGGTGACACCTTTACTGGAACTGAAGCGAATCAAGAAAAGCTTTCCCGGCGTGAAGGCGCTGGACGGCATCGATCTGGCCATTCAACGCGGCGAAGTGCACGCCCTGCTGGGCGAAAACGGCGCCGGCAAATCGACGCTGGTAAAAATCATGTGCGGCATCTATCAGCCGGACGAGGGCGATATTTTTATCGACGGCGAGCAGCGCCGCTTTAACAACTATCGCCAGGCGATCGAGGCCGGGGTCGGCATTATTTTTCAGGAATTCTCGTTGATTCCGTACATGAGCGCCATCGACAACATCTTCCTCAACCGGGAGATCAGGAACCGCTGGGGCCTGCTGGATCGCCGGGCGATGCGGCGCAAGGCCGAGGCGATCTTCAAGCGGCTGACGGTGGCTATCGATCTCGATTGCCCGGTGGAGCAGCTGAGCGTGGCGCAGCAGCAGTTCGTTGAGATCGCCAAGGCGCTGTCGCTGGAGGCGCGGGTGCTGGTGCTGGATGAACCGACCGCCACGCTGACGCCGGGCGAGGCCGAACACCTGTTCAGCGTAATGAACGATCTGCGGCTGCTGGGCGTCGGCATGGTGTTTATCTCGCACCACCTGGACGAAATCTTCACCATCTGCGATCGCATCACCGTGCTGCGCGACGGCGCCTACATCGAAACGCTGGCCACCGGCGACACCAACGTGGAAGAGCTGGTGCGGCTGATGGTCGGGCGCAAAATCGAGAACGCCTTCCCGGTGAAACAGCACCCGGTCGATACCGCGACGGTGCTGCTGGAGGCGGAGATCCAGCGCGAGAAGCACGGCGCGACCGACCGCTTCCACCTGCACAAGGGCGAGATCCTCGGCTTCGCCGGGCTGGTGGGCTCCGGGCGCACCGAGACCGTCTCGGCGCTGATCGGCGCCAGCCGCTGCCACCGCAAACGCGTCAGCCTCGGCGGCCAACCGGCGGCGCTGCGCTCCCCGGCGCAGGCGCTGGCGCAGGGCATCGGCCTGCTGCCGGAGAGCCGCAAAACCGAGGGCCTGGTGCTGCCGTTCTCGGTGGCGCAGAACATCACCCTCAACCGGCACCACCGGCGCGGCAAGATCTTCGTCAGCGCCCGCAAAGATCGCGACGTGGTGCAGCGGCTGATCCGCGCCGTGGGCGTGAAAACCCCGGATGCCGAGACCGCCGTCAGCACCCTGAGCGGCGGTAACCAGCAGAAGGTGGTGATCGCCCGCTGGCTCAACAACGACTGCAACATCCTGATCTTCGATGAGCCGACGCGCGGCATCGACGTGGGCGCCAAGGCCGAGATCTACCAGCTGATGCAGCAACTGACCCAGCAGGGCATCTCCATCATCATGATTTCTTCCGAACTGCCGGAGATCATCGGCGTGTGCGACCGCGTGCTGGTGTTTCGCGGCGGCCACATCGTTGCCGAACTGACCGGCGACGACATCGAATCCAACCACATCATGCTTCACGCGACCGGGAGTGCCTTATGATCGGAATTGAACAACCCGCCGTGGCGCGCCGCGCCGCCGGCCCCAGCCTCGGCAAGCGCTGGGAAAAACTGCTGCATCACCCGGCGGTCTTGCCGTTTATCGGCTTCGTTGTCCTGTTCGTGCTAATGAGCCTGCTGAACGACAGCTTCCTCAGCGTCAACAACCTGACCAACGTGGCGCGCCAGGTGTCGATCAACGCCATCATCGCGGTGGGCATGACCTGCGCCATCCTGACCGGCGGCATCGATCTCTCGGTGGGGCCGGTAATGGCGCTGGCCGGTTCGGTCGCCGCCGGGCTGATGCTGGCGGCGGTGCCCATCCCGCTGGCGATGGTGGCGGCGCTGGCGCTCGGCGCGCTGTTCGGCCTGGCCAACGGCGCCTGCATTGCCTACCTGCGCATGCCGCCGATCATCGTCACCCTGGCGTCGATGGGCATTGCCCGCGGCCTGGCGCTGCTCTATACCGGCGGCTACCCGATCTCCGGCCTGCCCGACGTCTTCTCCTTCTTTGGCCGCGGCACGGTGCTGGGCATCCAGGTGCCGATCCTGATCATGATCGGCGTGTACCTGCTGGCCTGGCTGATGCTCAACCAGCTGCCGTTCGGCCGCTACGTCTACGCGATGGGCGGTAACGAAGAGGCGGCGCGCCTGAGCGGCATCCGCGTGCCGCGCTACAAGATGCTGGTGTACGTGATCAGCGGCCTGACCGCCGCGCTGGCCGGGCTGGTGCTGACCTCGCGCCTGATGAGCGGGCAGCCCAACGCCGGCGAAGGCTTCGAGCTGGACGCCATCGCCGCGGTGGTGCTGGGCGGGGCGGCGATCTCCGGCGGGCGCGGCGCCATCGTCGGCACGCTGGTGGGGGCGATGATGCTCGGGGTGCTCAACAACGGCCTCAATCTGATGAACGTATCGCCGTATATCCAGAACGTGGTGAAGGGCGGCATCATCCTGGCCGCCATCTACCTCAGCTCCGTGCGGCGCAAATAGGAGGCGCGATGTCAGTCTTTCTTGGCATAGACGTCGGTGGCACGGTGATCAAGGCCGGGCTGTACCGGGCAAGCGGCGAAGAGCTGGCAGTCGCCGAGCGCGACGGCGCGGCGATTGCCGCCCAGCCGGGCTTTAGCGAACGCAATATGGACGCGCTGTGGGATGACGTTTGCGCGGCGATCCGCCAGACGCTGCATGCGGCGGGGCTGGCGGCCGGGCAGGTGCGCGGCGTCAGCTTCTCGGCGCACGGCAAAGGGCTGTACGCCATCGACCGCCACGGCAAACCGGTCGGCAACGGCATCCTCTCTTCGGACAACCGCGCGGCGGCAACAGTGGCTGAGCTGCGCCGCGCCGGCGTGGACGCGCAGACCTACCCGCGCAGCCTGCAGCCGCTGTGGCCCAGCCACCCGGCGCTGCTGCTGCGCTGGCTGAAGCAGCGGCAACCGGCGCAGTACGCCGCCGTCGATCGCATCCTGATGGCGCACGACTACCTGCGCTTTCGCCTCACCGGCGAGGCGGCGGCCGAGGTGACCAACATCTCCGGCAGCAACCTGTTTAACCAGCGCAGCGGCGCTTACGATCCGGCGCTGATGGCGGCCTTCGGCATCGAAGAGGCGCAGGAGAAGACCGCGCCAACGATCGGCTCGGCGCAGCTGGCCGGGCGGGTGACGGCCGCGGCGGCGGCGCAGTGCGGCCTGCGAACGGGCACCGCGGTGTACGGCGGCCTGTTCGACGTGGTGGGCGCGGCGCTCAGCTCCGGCGTGGCCGACGATCGCACGCTCAGCGCGGTGGCGGGCACCTGGTCGATCGCCACCTGCGTGACCGAGCGCATCATTCCTGCCGATTACCCCTACGCCTGGGGGCGCTACTGCATCGACGGCCGCTATTTCGTGCACGAAGGCAGCCCGACCTCGGCCGGCAACCTGGCCTGGTTCCTGCGCCAGTTCTGCGCCGACGACCGACAGCGCTACGCCCAATTCAACGCCTGGGTGGCCGAGCGCCGCGAGCAGCCGAGCGGGCTGCTGTTCCTGCCTTATCTGTACGGCTCCAACCTCGGCGGCAACACGCCGGGCGGGCTGATCGGCCTGAGCGCCCACCACGAGATGGCGGACGTGGTGCAGGCGATCTACCAGGGCATCGTGTTCTCGCACCTGATCCATCAGGAGCGCATGGTGCAGCTGAACCCGCGTATCGAGCGGGTGCGCATGACCGGCGGGCCGACGCAGTCCGAGGTGTGGATGCAGATGTACGCCGACGCCGGCAACCTGCCGCTTGAGGTGGTGGAAACGCGCCAGAGCGGCTGCCGCGCCGCCGCCTTGTGCGCCGCCGTCGGCGCCGGGGAGTACGCCGGGTTCGCCGAAGCGATCGCCGCCGCGCCGCCCAAACTGCGCTGTTATTATCCCGCGACCGCCACCCATCGGCGCCTGCGCGCCCAGCAGGCGCGCTATCTGGCGGTCGCTCAGGCTTTGAGTGAGGTGACTGATGCAAACGACTAACGCCGCCTGTCTGGGGCTGTATGAAAAGGCGCTGCCCGCCAATCTGAGTTGGCCGCAGCGGCTGGCCACCGCCGCCGAGCTGGGCTTTGAATTTGTGGAGATGTCGATCGACGAACAGCCGGCGCGCCAGCAGCGGCTGGACTGGGATCGCCGCCAGCGGCTGGCGTTTATCCAGGCGCGGCTCGACAGCGGGGTGACGGTGCCGAGCCTGTGCCTGTCGGCGCACCGGCGCGATCCGTTCGGCAGCGCCGACGCCGCCACCCGCGAACGGGCGCGGGTGCTGATGAGCAAGGCGCTGGAACTGGCGACGGATCTCGGCATCCGCAACATCCAACTGGCGGGCTACGACGTCTATTATGAACCCGCCGATCGCCACAGCCGCGAGCGCTTTATCGAGGGCATGCAGTGGGCGGCGGCGCAGGCCGCCAGGGCGCAGGTGATGCTGTCGGTGGAGGTGATGGATACGCCGTTCATCAACAGCATCAGCAAATGGCGCGACATCGCCCGCCACGTTAACAGCCCGTGGTTCACGGTGTATCCCGATCTCGGCAACCTCAGCGCCTGGGGCAACGACGTCGCCGCCGAGCTGGCGCTGGGCATCGGCAGCATCACCGTCATACACCTCAAAGACACCGTCGCGGTGGGGCCGGGCAGCGCCGGGCAGTTCCGCGACGTGCCGTTCGGCGAGGGCTGCGTGGATTTCGCCCACGCCTTTTCCGTGCTCAACGCGCTCGGCTATCGCGGCCCCTACCTGCTGGAGATGTGGGCGCGCGAAGACGGGCAGGATAAGCAACGTATCGCCCAGGCCAAGGCCTGGATCGAACAACAGATGATCGAGGGAGGCATCGCATGCTGAACGAACTCAAGCGGCAGGTGCTGGCCGCTAACCTCAGCCTGCCGGCATACGGGCTGGTGACCTTTACCTGGGGGAACGTCTCGGCGATCGACCGCCAGAGCGGGCTGGTGGTGATCAAGCCTTCGGGCATCGCCTACGAGGCGATGACGCTGGCGGATCTGGTGGTGGTGGATCTGGAGGGCAAGGTGCGCGAAGGGCACCGCAAGCCTTCATCCGACACCGCCACCCACCTGGCGCTGTACCGCGCCTTCGCCGATATCGGCGGCGTGGTGCACACCCACAGCCGCAACGCCACCATCTGGGCGCAGGCCGGGCAGCCGATCCCGGCGCTGGGCACCACCCACGCCGACTACTTTTACGGCGACATTCCCTGCACCCGGCCGATGAGCGAGGCGGAGATCGCCGGGGATTACGAGGGGGAAACCGGCAAGGTGATTATCGAGACCTTCAAGCAGGCGGGGCGCGATCCGCAGCAGGTGCCGGGGGTATTGGTTTACTCCCACGGCCCGTTCGCCTGGGGCAAGGACGCGGCGGATGCGGTGCACAATGCGGTGGTGCTGGAAGAGGTGGCGATCATGGCGATGGCGACGCGCCAGCTGGCGCCGGCCATCGCCCCGATGCAGCCGGAGCTATTGGACAAACATTTCCTGCGCAAGCACGGCAAACACGCCTACTACGGGCAATAGCGCCCGTCAGCGATTCAACAGCGAGCCGGTGAAGAACTCTCTGCGCACCGGCAACTCGCCGCGCGGGCTGTTAATGGCGCTGAACAGCAGCTCCGCGGCGATCTCCCCCAGTTTCTGCGTATCGTGATACACACCCGGAATGTGCAGGCCGTAAGCGCCGGCGCGCGGCGGCTCGTCTATCGAAAAGAACTTCACCTGCTGATAAAGCCCCATCTCGTGGCAGATGGCGATGGCGCCCAGCGTGATAATGCCGTTCAGGCCGATGATGTAATCCGGGCGGTTCTCCGGCTGCGCCAGATAGGCGCGCACCTCGCTTTCCTGTGAGGTGAAATCGTAGTCGCCGTTGATGATATGAATCTCACGGCCGCTGCCCTGCAGCGCCGCGACGATGCCGGCGGTGCGCGTTAAGGTAATTTCCGAATCCGCCGGGCCGCCGATAATCAAAAGCTTCTGCTCCGGCTGCTCCGCCAGATAACGCCCGGCCAGCACGCCAATCTCGCGGTTATCGAGGAACACGCCGCTCAGGTGCTGATCGTAGAGATCGCGGTCGATCAGGATCAGCGGCACGCCGTACACCTCGGCCAGCTCGAGATAGGCGGGGCGGTAGCGCTTATCATCGCGCACCGCCGACAGCAGGATGCCGCGCGCCTTATAGCCGAACAGCGCCTGAATGGCGCGCATTTCCGCCTCTTCGCTGCCGTCGGTGTCGAACAGCATGATCTGATAGCCCTGCTGACGCGCAATGCGCGACACGGTCTTGATCAGGCCGGAATAGAACGGGTTGTACATGCTGCTGGTGACGATGCCGATAATCTGGCTGCTGCTGCTTTTCAGCCCCTGCGCGAACGCGTTGGGCACATAGTTCAGCTCTTTGGCGATGGCGTGAATGCGCTCGCGGGTTTCCGGCTTGACCAGCTCGGGCTTATTGAAGGCGCGGGAAACGGTGATATTGGTCACCCTGGCGCGGCGGGCGATATCCACGATAGTGGCATTGGGATTGGCTTTCGACACCGTCTTTCCTTGCGTTATGCCTCAACAGATCCCTTATTGTAGGGAAAGGGCGGGGGCGGTGCTAGGGGGGAGTGGGGGGGAGGCTGGAGTTGGGGAGAGGGAAAACAATGGAATGAATATAGAGGTAATAATGTTGTTGGTTTATTAATTATGAATTTAATCATTTCATGTGGCTGTATTTTGTTGCGGGGAATTTGATAAGGTGTGTTTCATGTTCGAAGCTAGGTATCAATGGCAGCTTTGTGCCAGGAGCGGATATCCCCATATTGAAAACAAAACCGCTAAGCTGTATTTTTGGTGGTTATAAAAATGAAAAAGGGTTCTCAGATGAGTGAGATGTTTGAAATTGCATATGCAGCAGCCACAAATAGGCTTTGTCTATTTACCGGAACAGGTTTTTCTAAGGAGGTGTCTAATGGTGATGCCCCAACATGGAAAGGTCTTCTCGAAGAACTGTGCGGCATTTTACCAAATGCAGATAAATTAAATATGTCACTTTTTCCAAAAGAAAAGTCATCACCTTTAAGCCTAGAAGAAACAGCGCAAATAATCTCAATAAAGCTGGCAGCTCAAGATAAGGACATTCATGAAGAAGTTGCTAAGATTATTTCCAAGATACAATTAGGTGGTGGTAATGAGGAAATTGAGTATTTTTTTTCTAACCGTTCTTTCCGAGTTGTAACAACCAATTATGATAAGTTAGCTGAAAGTTTAACATGTGAAAATACTTCTCAATCAATTACACCGGGGTTACCGATACCAAGATCTTCTGCGAATGTTAAAGTCTATCATGTACATGGTTCCATAGATTCTCCCCAAAACATGGTGATCACATCAGAGGATTACTTTAAATTTATAAATAGTGATTCATATTTTTCTCGAAAATTAAGCACTGTTTTGTATGAAAACACTGTTGTGATTTTGGGGTATTCTCTTGGGGATACAAACCTAAAAGCAATTATTAGTGATTATAAAGGTTTTTCTAAAAGTCATGTGGTTGGCTCGAATATATTTTTGATTTCTAGATCCTCAATCGACCAAAATGTGAAGGATTATTATTTTCACTGCTACGGAATTAGAGTTTTAGATGCCCTTGAAATTAATCTTTTCTTTAAGAATTTAAACAGGGAAATACCGAAAGCAGAAAGAATTTCTGAAATGTCTTTAAAGTCCATCCGGAAAGTTGTATATGAAAATCACTCATTCAAAGACACGTACTTAAAGCTCGAAGACTCATTCTATCAGATTATTTCTGCAATTGCTGCTGAAGGGCTGAGCTGGAATAATACAATGGTAGTAGCAATGATTGGCGATATTATTGAAACAAAAACAAATTTAACCAACGAGCATAATGCCTGGGAACAATATGAACATCTAGCTCGTTGGCTAATTTACCTCGGAACTATTTTTGAAGTGCATAAAACTTCAATAGAGGCGAAATACCTTGATGCAGTACTACGCTCGATGACAACAATGAGAAAAGATTACTATATTGGATACTCTTGGCATGCATACCGCTCTTGGAAGAATCGTTGGCCATCTATGATTGTGTCAAACCGGATGCTAATTAAAAAACACATTGAGGAGAATACCACATGGCCTGATGCTCTAACCATAGTAAACGATATTGATTAATGATATATGGATAACATGCACTTATAAAAAATGATAGTTTTCGAACGGTTTAGAGCTATAAGAGGATATACTAATTTAATGGTATATTCGTTGAAGGAGAACACTTTTGAATCAAAGTAAAGATGGATATCCACAGGGCCCATTGGTACGAGCTGTGTGGGACTGCTGTGATGAGCTTTATGATAAATTGGGTCGAGCTCCATCCCGACAGGAACTTAATGATGAAATCGGCAAGCGCGAACCCCATCGCGTAGGCATTAGCACACACTCACGCCAATGGGGAGAGTGGATGCGTCATCATAATTTCTCAACATTTGTGGCTGATGCACCAGGTATCATCCCTGAAGAAATGCTCTATCCACAATATCTCCGTGTATGGTATGCCGTAATACAACTAAATTCCGCTTCTGCTGCAGATATTGTTAAGTGGATCCGGAACAGCAACGCGCCCTTGAAAGAGACTGAGATCCGCATTCAACTGGATGCACTGACTGTCAATAGCAACTCTCGGTATCGATATCTTGGTAGCCGTAAAAGTGCTCGTACTGACCTAGGTAACCCATACGACGTTTTATTTCGTACTGGAAAACTACGAAATACACGGTATGAACTTTATGCCCAAGAGCTGCACGGTATATGGGATATTGGCGATGATGGCAGAACGCCAGTTCAGATTGCTGTCCCAAGGTCATGTGATCGGTTAGTGCTCGAAGCGAGAGACGAAGTATTCACGGAACTCCCTGAGGATGAAGGTGACATCCGTCTAAAGGCTCTGCGTGAAGTTATTGTTCGGGAAGGACAACCCGTATTTAGACGAAAACTCATTGAAGCTTATGAGGGCAGATGTGCGGTAACAGGCTCTTCGATCCAGGTGTTACTTGAGGCTGCTCATATCATCCCTTATGCCGGTGCCTGGCATACCCGCGCCCAGCACGGTTTGTTACTCAAAACAGATATTCATACTTTATTTGACCGTGGTTTGCTCTGGATTGATACCGAATTGAAAATAAGGATATCAGAACAGTTAGCTGGGACAGAATATGCAGAGTTAGATGGACGATACCTAAGGTTACCAAAAGATAAAAAAGATTGGCCGTTAATCAATCATTTGATAAATCATCGGCAATATTGGAGTGAAAAACATGATGACGATGAATGCTCTTAACCTAGTAATGTCCGATTCTTGCTCAAAGCCGCCCCTCAAATGTCGCCTATCAACGCAATAAACCAGCACTAGTAGTGCTGAGGCAAAGGAGGTGAGGGGCTTATTAGGTGAAAACAATAATCCCCGTTTAAGAATGCCCGAATAAGCAACGTGGATGATGAACTCCACGATCGACTACCGGTAACAACACCGCTAATCTAGCAGCGACTTTTCACTTCCCCAACCTCCCGCCACAACCCCGGCAACAGCGCCAACGTATCATCAATCAGCGTCCGTCGGTCATTGCCCGGCTTCCAGATGGTCACCATGGTTTGGCTGATCCCCTGGCTGCCCACTTCGGTGCGCAGCGTGTTGACGTTTTTCCACTGTTCGGCATGCATATGCGTCGGCAGGAATCCCCAGCCGCAGCCCTGTTCGAGCAGGGCGCGCAGCATCTCCAGCTCGTTGGTGAAAATGGTATGCCCGGAAATTTGCAGGCGGCGCGCCACGGGTTCGTCAGAGTCCGGGTGCATGATCACCTGCGGCGCGAGCGAGAGCTCCAGCAGCGAAAGCGACTGTTCCGCGCCGGGGAAAAGCGCTTTAGACGCGTAAAAATCCATCTCTATCGCTCCTAAGGCGCGCCACTCCATGGCGTCGCCCACGCTGCGGTGGCGCGCCTGGCAGATGCCCAGATCGGCCTGGCCGTTTGCCAGCAGGCTTTCCGCTTCGTCGCGCGAGGCGTTAATCAGGCTCAGGCGCGTGTTGCGTTGGGCCATAGCGGCAATCAGTGCCTGCAGCAATGCGCGGGGCGTAAAGGGATCGTAGACCAGCGAGATTTCCTGCGCCGCGCTCTTGGGCACGTCTTTGGCAAATGCCTCAAACGCTTTCACCTGGCGCATAAGCAGGTGCGCCTGGCGCTGCAGCTGTTCGCCTTCCGGCGTCAGGTGCAGGCTGCGCCCCTCGCGCAGGAACAGCGCATAGCCCAGCCCATCCTCGAGAAAATCAATCAAATCGCGCAGCGTCGTGCGGTCTTTGCCCAGCTTGAGCGCGGCTTTCGCCAGGCTGCCGTGCTCGGCCACGGCGGTGAAGGCTTCCAGTTGGGCAAAGGAATAAATCAGGCTCGGCACGCGGTTCCCCCGTCGATTTTGCAGGGGATTTTCCCCCATCAGGCGTTTTTTATTATAGGCCGCGTTTTTTTAAGCTGAACGCCTTCCTGAGCTAAGCGAGAAAAAATATGAAAAGCAAAGTGTTTAACCGCAGCCTGCTGGCGGGCGTTGTCATCAGTCTCTGCAGCGGCCTGCTGGCACCCGCCGCGCTGGCCGCCTGTGCGGGTACCGAACTCAGCGCCTGTCCCGCGCCTTTCGATGCGCAATTGCCGGACACGCACAAGATGCTCACCTGGAGCCAGAGTGACCGGGTGATCGGTTTTCGTAACGACTACCGCAACTATGCGGGGGATGTGTTTCATCACGGCAATGCCATACCGCTGTTGGCTGCCGCTAAACAGCTAACGGACGCCAGCTATCGGGTGAATGGCAAAACCTACCACCTGCAGGATTACCTGCAGCGCCAGAACGTCAGCGGCATGCTGGTGCTGAAAGATGGCAAAATCGCCTGGAAATATCTGGGGCAGGGCAATACCGACGCCACCCTGTGGACGTCGCGCTCCGTGGGCAAATCCGTGGTCGCCACGCTGGTGGGCGTGGCGATTAAACAGGGCAAGATCCACTCGCTCGACGATCTCATCACGCAATACGAACCCGATCTGAAAGGCACCGCGTGGGACGGTGTGACCCTCAGGCAGCTGATCACCCACACCTCCGGCGTGGCGTGGAATGAGGATTACACTAACCCGAAATCGGACTTCGCGCAGCTGACCGAGTGTGAAGCCCGGCCCGGTACCTACGCCTGCGTGCGCAAGCTGGTGGCCGGTTTGCACCGCGCGCATCCGGCCGGGCAGAACTGGTCTTACTCCTCCGGTGGCGCGTGGCTGCTGGGCGACGTGCTGGAGCGCGCCACCGGCATGCCGCTGGCGGCCTATCTGCAGCAAAGCATCTGGCAGCCCTACGGCATGGCGAGCGACGGCGTGTGGCATGCCTACGCCAAAGGCCAGCACGATGTGGGCGCGCACGGCTTCAACGCCACGCTGGAAGACTGGGGGCGCTTCGGTGAGTTCATTCTGCATAACGGGACGTTGCCGAACGGCAAACAGATCCTGCCGGAAAATTGGGTAGCACAGTCGGCCAACTGGACGCGGGCGGCGGGCTCGGTGTCGGCGGCGCATCCCAACGGCATCTACGGCTTCCAATGGTGGAACAACGAAGTGCCGGTGAATGCGGCCAACGTTGAGCCTGCTCCGCAGACCTCCCTCAAACATTCCCTGTGGGCGCTGGGGATCTTCGGCCAGATGATTATGGTCAATCAGGCGGAGAATCTGGTGATCGTCCAGTGGTCCACCTGGCCGCAGGCGGAGCCTTCTTTCAGCGCCCAACCGCTGGAGGCGTCGCTGATGTTTAGCGCGATAGCCAAGGCATTGCGTTAACGTCGGCTGGGCAAGCAGGGGCTGGATGGCGGTTGCCATTCTGCCTCTGAGCGGCATATTCCATGTCTTCGACGCTGACCTTAAGGGAGTCTCAATTCTCTACAGGTAGAGGAGGCCAGTCTCCACCGTTTTTAATTAATAACTCTTTTATCTTGTTAATTTTCTCTTTATCCTCGGCATCGCCTACCCCTCTATCTATAAAGCGTTGGAGCTGATTGCCCATAGTCCAACCAAACTTACCCTTGATTTTATTATCTGCACCTCTCTCCAATAAGAGAATCGTATGATCAAACGAACGAGAATCCAGGGAGCTTATTAATATGGTATTCCCCAATGAATCCATTGTGTTTATATCCGCACCATAATCCAGCATCACCTTTAACGTTTCAGTGTTTTTCGCGTCTAACGCTTCGAATATAATGGGTTGGTTGAATACCTTATCTTTTGCATTTGGCGGTAAACCACCGTCGAGCATGGCCTTGATCCAAATTCCCTTGTCGGCTTTCATGACAAATTCTGCCGGGCTGCTTCCCCCTTCCGGTCTGGGCTGCAACGGGTCCGCACCCGCTTTAACCAGGTCGGTTATTATTTTCAGCCTTTCCGGCGTATTTTTATCATAGATTGCGTTTAACACCGACCAAAAAAGCAGGGTCATGTCTGCTTTCACCGGTCGATTCAGTTCTTCCTTGCTTATAGAGGGAAGCTTCTCTTTCAGTTTCACCTCATCACCATCATAAATCAGCTGTGCGATGTCCAGTTGACGACCTTCAAAAAAATCCTGTGGCTCATATTCCATGCTTTTGTTGCATCCTTGCACCATGAGAACAGTAAACAGTAGCGCTATCGCCATTATCAATTTTCTCATCTTCTCCCCCTGAGAATGGTGGCATCCTCGTCTCTTCAATCCGTTTTATTGCGTAGTCTATAGCGTGTTTATCGAAAGCCAGATGTAACCTGACAGCTTCAGTATAAATAACCGGCAGCTGTCAGAACCGAGTTGATGAAATTACGGCGTTTCCTTTGCTCCTTTCAAAAGCATGATCTCGAGTATTTTCTTACACTGTTCATTGTATTCTGAGCCATCTTGGCTGTCTTTTATTTGCCGATTCACTGCTGTTAACAGCGAAAGATTGTTTATATTTACCGGGTTAGGATTCGCACCCCGATTGAGCAGTAGGGTCATGTGCTCAAAGGCTGAGCTAAAAAAAGCATCCATTAATAAGGTTTGTTGCAAGGAGTCTCTGATATTTATGTCCGCGCCATAATCCAGCATCACCTTTAACGTTTCAGTGTTTTTGGCTTTGATTGTTTGGAATACAATGGGCTCATTGAATACCTTATCTTTTGCGTTTGGCGGTAAACCGCCGTCGAGCATGGCTTTGACCCAAATTCCCTTGTCGGCTTTCATGACGAATTCCGCTGGGCTGCTTCCTCCCTCTGGTCTGGGCTGCAACGGGTCTGCGCCAGCTTTAACCAGGTCGGTTATTATTTTCAGCCTTTCCGGCGTGTTTTTATCATAGATTGAGTTCAACACCGACCAAAACAGCAGGGTCATGTCCGCCTTAACCTGTCGATTCAGTTCTTCCTTGCTTATAGAGGGAAGCTGCTCTTTCAGTTTCACTTCATCGCCATCATAAATCAGCTGCGCGACTTCCAGTTGACGGCCTTCAAAAAAATCCTGTGGTTCATATTCCATGTTTTTTTTGCATCCTTGCATCATGAAAACAGTAAACAGTAACGCCATGGCCATTATCAACTTGCTCATATTCTCCCCCTGATAGTGGCGACATCCTCGTCTTTCTGATCTTCAATCATCAGGCGAAATAATATCATCGGCGATATACAGCAGTTTCAAACTGGAAAACATAGCGTGTCTCTTCCTTTGCTTGCTGCGTCTTGGCCAATTCAGGCGGGCGCTCGCACTCCTTGCACTCGATGGCGCCCTGAGGGGGCATGTTATCGAACGGCAATCAGCGATAGCTAACGGCGCATAGGACACCAGATAAGGGATGATAACGGCTCAGGCCAATTTGTAAAGCCGGCCAAAGGTTAACCGGAAAGTTCTTGTTTTCCAAAGTTTGATACGGTGTTTTGAGCTCATCTCCCAGTACAACTGCCCCTTCGTACTGGCGGAACACCCCCAACGGCATCTACGGCTATCAGTAGTGGAACAACGAAGTGGACTGACCCCATTAAGAGCATTGTTTACCATTGCATCTATAGGGAGCAGGCATTCTGTAGTAGTTCTAGGCCATGTGAGCGGACCTGCCAAGAATTAAGTTTTATTGCCTTGTTAATTAATTAAATATCAATTAATTATTGGTGATAGGAATTTTTGTTGGTCTTCTGGACCGTGTGAATGTCAATGAAGTAAATTGAGAAAAACTTAAAGGAAATCCATGCTCGCCTATGGCAATTTTGCTAAGGTCATGAATTGATTTTTTAGTGGGAGACACTGGGGACTGAGATGGGACGCAGATCGGGATTTGAAGGTTTTATCCGCGCGACAGCTAGAGCCGTAGCAGCAGCAGAGCGAGAGCGCAAGAGATCAGAGAGAAATCATTTTGCAGAGATTCGACGGTTAGAACGTGAAGCTAAAAGAGAAAATGCTCAGATATTACGTGTGCATAAAGCAGCTGAAAAAGCAGCTAAGGTTGCGTATTTAGAAGGGCGACTCGATGAAGTGTCCGACCTGAACGCTGAGTTGGAAGAGGTTATCATTGCTCTTTCAACCTTGCTTGAACATACACTCGAGTTTGACGATTCGATAGATTTCTCCGCCTTAAAAAAAACTCCTCAGTTCGAAGATTTCAAAACGCCTGGACACCTATTACCAGAGGCAGAGCCTGAACTGAAAATTGTTAATTCTCCTCCCGCATGGAAAAATATTTTCCCATGGGTGAAGAAAAAATATCAACGTGAGTTAAAAAGTGCTGAAGAAATTTTCGCTAGAAGAAAAGAAGAATATCTGCGAAGAACCTCTAACCAGAAGGCTGAGCTAAATACGTTGGTTGAAGAATATCAAAAGCATAGAGTGGCCTATTTTGACGAGCTTGAAAAACAACATGAGGAAGTTAATCAGTTTGAGCTAGACTATCTGGAGTGTGTTCCTGACAGTGTGCTGGCTTATTGTGAGATGGTTCTGACTCGTTCTGAATATCCGGAAGTTGGTTTCCCTCAATCATTTAGACTCGCATACTTACCTGAAAATAAAGAATTGGTAGTTGAATATAGCTTGCCAGACATATCTATTGTCCCAAATCAGCTTGAGTATAGATACGTTAAGACAAGAGATGCTATCGAATCAAAGGCGAGGAAGGCTAATGAAATCAAAGAAATATATCAAAATGTAATTGCGGCAATTACGCTTCGAACTTTGCATGAGTTATTCGAAGCAGATAAAGCCTCAGCTTTAACTTCTGTTCTTTTTAACGGTGTTATCGAGACCATTGATCCGACTAGTGGCCATGACGTCGTTGTTACGTTGGTTTCAGCTCGAGCGCACAAAGATGATTTTATGCAAATAAAACTCGAACGAGTTGAAAAAATTGCATGTCTCCGAAGCCTGGGGGCCCAAGTTTCAGGACGACCTGATGAACTCCAGGCAGTCAAACCTATTCTTGAGTTTGATATGGTTGATAAACGCTTTATTGAGCAGGGGGATGCTCTTTCTGGCCTTGAAACTCGCCCAAATCTTATGGAGCTTTCCCCATCTGAGTTCGAAGTATTGGTTTCAAACCTATTCACGCAAATGGGTTTAGATACAAAACTTACCAGAGGTACAAAGGACGGTGGTGTTGATGCGGTTGCATTTGATACACGTCCAATTCTGGGAGGCAAAGTTGTTATTCAAGCCAAAAGATATAAAGACACAGTCGGGGTCAGTTCTGTAAGAGACTTGTACGGTACAATGATGAATGAAGGAGCAAACAAAGGGATTTTGGTCTGTACCAGCCAGTACGGCAAAGACGCTTATCGGTTTTGTGAGGATAAACCCATAGAACTCATTGATGGTGGGGGCCTTCTTTATCTTTTAAAGGAACACGCCGGCGTATCTGCCCGTATTAATCCAAATTTTTAAGTAATTTTAAGAAGCTCATAGTTGAATGGTAGCGCTTTCGTTAAGTCGATTGCCTTATCTGAGTTGTGGCGTATCGATTAGCATCAAGAGCTATTAGTATCTGATGCTCCTAAACCTTAAGTGGACTGATAAGCCCGTCTTTGCAGACGGGCTTATCTCACACATCTGTGCTCATCCCTGCTTACTCCCCCCCTAACCCCGCCGATCAAACCGATAAACCAGCGCCAGCGCCAACGCCAGGAGCAACAGGGGCGGAGCGAGGGCGGTGAAGGGCGCGTTGAGGGCGAACAGCAACCCCAGATTGAGGACGATCTGGTAAGCGATGTAGGTCAGCAGCCCGATGATGACGCCGAGCGCTAATCGGCTGCCCATGCCGGGCGCGCGCGGGGCGGTGAAGGTAAACGGGATGGCCAGCAGAATCATCGCCAGCACCAGCAGGGGCTGGCCGAGTTTTTTCCACAGCGCCAGGCGGTATTCGGTGCTGGGTTGCCCAGAGCCCTGCAGATAATCGATATAGCGATCCAGCTGTTGGAGTGAGAAGCTGCCGGCCGGCAGGGTCAGCTCTTTCAGGCTCGGCACGGCGAACAGCGAGCGCCAGAGCAGGCTATCTTGCCGATTAATCGTCTCCTTTCTGCCTTGCCAGCTTTTTTGCATCACGTTGTGCAGCAGCCAGTTGCCGTCGGCGGCGGTGCTGGCGCTGTCGGCGTAAATGTAAGATTCCAGCGCGCGGTTGGCCTGATAACGGAAGATCTCTATGCCGTGGGGCTGGTCGTTCTCATCGACGGTTTTGACCGTAACAAACTCGTTGCCGCGCCGCGCCCACAGCGGGTTAACGGTAACATCATTACTGTTCGACTGCGCCAGCGCGTTGTTCTTCATCTGCAGCGCGCGTTGCTGCAGCGGCGAAGCGGCCCATTCATCGAGGGCGCCGAGCGAGAGGTTCATCAGCAGCCCGGCGGCGAGCATCACCAGCGCGATGCGGAATATCGACATCCCGGCGGAGCGGATCGCCGTCAGCTCCAGAGTTTTCGACAGCTGCCCCAGCCCGACGATGCCGCCGAGCAGCGCGATAAACGGCCCCAGATCGACCAGGCTGCGCGGCAGGGTCATCACGGTCACCAGCAGCGCCTGCTGCCAGCGGTAGCCGCCCGGGGTCACATCCTCCAGCTCGTTGATCAGCGTAAAGGTGGTGAACAGCGGGATGAGCAACCCGGCCGCGGCGGCGAAGCCGATGAACACGTTGCGCATTAGGTAGCGGCTAAAAATAGTCATCGGGAGGGTTTCCGCAGCAGGGATAAGTCGCGCGCCAGCAGCAGGGCGATGCCGACAGCCATCGCTATCGGCACCAGCCAAACGCCGGGGATCGTTGGCAGAGAGCCGTTGGCCACCAGCGTGCGGCAAATGTTGCCGCCATAGAAAATCACGGTAAACAGCACCGTCAGGGGCAGCAGCGCGGCGTAGCGCCCCTGCCGCGGCTTGATGCGGCTAAAGGGGATCGCCAGCAGCACCATCAGCACGGTGGTCAGCCCACGGCTCTCGCGCCATTGCAGTTCGGCGGCGTCGCCCGGATCGGCGGAGCGCGCCAGTTCCGCCGGCGAGGCCGACTTGTGCCGGCTCTCGGCGCTGGGCACGAACGGTTTGAGCGCGATGTCAAAGTTGTCGTAATTCTGCCCGTTGTCGTCGGCGCCCTCACGATCCAGCACATAGGCGGTGCCGGTTTTCAGCCGCACGGCGGGGCTGGCGGGAGAGGCGTCGAGCACTTCCACCGACTGCGCGCGGTACAGGTTGGTGTGATGGCCGCCGCGCACATAAATCAGGGCGTCCGTCAGGTGGTTGGCCGTTTTATCGACGTGATTGGCGAGGATCATGCGGCCGTTGCCGCTGACGTTGAATTTGTCGGCCTGCAGGTGGCTCACGTCCAGCACCGACTGCGACTGTTGTTGCAGCTGATAAATATTGGCGTACGCCCAAGGCCTGCCATACAGCGACAGCAGCGTGACCGCTATCGCCAGCGGCACGGCGAGCAGCAGCACCGCCTTGTACAGCCGCAGCGGGCTGGCGCCGGCGGCCAGCATGGCGGTGATCTCCGCATCGCTGTACATCTGGCTCAGCGCCACCGCCACCGAGACATACAGCGCGACGGGCAATATCATCTCCAGCGCGATCAGCGACTTATAGAAAACCACGTCGGCCACCACCCGCAGCGCCAGCGTGCCGTTGGCGGCGTCGGTCAGGTAGCGCTGGGCGGAGTAGCTGGCGAACATGAAGATCAGAAACCCGGCGATCATCATCACCAGGCGGCGGATCTCAACCGTGATATAGCGTTCAATCAAAGGCATGCGTTATCGGCTCCCGGCGGCGTGCGCTTCATGGCGCCTCCCGCGCGATCAGCGCGCGCAGCAGGGCGATCACCTGGTCAACTTCCTGCGGGGTGAGTGCGCCGTCCTTCGCCCACTGCACGCGCCCGGCCTTGTCCAGCACCACGATGGTGGAGCTCTCCTCCGGCAGCCGCCAGGCCATGCGCCCCAGCCCGTCGCTGTCGACGATAAATTGCGCCCAGGGGTAATGCCGCTTGTTTTTCTCGATCTTGCCGCGCACGAAGAAGCCGGAGCCCGGTATCGCATCGTCGGTGTTGACGATGGTGGTGGGCTGGAAGCGATCGCCCGGCAGGTTCGCGTCCTTAACGGCGTTGATCAGCAACGAGTTCTTCTTTTTGGCGGAGGTGCGCCCGGCGATGTACTGGATCACCCGCACCTTGCCCGCCAGTTTTGCGCTGTTCCACGGCCGGTAGCTGAAATCGCCGTTGCGCAGCAGCAGCTCGCCGCGATCGGCGATGGCGATCGGCGCCACCGGCCGGCCATGCACGAAGTTATGCGCGGATGCCGCCAGCGGCGACAGCAGCAGCGCAAGGGCCAGCAAGCGAGGTAACGTCATCATGGCTACGGGCAATGCGCTTATCTGCCCGCCGCGATGGCCGGCTGGGAAAACGACAGGGGAAAGCGCGCCAGCAGCAGCTCCAGACGCTGGCGGATGTCGATATCCAGGATCGCCGGCCGATCATAGATATCGCCGCCGGCCAGCTTGTCCGCCACCATCACGTCATGCCGGTCACCCATCAGGCCGTTAATCGCCGCCAGGAAGCGCGAGATCTGCCGGGCCTCGCGGTTGTCGGGATCGATCGATCTCAGCGTGTCGTAGAACGAGACCTGGCGGCTGACGATTTTGCGCACGTCATGGAACTGATGCCCGGTCAGCGCCGGGGCGGCGATCAGCGTTTGCAGCTGGCGCATTTGCTCCTGACGGTAGGTGATAAAGCCCTGTGCGCTTTCCAGCCGGGTGTGGCGCAGCGCATAGCGCACGTAAGACCACACCGGCTTGCTGAGCAGCAGCCGCAGCAGGTTGCCGTACAGCGTCAGGTTCTTCTGGTTGCCGTTGCGAAACGCGTCCTGAAAATGGCCGAGCACCACGGTGGTGGTGTGGAACAGGCGGTTGGCGCGGTGGGGGGCGCCGTACAGCTGCTGGGCGAAGCGCAGGTGCTTATAGCGGGCGCGGATATATTTGTAGCGCATGCGGGCCGCCGCCGCCAACTGCGGGTCTTGCAGGAAACCGTTCACCAATTGCAGCAGCTCGCGACGGGAAAAGCCGTCTTCCCAAAACTGCAGGCACAGCGCGTAGTTGTCCCGAATGCTTTCGGGGGAGCATTCCAGATCGATCTGCTGCGGCAGGCTGATATTCGCCTCAACCAGGTCGTCCTCTTCCACCGCGACAAACAGCGCCTGGGTGGTTTCGGCGGAGAACTTTTTCCAATTATTGCTAGCGGTCATTGATTACTCTCTTTGGGCACATTCAGCCCCAACATAAAGCGATTGCGGTAGGCGCCGATCGTCGGTATCAGGGATAACAGAACGTCTAAACATTGCCCAAGTAAATAAGCGAAGGCGGCGCCCTGCACGCCGAAGGCATACGCCATCGACACCAGCAGCGCAATGTAGGCCGCCGAGGCCGTCGCCTGCGCGATCAGGAAAGCGCGCTGCTTGCCCGCCATAAACAATAAGGATTCCTGCGGGAAGCCCATCATGGAGACGATGATCGCGCCCAGCATGATTTGAATCAGGTCATAGGCTTCCAGGTATTGCTGCCCGAAGACCGCGGAAATAAGCGGCTTGCCCACCAGCAACATCAACACCGCGACGGCCAGGCCGATGCCGCCGGCCAGCAGCGAGGAGCGCAGGCCGAGCAGCCACGGGGTCTTGGTGCGCGGATCCAGGCGCATGATCTCGGGATAGAAGCTTTTCTCCAGCAGCTTGGCCGGGGTGCCCGTCGCATCGAAGAAGGTCATGGCGATCTTGAACAGCCCGGCGGCGGCCGGCCCGAGCACCACGCCCACCAGCACGGTGGTGCAGGAGTTGCGCGCGGCCCAGATGGTATGGGCGATGTTGGTGGTCCAGACGAAGTTCCAGGCACCCTCGATGCGGCGCGCGACGTTGAACAGGCGCGGCCTCAGCGCGCCGTGGATATCGCGGCGGCGCAGTTCGCGCGCAGTGAACCACCAAAACAGCGTGCCGCCGATCAGGTTCGAGGCGTACCAGGTGACGATAAAGCCGGGGAACCCCAGATCGAAATAATAGGAGATGACGCTGCCCACCGCCTGCAGGAACGGCTTGATCGCCTGCTGGATGGCGATGAGATCGAAGCGGTTGAAGGCGCGCAGCACGCCGGTCGGCGTGGACGAGGTCATCGACGGGATCAGGGTGCAGTACAGCATGGCGAGCCAGAAGCTTTCGCTGTCCAGCCCCAGGGCGTGCGACAAGAACGGCAGCATGATCATGCCGCCCAGCACGGCGATGACGCCGCTGGCGATATCTAGGCCGAAGGAGAAGGCGACGACGTCGCGGAAGCGCCCGGTATTTTGATGCTCCAGCGCCGGAGTGCCGAATTGCACCACAAACTGCCAGGTCTGGAATTTGATGAAATCGCTGACCGCTTTGGTATAGGCCTGGATCACCACCAGCACGCCGAACATTTCAGGCGACATGCCTTTACCGGCGCAGGAGAGCGCCAGCAGGCCGAGCAGCGCGCTGGCGACGCTGCCGGAGCCCAGGTAGGCGGCATTACGTAAAATGGAACGAAACGCGCCGTCGGAAAACCACCGTTTCATAGCCCAAACCAGCCGTTATCGTTGTTTTGCTGCATTTTGTGTTCCGCAGTCATGCGCTTGCCCTGTATTCGTTTAATAAACCTGAGTTTCTTTACCGGCGTTCTCGCCGGGTTGCCCGAGATCGCTCTGCGGGCGCTTCGCGGGGTTCACCACGGCGGAAATGGCGTTGAGCGCGTTGCTCAGCACCTCGTCGTAAGGGGCTCTGGCGTCCAGCTCGATGATGCGCGAGCCGTTGTATTGCAGGCGCACCATGGCGGCGATCTTGTCTTTCAGCTCTTCGTAACTGTGATCGGGCTTGCGGGAAAACGCCGTATCGACGTCGATATCCAGGCGAATGATCAGCTCCGGCCGATAGACGGCCATGCGTTGATATAAACGGCGTTCGCGTGCCGCCAGGCGGCGCAATAGCCGGCCTTTTGCGCGTTCCACGCCGATGCCGGGCCCATCGTAGTAAAAACCGGAAATTTCCGCCTGCGGGTAGCGATCGCTGATCACCAGCACGCCGCTCTGCGCCAGCCGCCGCACCTTGCGCAGGTTGGCGGCGCGCCACAGCGAAAAGCCGTACATGATCAGCGCCGCCCACAGCGCCGGCGGCCTGTTGCTCATGCGCTGGGTTTTATCGGATTTGGCCGCCAGGCGCCGCTCCAGCCACACGCCGATGAACGGCAATTTCTTGATTTTGTCGCCGTCTTCGCCGGAGATCAGCCCTAAATAGCGGCGCTCCGTGGGGCGATGCTGCTGCAGGTTTTTCACCAGATCGGCGGTCAGCGTGGACTTGCCTGTGCCGTCGCTGCCCACCACGGCAATCAGCCCGGTGATGCAGGCGGGAGAGGTATCCTGTGCGGCAGTGAGTTTATTTTTTTTCATCTGTTTCGGTACGAAAAGGTTATTTGGCGGCTAGGCATTGGCGGCCCTCAGCGATATTTTAACGGCGCGCAGCGAAGCATCGAAAATATGCTTGGCCGGCTCGCGGCCGTCCAAATCCAATATGTTAGCGCCGTTAAACGTCAGGTGCGGGATGACGGCGATCTTTTCACGCAACGCCGCCAACGAGTGATCGGGTTTGCGTGAATAGGCCGTTTGCTCGTCAATATCCAACCGAATTAATAATAAGGGCTGATAAGACGCCATCCAGTGGTACAGACGTTGTTCGCGTTTTCTCAGCCAGCGTATCCAGCGATTGCCGCCGGCGGTTTTCGCCAGCTGCGGGCCATCGAAACGAAATCCAGCCACTTCGGCCTGCGGATAACGATCGGTAATCAGCAATGCGCCGCGGCGACTTTTCTTCAGCATGCGGCGGAATTTAAAAACGCGCCAATAGGAAAGTAAAAAGATCACCAGCGCCGTGGCATTATCCGGCGGCGTAGCAGGGCGATCGTGCACGCGCTGCGATTTCTTCAGCAAATAACGCCCGAAGGGCGCGCCAATAATCGGCAGCGAACTGATCCATTCGCCGATACGCCCGGAAGACTGGCCGAGATAAAGCAGTTCGGCAGGTTCTTGCGCCGATAAGGCCTCGACCAGACTGGCGGCCAGGGTGGATTTTCCCGAGCCGTCACAGCCGGTTATCGCTATTACGCGCACGGGCGAGCGATCAGATGAAGGTCTTATCTGCTGACTCACAATAATTAATCCAATGCGAAAAAAACTATTGTATTCCAATACGCCTTGGGTTCAAGATATTTATTGTGCTTTGCCGCGATAAAATAATGGGTTCGGTATTCCTGTTTGTTATTCGAATTGATATTTATGGCGTTCGTTCTTGTTATTTTGTGCTAATTGTCCGGGCGTGAGCCGGTTTCGCTTTTTATGTTAACTTTCGGCCTGGCTCACGGCGAAAAAAGAGCAGAGGTTTTCCATTTTCGCTTAATCTTTTGTGCGGTTTGGCGCGGCGTCATGGCAATTATCTTCGCGCTGCCGTCGCGGCCGTGAGCGATATTTCGTTGCAAATAGGGCATGCCGTTTCTGGTGTATTGAAAGAGAGTCTGATTATGAATGCAAAATTTCCGCCGCTGATTGCGGTTATCGGCAGCGACGGATCGGGTAAGTCCACCGTTTGTGAACATCTGATCGAATATGTGAAACATTATGGCCCGGCGGTGCAGGTGCATCTGGGCAAACAGGCGGGCAACGTCGGGCGCGCGGCGGCGAAACTGCCGCTGCTCGGGCGCTCGGTGGGCAAGGCTATCGAAAGCAATACCAAAAAAGTCAAAACGAAGAAATCCCGCATCGGCCTGTTGCCGTCGGCGGTGATCATCGCCTTCGTGGGGCGGCGGCTGCTGCGGTTTCGCCGCATGCTGGCGTTTCGGCGGCAGGGGTATATCGTGCTGACCGACCGTTTTCCGCAGGCGCAAATCCCCGGCGCTTATGACGGCACGGTATTTCCCGTCGATGTTGAAGGCAGCCGTTTCGTCCGTTGGCTGGCGGCGCGGGAGCGGGCGGCGTTTCAGTGGATGGCGAAGCAAAAACCGGATCTGGTGCTCAAGCTGAATGTCAGTCTGGACGTGGCCTGCGCCCGTAAACCCGATCACCGCAAAGCGGCGCTGGAGAAGAAGATCGCCGTCACGCCGTTATTGACCTTCGAAGGCGCCGACATCGTGGATCTCGATGCCGATCGGCCGATCGAGGAGGTGCTTTCGGCGGCGGAAAAAGCCATCGCGGAATTTATGGCGGTGCAGGGGTATCGCTATTCGGCTGATGGGGCATCACCGGCTGCGCGCTGAGGCGCAGCGATTCGGCAGGGCGGCGATACCATTTTGGCACCGCCGCCCTGCCGAGAGGGGAGGCTTTATTTTTTCAGCGCCGCAAAGGCGCGCACGATGGTGTCTATCTCTTCATCGCTGTGCGCGGCATTGACGCTGCAGCGCAGCAGGGTGACGCCCGCCGGCGCGGCCGGCGGCAGCACCAAATTCACATACACGCCGTGGGCGATCAGCTCACGCCAGAAACGCAGGCCGTCCTCCTTCGAACCGATCATCACCGGCACTACCGGGCTGATGCGCGGCCCCAGGGTATAGCCCAGCTCGGCGAGGCCGTGATACAGGCGGTGCGCGTTGCTCCACAGTTTTTCCCGCAGCTCGGGTTGGCGCGCGATTTTTTGCAGCGCCGTGCGCACCGACGCGATGCTGGACGGCGACGGCGAAGCGGTAAAGATATACGGCCGGCTGCTGTAGCGCAGCACGTCCATCCCCTTGCCGCCGACGGCGAAACCGCCGATCGAAGCCAGGCTTTTGCTGAAGGTGCCCATGATGATATCCACGTCTTGCTCGACGCCCAGCGCTTCGGCCAGGCCGCGGCCGTGTTCGCCCATCACGCCGAAGGAATGCGCTTCGTCGACCAGCAGATACCCGCCGAGCCGCCGCTTGATATCGACGATTTCCACCAGCGGGGCGACGTCGCCCAGCATGCTGTAGATGCCTTCCACGATAATGAGCGCCTCGCGGGCGCGTTCGCCCAGGCGCACCATGCGGCGCTCCAGATCGGCGGCGTCATTGTGGCGAAAGCGAATAATCTCCGCGCCGCCGAGGGCGCAGGCGTCGTAAATGCTCGCGTGGCTGTCCGCGTCGATCAACACCACGGATCCCGGCCCCGCCAGCGTGCTGATGACGCCCAGGTTGGCGGTGTAGCCGGTGGAGAACACGATGGCGCTCGGGCGATCGAAGAATGCCGCCAGCTCCCGTTCGAGCGCCAGGTGCGCTCCGTAGCTGCCGTTCGCCATGCGCGAGCCGGTGGTGCCGGTGCCGAGTGCGGCCAGGGCCGATTGGCCGGCGGCGATCGCCTGCGCATCGAACGTCAGGCCAAGGTAGTTATTGGTGCCGGCGAGGACAATCTTTTGATCGCCGATGCGCCCCTGAGTGGCGGAATAGACTTCGTCGATGCAGGTACCGAACGGATTCAGGCCGGAGGTTTGAAACTGTTCGCGGTCGCCCGCGAGCCGCGCAAACTTATCATACAGTCCCATGGTTTTTCTCCAGATAAGGGCGCAGCGCGTCAAGCAGTTGCTCAGGCGTTCTGACATCAAGCAATATATTGATCGGAATGGAGATATCTAATTCATCTTCCAGCATCATCAGCAGATCCAAGACTCTGATGGATTCCAGGCCAAGATCATTGACGAGATCGCTATCAGGTTTTATTTCCACTCCGCCTTCGACGATACCTTGCAAACACGTCAGGATATAATCCATTACAGCATCGCGATTTAGCATAAGAACGTTGACACACCTCTACTTGGAATAATTAAAACAGCCCTTCACGCAGCGCGCGTTCCAAACTCACCTGTGGAAACCAATTAATCTGTTGCGACAGCGCTTGATTGTTGGCGGACCAGTCTTGATGGGTTAATTCGCGTATTTTGCTGCGCGTCAGCATCGGCTCCTGTTTTATCAGGCGGTTCCACACCACGCTGATATCCGCCAGGGCTTTCAGCAGCGGCAGCGGAATACCCACCAGCCGCACCGGCCCGTGACGCACGGCGGCGCCGATGTCCCGCAGGCGCAGCCAGTCATAGCCTTCGGCCACGCCGTCGCACAGTTCGTAAATATTCGGCTGCGCGGGCTGCGCCAATAACCATTGGCCGACCGCCTTCGCCAAATCGCTCACGTGCAGAAAAGAGAGTCTGGCGTCAGGCGCGCCCAGCCGGGGCAGCACGCCGCGCAGCAGGCCGTTGAACAGCGGTTTCAGCTCTTTATCGCCCGGCCCGTAAACCGCCGTCGGGCGGAAAATCCCCAGCGCGATCTCGCCCGAGGCGGCGATCAACTGCTGCTCGGCGGCCTGTTTTGAATGGGCGTACCAGGACAGTGCCGGATGGCGCGCCGCCAGCGACGACATGAACAAGAAACGATTGCAGCGGCCGTTTTGCCTGGCCGCCTGCATCAGGTTCAGGCTGCCGGTCACGTTGCAGCGGGTGAACACCGCTTCCGCATGCCCGCGCACCTGGCCCGCACAGTGCACGACGCACTCGGCGCCGCGCACCAGTTCGGTGAGCGAAGGCCGATCTTCCAGCGCGCCGGGGATCCACTGCAGGTTGTCCGCGGCGGCTTTGTCGGCTTGCCGCGTCAGGGCGCGCACGCTAAACCCCTGCGCCAGCAGTTCCCGGACGATATGCCGGCCGATAAAGCCGGTCGCGCCCGTCACCGCCACGGTGCCGCTCATTGCGCGAAACCGGCCAACTGCGGCATTTGCGGGTAGAGCGAAGCGCTCAGCCAGCGTTTCTTGGCTTCGGCGCGGGCGGGTTTGCCCGACGACGTGCGGGGAATGCTGTGCGGCGGCAGCAGCTCGATGTCCACCGCGATGCCGAATTCGCTTTGAATGCGCGCGCTCAGGGAATGCACGATCTGCTCCCGGCGCTCTTCCGAACTGACTCGGCATTGGATCTGCAAAATGATCCTGGCCGCTTCGTCGTGTTCTTCGGTCACGAAGGCGATCGCATCGCCGGAACGGATTTCCGGTTCGGATTCCGCGACGTACTCGATATCCTGCGGCCAGATATTGCGGCCGCGAATGATGATCAAATCCTTCTTGCGGCCGGTGACGTACAGATAGCCGTCCAGCAGGTAGCCCAGATCGCCGGTATCCATCCAGCCGGTCACCTGAATTTGCTGCTGGGACTCAGCATCGCAGAAATAGCCGTTCATCAGGCTCGGGCCGGAAATTGTGATATGGCCGACCTGGCGCTCCGGCAGCGGTTGCCCGGTTTCGCTGCGGATCTCGATGCGGTGGCCAGGCAGCGCACGGCCGCAGTTGACGAAGGTCGAGACGGCGCGGGTTTTTTTGCCCGGCGCGACCGCTTTACCCTCGTACTCCAAAATATCGCGGTCGACCGCGTTGGTTTGCGGGCCGGAGCAAGGATCGGAAAAGCTCACCGCCAGGGTGTTCTCGGCCAGCCCGTAGCACGGCATGAAGGCCTTGCTGTCGAAGTTGATGCTGCTGAAGTGTTCGCCAAACTGGCTGAGCAGCTCGGCCGGGATCGGCTCGGCGCCCACGCCGGCGACCCGCCAACTGGAGAGATCCAGATCGGCCAGCTCTTTGGCGTTGCTGCGGCGCAGACACAGATCGTAGCCGAACGGCGGGGCGACGGACACCGTGCCGCGATTCTTGGCGATCAGTTTCAGCCACTGCATCGGGCGCATGGCGAAATCTTGCGTGCGCAGATAATCGACGGACAGCTGGGTCGCCACCGGCGTCAGCAGGAAACCGACCAGGCCCATATCGTGATAGAAGGGCAGCCACGACACGCAGCGATCGCCCGCGCGCAGCTTGATGCCGTCGCGACTGATCGCATTCAGGTTCGCCATCGCCGCCCGCTGGGTGATGATCACGCCGCGCGGGAAGCGGGTGCTGCCCGAAGTGTATTGGAGATAGGCGATATCGTCGGGCGAAGGCGCCGGCAGCGCGATCTCCGGCTCCGGCAATGCGTTGAAATCCGCGTCGCTGAGGATGTGCATCGCTGACGCGTTTTCCGTGGCGGAGGCGATGAGCGGCGTCCACTCTTCGCTGCTGATAATAGCCGCCGGGTTGCAGCTGGCGATCAGCCCTTTCAGTTTGGCGGTGTAGGAGTCGCGCTGGCCCACGCCCATCGGGATCGCCAACGGCACCGCCACCAGGCCGGCATATTGGCAAGCGAAAAAGGCTTCGACGAACCCCGCGCTGGTTTCGGCGATAAGCGCCACGCGATCGCCTTTCTTGAGCTTCAGGGACAATAAACGCCGCGCGCCCGAGATCGCTTTTTGCTGCAGCGTGCGATAATCGAGAACGGTCACGAGTTGATTGCGCCGATCGTAAAAATTCATTCCCGTATTACCGAGCGCCGCGTAATCCAACGCGTCCACTAAAGTGGGGAAGTCCGCATAGCGCATGGGAAGAGAATGAACGGAACTTGTTTCAGACATAGACAAACTTAGCCATAGATTAAAAATCACCAAAAGAGTTAAATCACTCTTGGCGAGGTAATTGATGTTTTACTATGAATAGGTTTTGAATAAGTTTGTTATTCAACCATCTTCATTCCGCGAATTGCGTATATTGCCGTACTTGAGCGGCACGCCGGTTATTAACCCGGTAGCGCGTGAGCGGCCTGCATTATCAGCCTTGAGCGGCGACCTGGAGATATACGAGAGGTGATTGTAATACCCGAGGTTCGCCGTTCTTTAGTCTGCATCTGTCGGGCAGGAAATACCTGTCTGCTCATAGGTTATGACCTCATGCATGGCTATCTTCGAACTTAAACACTTCCTAAACAGTATGCCGCAAGAAATCAAAAAGTGAATGCCTCATTTAAGTTGATTCTTAAAAAGAGCATTAAGTGGTAAAAATGGCGGCGCGCCACCTGATTAAAGTCGGTACACTTAAAGCGGCGGGTTTCTTTCGCCCAAATAGCACTAAATAATAAAAGAGCACGCATAGCGTAGCATGTCAGCGCCGCTTTGGGCTTTCCTTTTTTTGTTTAATCACGCCGCCTCAGTGCGCGTGATAGGCAAATTATGCGCTGGTTCATAGGGGGAAATATTCGGTTTTTCTTATCGTTGAACCGGAGGCGATACACAATCCAATAAAAGAGAACAGCATAAAAAATGCTAAAGGCGTTGTCGCGCTCATATTTAATTATTTTATTAAAACGTAAGGCTATTTATGATCCGTATTGAGAAAGTTCTGGATAAACGCGAACTTAAAGAATTTATTGCTTTCCCTTCGTTACTGTTTCGTGATGACCCGAACTGGATTGAGCCGCTGTATTTAGAGCGCGAAGAGCACCTGTCAAAGAAGAATCCCGGCACCGATCATATCGAATGGCAGGCGTGGGTGGCGAAAAAGCAGGGGAAGGTCGTCGGGCGCATCACCGCGCAAATCGATTCTCTGCACCGGGCGCTGCACGGAGAAGATTCCGGTCACTTCGGCATGATCGACGCCGTTGACGATCCCGCCGTGTTCAGCGCGTTATTCACGGCGGCGGAGGAGTGGTTGCGGTCCAAGGGCACGCGGAAAATCACCGGGCCGTTCAGCCTCAATATCAATCAGGAAAGCGGCCTGCTGGTCGAAGGGTTCGACACGCCGCCGTCGGCCCTGATGACCCATGCCAAACCTTACTACGCGGCCCAGATAGCGCAGCAAGGGTATAGCGAAGGGATTGATTTGCTTGCTTATTGGATGAAAAGAACCGACCTGCATTTTTCGCCGTCGCTGACCCGGATGATGGATCAGGTGCGCAAAAAGGTGACCGTTCGCCGCCTCAACCGCAAGCGCTTTCGCGAGGAGATGCAGGTGCTGCGCGAGGTGTTCAACTCGGGGTGGCAGCATAACTGGGGGTTTGTTCCGTTCACCGAGCATGAGTTCGCCACCATGGGGGATCAGCTGAAGTTCCTGGTGCCCGACGATATGATCCATATCGCCGAGGTGGATGGCGCGCCCTGCGCCTTTATCGTCGGGTTGCCGAACATTAATGAGGCGATTGCCGATCTGCAGGGGCGGTTATTGCCGTTCGGTTGGGCGAAGTTATTGTGGCGGCTGAAAGTCAGCGGCGTTCGCACCGCGCGCGTGCCGCTGATGGGCGTTCGCCAGGAATATCAATTCAGCCGCATCGGGCCGATTATTGCATTGCTGTTGATTGAGGCGCTGCGCGAGCCGTTCGCCAAGCGCAATATCGACGCGTTGGAAATGTCCTGGATCCTGGAAACCAATACCGGCATGCGGACGATTTTAGAACGTATCGGCGCGGTGCCTTATAAGCGCTACCGTTTGTACGAAAAGACGCTTTAATCGACTGATATCGCATCGCCTTTTAACGCCATCAGGATAATAAGCGCATTGCGTGCGGCGCCGTTCGTTTTGGGGGACTGAGCGTGAGTGAAAGCATTGTCCCCAGAGTGGAACGGTTAAGGCCGTTAATTAATAAACCCGAGATAAATTCACGGCGCGTGATTTATTGAACCGCGATCGCCGTGATGCTGAAGAGAGCAGAATGCATGCCTGTGGAAAAGAAAAAGGGAATAAGCCGATTAACCTACAGCATAAGGAACTCCTGGGCCGGCTTTATTGACGCCGCGCTGACCGAAAATGCGTTTCGTGAATTATTGGTTATTAACGCCATTTTACTGGTTGTTACATTTACTCTGGATATTACAAAAATGGAGCGGTTGTTATTAATCGCCTGCAGTTTCCTGCTGCTGGTGGTTGAGCTGCTTAATACGGCGATTGAAACCGTGGTCGATCGCATTTCGCTGGCGTTGCATCCGTTATCCAAACGCGCCAAAGATCTGGGCGGCGCAGCGCAGCTGGTGGCGGTGATAATGACCATCATTATTTGGGGGACGGTGCTGCTGGGAGGATAACGGCGAGGCGCGCTCCGGCGTTAAACCGGTTGCTGCGGCTAAATAAGCGGCTATTATCGTTGCTTTACGCCTTTGGCGCCATGGTAAGGATAGGTTGCCGTTATGCCCGTGAATTTTGATCTCAACGATCTTTATGCGTTTCGCGCGCTGGTGGAGTACGGCAATTTTCGGCTGGCCGCAGAGTCCATCTGCCTGTCGCAGTCGGCATTGAGCCGCAGGATTGAGAAGCTGGAAAACGCGCTGGGCATCAAACTGTTCGATCGCACCACCCGGCGCGTGACCTTGACGCTGTACGGGCAGGCCTTCGCCGAACGTTCGGAGCAGCTGCTGATGAACGTCGAAGCGGTGATGGCCGATATCGATAAGGTCAGCCAGGAGCGGGTGGGGCTGGTCACCGTCGCCACGGTGCCGTCGGCGGCCTACTATTTCATGCCCGACGTGATACGCCGTTTCCGGCTTCGCTATCCGCGCGTGCGCGTTAAGCTGATTGACGGCAGCGCAGGCAATGTAATCGAGGCGGTCACCGGCGGCCAGGCCGATTTCGGCATCTGTTTCGCCGGGCGGCTGCAGCCTAATCTTGAGTTTGTGCCGTTGGTGGGGGACGTCTACGTGGCCGCCTGCCGGCGCGACCATCCGCTCGCCGGTAAAAAGAGCCTCACCTGGCGGGAGTTTTATCAGCAGGATTACGTGTCGCTGGATAAAACCTCCGGCAATCGCAATCTGCTCGATCAGCGCCTGGAACACCTCGTGCCGGAACGCCCCAGCGTGTGTGAAACTCGCCATGTGACGACCATGCTGGGCATGGTTGAGGCGGGCATCGGCATTGCCGCCGTGCCCGCCATGTCGATGCCCGCTTCAGAGCACTCGGTGTTGACGTCGGTGCCGCTGGTCGATCCGGTGGTGAAACGCACCGTAGGCCTCATCAGACGCGGCGGCCGCATGCAGTCTTTCGTCGCCGCCGAGCTGGAAAAGCTGATTACTGAACAGTATCACTCTGCCTGACCGGCTGCGGCGCCGGCACGGTTCGCATGCCGGTCGCGCGAATGGTCGGCTGGGCCTGAGAGGAGGCGAGGAAGTCCAGCAGCGCTTTGCCTTCGCGGCGATGTTCCGCCTTGGCGGTTACCGCGCCCGCGAAGCGGGTGATGTACTGCACGTTTTCAGGCAGCTCGCCGATAAAGGTCACGCCCGCCACGGGCAGCAATTCGCTGACCTGCTGGAAACCCAGCGCGTATTTCCCCTGCGCCACTTCAGAGGCCACCGGGATGCGCTCAACCTTATGCGCTTTCCCTTTCACCTGTTCCTCGATGCCCAGCTTTTTGAACAGTTGGCCGCTGACATAGCGGCCGCTGGCGCTGTCGGAATAGGCGAAAGAGTCCGCCTGCAGCAAGATATTGCGCAGGTCGGCATCCGTTTTTATCACCGGCTTGGGCGCGCCCTGTTTAACCACCATGCCGATCGGCGAATCGGCCAGCTCCACGCGCGAACCCGGCTGGGTCCAGCGCTCTTTTTCCAGTTGGGTGAGCGCGTCGCCCACCATGATCAGCACATCGGCTTGCTCTCCGCGCGCCAGCCGCGCGGGGATCGCCTGCGGCGTTTTGCCCATCGAGGGGCCGGACACCAGAATGATTTTGTCGCCGCTTTGGGCTTCATACTCCGGGGCCAGCTTCTCCAGCGCGGCTTTGAAGCCGCCGGAGATCATGACGGTCACGTCTTTGGCCAGCGCCGCCGTACTGCAGGAGGCGCACACCAGCGCGGCGAGGATCGAACGAGTGAGTTTTTGCATGGCATCATTCCTTTTGAGATGGCGGCTTAGCGCGCGGTTTGCAGCGGCATGGCGATGCGGCGATACATATACAGCGTCGCCAGCAGGGCGCACAGCGCGGCGAAGCTCATCCAGTAGCCCGGTGAAGCCTTGTCGCCGGTGTATTCGATCAACGCTGTGGAGACTACCGGCGTAAAGCCGCCGAACACCGCCGTCGCCAGGCTGTAGGCCAGCGAGAACCCGGCCACCCGCACTTCCGTTGGCATGATCTCCGTCAAGGCCGGGATCATGGCGCCGTTGTAGAGGCCGTAAATGAAGGACAGCCACAGCAGCACGGCCAGCATCATGCTGAAGCTGGGCGCGGCGGCGAGCAGGCTCAGCGCCGGGTAGGCGGTGGCCAACGTCAGCAACGTCATGGCGACCAGCACCGGTTTGCGGCCGAAACGGTCCGACAGCGCGCCGCCGATGGGCAGCCAGATGAAGTTGGAGATCGCCACCAGCAGGGTGACCAGCAAGCTGTCGGAAGCGCTGAGCAGCAGCACCTTTTTGCCGAAGGTCGGCGCATAGACGGTGATGAGGTAAAACGCGGTGGTGGTCATGGCGACCATCAGCATGCCGGCGATCACCACCGGCCAGTTTTTCAGCAGGGTTTTAAACACGTCGCGCATCGCCAGGTGGTGACGGCGAGCGGTAAATTCCTGCGTCTCTTCCAGCTTGCGGCGCAGGAAGAAGATAAAGGGAACGATCAGGCAGCCGAACAGGAAAGGCAGGCGCCAGCCCCATTCGCGAATGGCGCTTTCTTCCAGCGCCGCATTGAGCGCGAAGCCCATGGCCGCCGCCACCATGATAGCCACCTGCTGGCTGCCGGACTGCCAGCTGGTGTAGAAGCCTTTACGGCCCGGCGTGGCGATTTCAGCCAGATAGACGGACACGCCGCCCAGCTCTGCGCCCGCCGAGAAGCCTTGCAACAGACGCCCGCACAGCACCAGCAGCGGCGCCCAAAGCCCGATGCTTTGGTAAGAGGGGATCAACACGATCAGGAAGGTGCCCGCGGCCATGATCGACAGGGTCACGATCAACCCTTTGCGGCGGCCGACTTTATCGATGTAAGCGCCCAGCACGATGGCGCCGATCGGGCGCATCAGAAAACCTGCGCCGAATACCGCGAAGGTCATCATCAGCGAGGCGAACTCGCTGCTGGCCGGGAAAAAGGTGTGTGCGATGTAGGTAGCGTAAAAGCCGAACAGGAAAAAATCGAACTGCTCTAAAAAGTTGCCGGAGGTGACGCGCAGTATCGCGCCGGTTCTGGCCCGGGTGGTCATGGGTGAGGTAGAGGAATGCATCTTTATCTCCAGTTTGTTATTGGCGCTTGACGCCGCGCCTGTTGCTGAAGACTCGCTCAGGAAAATAAAGTAAATAAGCGCAATAAACTCATGGCGCGATGCGTTTGACGCATCAATCGGCGTTAACAATGTTGCCTAACCCGATGTAACGTGGCGTTAACAAGTTTGTCGCTCATCGCCCGCTGCGCAGAACGCCGAAAACGTTATGCGCTTTTTGTGACAGGGTTCATAAAGGGGCGGCGGGGGAGCGCCCCGTGCCTCTGAACGATTGTTCGATACCGTGCGTAAAAAGGTGAATGCCTCGCACTGCGTTTGCAAAATACGTGGATGTACGTTCAGCCTTGCAGTCACCACGCATGCCTTTGCATGCTATCCCAGCGCCTCTCTGCTATAGCTTTACATCTATATAGTTACTGGTCTATATTTTAGGGAGGTCCCGTGTGGGAAATTAAAACAACGGATGCATTTGATCATTGGTTCAGATCGCTCAGCGATGCCGATCGGGCCGGCGTACTTGCCGCATTGATGGTCCTGCGGGAAAAGGGGCCGGGGCTGCCCAGACCCTATGCCGATACGGTTAAAGGCTCACGTTACAGCAATATGAAAGAGTTGCGCATTCAGTGCCGAGGCGAACCGTTGCGGGCATTCTTCGCTTTCGATCCGTACCGTATTGGCATTGTGCTTTGCGCGGGCAATAAAGCCGGTAATGAAAAGCGTTTTTACGATCGGATGATCCAGGTTGCCGATCGGGAATTCACGAACTGGCTGAACACATTAAACGAGAAGGAGTGACGCGATGGGCAGAACGTTGGAACAGCTTATTGCGGATGAAAAGCCCGAGGTCGTGGCCAAAGCGCAGGCGCTGGCGGCGGACATCATGCTGAACATTCACCTTGCCGAGCTGCGTGAAAAAGTACAGAAAACGCAGGTTGAAATGGCGCAGGCGCTGGGGATCAGGCAGCCGACCGTTGCCGTGATGGAAAAACCGGGCCGCGATCTGAAACTGTCTTCGCTTAAACGCTATGTTGAGGCGGCCGGCGGCAAACTGCGCCTGGACATTGAACTGCCGGACGGCTCTCACTACGAGTTTGTACTGTAAGCGCTAACGGCAGAAAGGCACAAAGCCCGCTCAGATTCCCCGGTGCGGGCTTTGTGCTTTGACACAAGCAGGCGGCCGTGAAAGCAACGAGGCTCAAGACGGGCAGGCTGTCTGAGCGCTTTCGTTTGGGCCGGATAGCGTTAAACAAGCCACCCGCACTCCCTTCGCGATGTCTTGCTTGCCCGTAACTGTCTTTTTGCTCCTTAGCTGAAACGATACAAATTATGTTGATAAACAGCTCGTTTCATGTGCAAAAACTCAACGTCTTTCATTAAAACTGCGATGAAATTCGTATTTTTATCGCGCTATTTCGTCAAATACTCACCCGGTGAAGCTCATCACATTTCTTTAACCTGCTTAACAGTAGATTTTCCTTGTTTATAAAAAAATCGATTCAGCTAAAGGGGAAGGGAAATGAAAAAGACATGGGTTATGGCGGTGTTTTCGGCCCTGATTTCAGGGCAGGCGGCGGCGCAGAGTTGGGTGCTGACCAGCGCTGAAGATGGCGTGGAGAAAGGAAACTGGAAGATTTCGAGTGAGGCGCTGAAGGTGAAGGATAAAACGTTCAGCATTGAGCAGAAAGTGTTGCACGGCGGCAAGCAAGAAGGCAGCAAAGTCGTCATTATCCGCAGCGAGGATGGCCTGACCATCATGCTGAGTCCCACCCGCGGCATGAACCTCCTGCGGGCAGAAGGATTTGGCGCGAAAATGGGATGGGATTCCCCGGTCAAAGAGGTGGTCAACCCCGCCTTTATCAACCTGGAAAGCCGCAATGGGCTCGGCTGGCTGGAAGGTTTCAATGAGATGATGGTGCGTTGTGGCTATGAGTGGACCGGGCATCCGGTGACCGACGCAGGACAAATTTACACGTTGCACGGCAAAGCGGGCAATACGCCGGCCTCGCGGGTTGAGGTTGAGGTAGCGGATACGGCGCCGTATGAAATTCGTATTCGCGGCCTGATCAAAGAGAGCACATTCAAAAAAGCCGATCTGCAAACCCTGACCGAATTGCGCTATGTGCCTGGCAGCAACAGTTTCAGCCTGCATGATGTGTTAACCAACCGGGCGGATTATCCCCATGACTACCAGATTATTTATCACAGCAATTTCGGCGCGCCGATTCTGGAAAATGGTGCCCGCTTCCTGGCGCCGATCGCCAGCATCAGCCCGTTTAACGACTATGCCAAAGCCGGGCTGAAGACCTGGGGAACCTATGCCGGCCCAACCAAAGGGTTCGATGAAATGGTCTTTAACATTAAGCCATTATCGAATCCGAATCATCAAACGCTGGCGGCGCTGGTCAATAACGCGGGCGACAAAGGGGTGGCGATTCAGTTCGATACCCGCCAATTACCCGTCCTGACGCTGTGGAAGAATACCGATACGTTAAAACAGGGGTATGTGACGGGGATTGAGCCGGGCACCAGCTATGCCTACCCGGTCACTATTGAGCGCGAACAAAAACGCGTTAAGCAGCTGCAGCCTGGCGCCAGTGCGCAGTTTGATCTGACCTATACCTTGCTGCACAGCAAAGCGCAGGTGGCGGATCTGGAGAAGAAGATTGCGGATATTCAGGGCAAGGTAAAAATTGAAGAGAATGACGCGCCGATAGCCAAGGAGTAACGCTGCCTGTCGACGCATTCAGCGTTAAAGCAAAAAGCCCGCTTAAGTTTCCTTAAGCGGGCTTCTCTAAATATGGCTCCTCTGACTGGACTCGAACCAGTGACATACGGATTAACAGTCCGCCGTTCTACCGACTGAACTACAGAGGAAT
>NZ_CAJCKE010000028.1:0-64929 GCF_903970925.1 Serratia sp. ME47 | reverse complement strand
CACCCCGCCCCTGATCCCAGGCGCAGCGGTGGTGCGCTTCGGACCAGTCGGTGGCCTGCGGCTGCACCACCTCCACGTTCAGCCACAGCTCGCCGGGCTGATGCAGCATCGGCAGGCGGTCGAGCAGGGTGAAGCGAGTGCTGCCCTGCGGCGGCAGCGCCAGATCGAAGCTGCCGCTGGCGCGCTCCACGCCGTCCAGCTCCAGCCGCCAGTTGAGCTGTTCGTTGTCGGTGTGGCGGAACAGGTAATCGCTGGTGACGGTCAGCGTCAGCGAGGCGGCGTCGAAGGCGAAGCGGAACAGCTGCTGCGCCCGCTGCGCTTCGAACAGCGCCGGGTGCGGGGTGCGATCCGCGAACACCAGCCCGTTCAGACAGAACTGGCGATCGTTGGGGGTGTCGCCGAAGTCGCCGCCGTAGGCCCAGAACTCTTCGCCGCGATCGTCGCGTTTGATCAGCGCCTGATCGACCCAGTCCCAGACAAAGCCGCCCTGCAGGCGCGGATGTGCGTGGAACGCGCGCCAGTAGCGCTCGAAACCGCCGAAACTGTTGCCCATCGCGTGGGCGTATTCGCACAGGATCAGCGGGCGCGGCTCCTCCGGCAGGCCGATCCACTTGCCGATCGCCCATTTGGGCACCGCCGGGAACGGCTGATCCTGATCCACTCGAGCATACATCGGGCAGATGATGTCGGTGGCGGCGGTGTCGGCGCCGCCGCCTTCATATTGCACCGGGCGGGTCGGATCCTGGCTTTTCACCCAGCGGTACAGCGCGTCGTGGTTCGCGCCGTGGCCGGACTCGTTGCCCAGCGACCAGATAATGATGCAAGGATGGTTGCGATCGCGTTGCACCATGCGGGTGACGCGCTCGCTCATCGCCGGCAGCCACAGTGGATCGTCAGCCAGGCGGTTCATCGGCTGCATGCCGTGGGTCTCGATATTGGCTTCGTCCACCACGTACAGCCCGTAGCGGTCGCACAACCGGTACCACAGCGGGTGGTTGGGGTAATGCGAACAGCGCACCGCGTTGAAGTTGTGCTGCTTCATCAGCAGGATGTCGTGGCGCATCGTCGCCTCGTCCATCACCTGGCCGTGGCGCGGATGATGCTCGTGGCGGTTAACGCCGCGGATCAGCAGCGGCTGCCCGTTGAGCTTCAATAGCCCGCCGCTGATCTCTACCTGGCGGAAGCCGACGTCATAGGCCTCCACCTCGATAATCTCCCCTTCGGGCGAGAGCAGGGCGACGGTGGCGCGATACAGCGCGGGCGTTTCGGCGCTCCACAGCGCCGGGCGCTCCACCGGCAGCCGCAGGGTGACGCGATCGTCATAGGCGCCGCGCTCATCCACGATCTCGCTGCCGAGCGGCTGGGTGCGTTCGGCCACCCGCGCGCCGTCGCGCCACAGCTGAATCTGCACCTGCAGCGGGCCGGGCCGGCTGGCGCGCGCCGTCACCACCAGTTCGCCGCGGGTAAAGCTGTCATGCAGCGGCGTGGTGATGCGCACATCGCTCAGGTGCGCGGCGGGTTTGTGCAGCAGGCTGACGTCGCGGAAGATGCCGCTCATGCGCCACATATCCTGATCTTCCAGGTAGCTGCCGTCGCACCAGCGCAGCACCATCACCGCCAGCCGGTTTTCACCCGGCCGCAGCCACGGGCTGAGATCGAACTCCGCCGGCAGGCGGCTATCCTGCGAATAGCCGACCCAGTGGCCGTTGCACCATAAATAGAACGCCGAGTTGACGCCGTCGAAGATGACGCGCGTCTGGCCGGCGGCCAGCCAGGCCGGATCGACGCTGAAGGCGCGCGAGTAGCAGCCGGTCGGGTTGTCTTCCGGCACGCGCGGCGGATCGACCGGGAACGGGTAGCGCACGTTGGTGTAGATCGGCGCGTCGTAGCCGGCGAGCTGCCAGTTGCCCGGCACCGCCAGCGGGGCGGCGTCCGGCAGATCCTGCTGCAGCCAGCTCTCCGGTGCCGCCTCTGGGCGCGGGAAATAGTTGAAGCGCCACTCGCCGTTCAGCGATCGGCGGCTGGCGCTGGGGGCGTCGTCGCGCGCGTCTTCCACCGTGCGCCAGCTGGCGAACGGCGGGTGGGCCTCCAGCCGGCGGTAGTGGGTGCAGGCCGGGTTTTGCCAGTCACGGCGGGCGAGGATCTCGGTCAGGGAAGCTAGGGGCGCAGCAGGCATCGGCGATCGTCCAGTCGGCTAGGTGATGCTCACCAAGATGCTGACCGGCGCATAAAAAGTAAAGCGGTTACACGCAACCTTGCAAGGGCGATCAAATAACCGTTAATGCGGCTCGCCGGCGCGATAGATCCGCTGTGGGCGGCCTACCTTGCCGTAAATGATCTCGGCGCGCAGCTGCTGCGCGGCGGTGCAAAACTCCAGATAACGGCGAGCGGTGGTGCGGCTGAGCCCCATTTTTTGCGCAACGCTTTCAGCGGTGTGCCGCGCGGCGGGTTCGGCGAACAGCGCGCGGACCTTGCCCAGCGTCAGCTCGTCGATGCCGGCGGGCAGCGCCGCCTGCTGCTCGCCGCGGGCGTAGGTATTGAACATCTCGTCGATGCGGCGCTGGTTGAGGCGCGCTTTGTCCTTCAACGCTTCGCGGCGCTGGCTGAAGCGCAGCAGCGTCTGGCTCAGCCGGTCATAGGCCAGCGGTTTGATCAGGTAGTCGAACACGCCGTAGCGCAACGCCTCGGCCACGGTGGCCATGTCGCTGGCGGCGGTGATGAACACGATGCCGCCGCGATACCCGCTCAGCGTCAGTTCGCGCAGCAGGGTGATGCCCTGGCCGTCCGGCAGAAAGTTGTCCAGCAGGATCAGATCCGGCTTGAAGCGGTCGGTCATGGCGCGCGCCTGCGCCAGCGTGCCGGCCAGCCAAATCTGGCGGCAGCCGCCGTTCTGGCGGATAAACTCCGCGTGCATCTCCGCCAGCGGCGTTTCGTCTTCAACGATCAGGATGTTCAGCCATTCCATAGTGCGACCCGTAATTGCAATAAAAATGCTAAGTGAATGTAAGTGAATTGCGGCACCAAATAAAGATTATCTCAATAATAAACACCATAAGATTAATTAAGCAAATAAAGAACATTAAATAACTTATTAACCGGGATCGGTTTGTGAAATAGGTCAATAATCCGCGTTTTTTTTCTGCTTACCATGGGTTTATCGAACGAGAGGATGATTTTATCTTCATGGTTTTTAAGGTTTTAATTGCCATTTTCGATGTCAATTAAAATGCCTTTTTGTATTTCATTTGTTGTTTGCCAGTTAACCCAGAGAGCGTGTTATGTTAGGCGATGCCGTATTTAATCGGGTAAAGCGATCGGATCATAAAGCGATTTCGGAAATAAGCGCCTTCTTGCGCAGTAACGATCTGAATATCGATACCACGGTTGAAATATTTATTACCGTTACCCAGCACGACAAATTGGTCGCCTGCGGCGGCATCGCCGACAATATTATCAAATGCGTCGCCATCAGCCCGCTGATGCGCGGCGAAGGGTTGGCGCTGGCGCTGGCGACCGAGCTGGTGAACCTGGCCTACGAGCGCCACCACACCCAGCTGTTTATCTACACCAAGGTGCAGAACGAGCCGCTGTTCCGCCAGTGCGGTTTCTACCCGATCGCCACCGTGCCGGGCATCGTGGTGCTGATGGAAAACAGCCCGTGCCGCCTGAAGCGCTACGCCGCCCAGCTGGCGAGCCAACGTCGGCCGGGCGACACCATCGGCAGTATCGTGATGAACGCCAACCCCTTTACCCGCGGGCATCAGTATCTGGTGCGTCAGGCGGCCAAGCGCTGCGACTGGCTGCACCTGTTTCTGGTGAAGGAAAACACCTCGCGCTTCAGCTATGAAGATCGACGCCGGCTGGTGCTGGCCGGCACCGCCGACATCCCCAACCTCACGGTACACGAAGGCTCGCAGTACGTGATCTCGCGCGCCACCTTCCCCTGTTACTTCATCAAGGACCAGGGCGTGGCCGACGACTGTTACACCGAAATCGATCTGAAGATCTTCCGCCAGTATCTGGCGCCCGCGCTGGGCATCACCCACCGCTTCGTCGGCAACGAGCCGTTCTGCGCGGTGACCGCGAAGTACAACCGCGACATGCGCTACTGGCTGGAAACGCCGGCGCTGCCCAGCCCGCCGATCGCGCTGGTGGAAATCGAGCGTTTGCAATATCAGGGCACGGCGATCTCCGCCTCCTGGGTGCGCAAGCTGCTGGCGGCGGGGGACTTCCACGCCGCCGCGCCGCTGGTGCCGCCGGACACCCTGTACTACCTGCAGGATCTGCAAACGCAGCGCCGGGCCAAGGCGGCCCCGCATCCTTTTGAGTCCGCACAATCAGGTGAATGATGAAAATTATCCGAGAAGCAATGGCCGGCACGCTGGAATCCAGCGATGTCATGGTGCGCATCGCGCCCGCCGAGGGGCCGCAGCACGATCTGTTGATCGCCAGCAGCGTGGAAAAACAGTTCGGCACGGCGATCCGCCGCACCCTGCTGGAGGTGCTGCAGCGTTATGAGGTGGAGCCGGTGCAGGTGATCGTCGACGACAAAGGGGCGCTGGACTGCGTGCTGCGCGCCCGGCTGGAAACCGCGCTGATGCGCGCCTGCGAGAGCGGCCAACTGCCATGGGAGGCGAAAGATGAAAACGCTGAATAAAACCCGGCTGCGCCGCAGCATGCTGTTCGTTCCCGGCGCTAACGCGGCGATGGTCAGCAACGCCTTTATCTATCAGGCCGATGCGCTGATGTTCGATCTGGAAGACTCGGTGATCCTGCGTGAAAAAGACGCGGCGCGCCGGCTGGTGTACCACGCGCTGCAGCATCCGCTGTACCAGGAGGTGGAAACCATCGTGCGCGTCAATGCGCTCGATTCCGCCTACGGCCTGGCGGACTTGCAGGCGGTGGTGCGCGGCGGCGCGGACATCGTGCGCCTGCCGAAGACCGACAGCGCGCAGGACGTTGTCGACATGGAGCGCGAGATCGCCGCCATCGAGGCGGCCTGCGGCCGGCCGGTAGGCAGCACCGGGCTGCTGGCGGCGATCGAATCGGCGCAGGGCATCACCAACGCGGTGGCGATCGCGCACGCTTCGCCGCGTCTTATCGGCATCGCGCTGGGGGCGGAAGACTATGTGCGCAACCTGCGCACCGAACGCTCGCCGGAGGGCATTGAGCTGCTGTTCGCCCGCTGCTCGCTGCTGCAGGCGGCGCGCGCCGCCGGCATTCAGGCGTTCGACACCGTCTACTCCGACGCCAACAACGAGGCCGGCTTCCTGCAGGAAGCGGCGCTGATCAAACAGCTCGGCTTCGACGGCAAATCGCTGATCAACCCGCGCCAGATTGAGCTGCTGCACAACCTGTACGCGCCGACCGCCAAAGAGGTGGCGCACGCGCAGCGGGTGGTGGACGCCGCCGAAGCGGCGGAGCGGGAAGGGCGCGGCGTAGTGTCGCTCAACGGAAAAATGGTCGACAGCCCGGTGATTGAACGCGCCCGGCTGGTGCTGGAGCGCGCCGCGCTGTCCGGCTTACGGGAAGAACCGGCGCAGCACGGGGAGGAAGCATGATGAACCGCCAACAACGATTGATGACCTTCGCCAACCCGGCGGATCTGCCGGGCTATCAGGACGTGTCCAAAGCCAATCTGCAGGCGCGTAAACCGCGCGATCTCAAGCTGTGCGACTCCTTGCAGGAAGCGGTGCGCCGCAGCGGGCTGCAGGACGGCATGACCATCTCCTTCCACCATGCATTTCGCGGCGGCGATCTGGCGCTCAATCAGGTGATGGAGACGCTGGCGGCGATGGGGTTCCGCAACCTGACGCTGGCCTCCAGCTCGCTGACCGACTGCCATGCGCCGTTGGTTGAGCATATCCGCCACGGCGTGGTGAGCCGCATTTACACCTCCGGGCTGCGCGGCCCGCTGGCGGACGCCGTATCGCGCGGGCTGCTGGCGGAGCCGGTGCAAATTCACTCGCACGGCGGCCGGGTCAATCTGATCGAATCCGGCGAGCTGAAGATAGACGTGGCCTTCCTCGGCGTGCCGGCCTGCGATGAGTTCGGCAACGCCAACGGCTACAGCGGTGAAGCCTGCTGCGGCTCGCTCGGCTATGCGCGGGTGGACGCCGAGGCGGCGGGCACCGTGGTGTTGCTGACCGAGCAGCTGGTGCCGTATCCGCATCATCCCGCCAGCCTGGCGCAGGATCGGGTGGATCTGATCGTGCAGTTGGAGCGGGTGGGCGACGCCGACAAGATCGGCGCCGACGCCACGCGCATGACTTCGAACCCGCGCGAGCTGTTGATCGCCCGCCGCGCCGCCGAGGTGATCGCCGGTTCCGGCTACTTCACCGAAGGGTTCTCGCTGCAAACCGGCACCGGCGGCGCCTCGCTGGCGGTGACCCGGTTCCTGGAGGACAAGATGCGCGCCCGCGGCATTCGCGCCGCGTTCGCCCTCGGCGGCATCACCTCGACCATGGTGGATCTGCACGAGAAAGGGTTGATCGGCAAGCTGCTGGACGTGCAGAGCTTCGATCGGGCGGCGGCGACCTCGCTGGCGCGCAACCCGCGCCATATCGAAATCAGCGCCAACCAGTACGCCAACTTCAGCTCCAAGGGCGCGTCGGTCGATCGGCTCGACGTGGTGGTGCTGAGCGCGCTGGAAATCGACACCGGCTTCAACGTTAACGTGCTGACCGGCTCCGACGGCGTGCTGCGCGGCGCGTCCGGCGGCCACTGCGACACCGCCGCCGCCGCGCGGCTGGCGATCATCGTCGCGCCGTTGGTGCGCGGGCGCATCCCGACGCTGGTGGAGCAGGTGACCACCTGCGTCACGCCGGGCTCCAGCATCGACATTCTGGTGACCGACCACGGCATCGCCGTCAACCCGGCGCGGCCGGAGCTGGCGCAGCGCCTGCGGGAGGCCGGGCTTGAGGTGGTGAGCATCGACTGGCTGCGCGCCCGCGCGCTGCAGCTGACCGGCGAACCGCAGCCGATCGCGTTTACCGACAAGGTGGTGGCGGTGGTGCGCTACCGCGACGGCTCGGTGATCGACGTGGTGCATCAGGTGGCGGAGTAACCGATGGCCGCCGTCGATCCTCAACTGGCCGCCGAACGTGCGGTCAGCCTGCCGGAGCTGCTCACCAGCCGCGAATGCCGTCAGGCGCGCCAGCAGGCGTGGCTGGCGCAGCACGAGTGCACGCTGCTGGTGCTGACGCTGGTGGTGCCCGGCCCGGTGAAGGACAGCGCGTTGACGCGCGGCATCTTCAACCTCGGGTGGGCGGCGCTGCTGCGGCTGTGCGCCGAACAGGGCTGGCCGAGCCCGCAGGCCGAGGCGCTGGCGCTCGCCACCGGCTGCGAAGGGTTTGTGGCGCTGCGCGCCGACGCCCAACGGGTAAAAGATTGCGCCATGCAGCTGGAGGTGAGCCGCCCGATCGGCCGGCTGTGGGATATCGACGTGCTGGATGCGCAGGGGCGAATCCTGTCGCGCCGCGACATCGGCCTGCCGGCGCGGCGCTGCCTGCTGTGCGGCCAACCGGCCAAGATCTGCGCCCGCCAGCGGCGGCATGGCAGCGAGCAGCTGCTGCAAGAAATGGAAAGGATGTTCAACGATGCGATCTCTGCCGATTAATCCACCCGCCCGCCGAGCCGAGCCGGCCTGCGACTTCGCCCGCGCCGCCTTTCGCGCGCTGTTGGTGGAGGTCAACCTCACGCCCAAACCGGGGTTGGTGGATCGCCATAACACCGGCGCCCATCGCGACATGGATCTTGGGCATTTCTACCGCAGCGCCCGAGCCATCGGCGTGTGGCTGCCGCGTTTTATCCAGCGCGGACGGGAAGACGCGGCTTTGCCGGCCGAGCGGCAGCTGGCGCGGCTGCGGCCGCTCGGCCTGGCCTGCGAAAACCAGATGTTTCGCGCCACCGGCGGCATTAACACCCATAAGGGCAGCGTGTTCTCACTCGGGTTGCTGTGCGCCGCCTTCGGCCGCCTGCAGCAGCAGGGCCGGGCCATCAGCGCCGCATCGTTATGCGCCGAAGTGGCGGCGATGTGCCGAGGGCTGGTGGACAGCGAACTGCGATGCAACAACGCCGGGCAGACCGCCGGCCAGCGCTTGTTCGCTGCGTATGGCCTCAGCGGCGCGCGCGGCGAGGCGGAATCCGGTTTTCGGTTGGTGCTTGACGGCGCGCTGCCGCTGTATCGGCAACGGCTGGCCGCCGGCGGCGGCGAACAGCGGGCGCTGCTGGACAGCCTGCTGTGGCTGATGGCCCACAACGATGACACCAACGTCGCCTCGCGCGGCGGCCTGCGCGGGCTGCGCTGGCTGCGGCGCCGGGCGGCCTTGCTGCTGGCGCAGGGCGGCTCGGCGGGGGAAGCGGGCCTGGCGCGCCTGCGGCGCTTCGATGCCGACTGCATTGCCCGCAACCTCAGCCCCGGCGGCAGCGCCGACTTGTTGATAGTGACCTGGCTGCTGGCGCAGCTGGGTGCCCAAGAATAATAACCAAGCCTTCAGGAGAGTCCCTATGTCCCAAACCCAGGAAAAGATCTGGAAAGCGATAGCGCCGCTGGCGGTGCTCGCGATCCTGTTATTGATACCGGTGCCCGACGGCATGCCGCCGCAGGCGTGGCACTATTTCGCCATCTTTGTGGCGATGATCGTCGGCATGATTCTGGAGCCGATCCCGGCCACCGCCATCAGTTTTATCGCGGTGACCGTCAGCGTGCTGAGCGCCAACTGGGTACTGTTCGGCGCGCAGGAACTGGCGGAGCCGGGCTTCAAGGCCGGTAAAGAGGCGCTGAAATGGGGGCTGGCGGGCTTCTCCAGCACCACCGTCTGGCTGGTGTTCGGCGCCTTTATCTTCGCGCTGGGCTACGAGGCCACCGGGCTGGGGCGGCGCATCGCGCTGTTCCTGGTGAAATTCATGGGCAAGCGCACGCTGACGCTGGGCTATGCGGTGGTGATCATCGATATCCTGCTGGCGCCGTTCACGCCATCCAACACCGCGCGCACCGGTGGCACGGTGTTCCCGGTGGTGAAAAACCTGCCGCCGCTGTTCGATTCCTTCCCTAACGATCCCTCTTCGCGCCGCATCGGCGGCTACCTGATGTGGATGATGGTGGTCGGCACCAGCATCAGCTCCTCGATGTTCGTCACCGGCGCCGCGCCGAACGTGCTGGGCATCGAGTTCGTCGGCAAGATAGCCGGGGTGCACATCAGCTGGATGCAGTGGTTCCTGGCATTCCTGCCGGTCGGCCTGTTGTTGCTGATCATCGCGCCGCTGATCTCCTACTACCTCTACAAGCCGGGCGTGACCCACAGCAGCGAAGTGGCCGCCTGGGCGAATACCGCGCTGGGGGAAATGGGCAAGCTGACGCGCAAGGAGTACACCCTGATCGGCCTGGTGCTGCTCAGCCTGTGCCTGTGGGTGTTCGGCGGCAAGGTGCTGGACGCCACCGCGGTGTGCCTGTTGGCGGTGTCGCTGATGCTGGCGCTGCACGTGGTGTCGTGGAAAGACATTACCAAATACTCCAGCGCCTGGAATACGCTGGTTAACCTGGCGACGCTGGTGGTGATGGCCAACGGCCTGACGCGCTCCGGCTTTATCGACTGGTTCGCCCAGACCATGAGCACCCACCTGGACGGCTTCTCGCCGAACATGACGGTGGTGGCGCTGGTGCTGGTGTTCTACTTCGCCCACTACCTGTTCGCCAGCCTGTCGGCGCACACCGCCACCATGCTGCCGGTGATCCTGGCGGTCGGCAAAGGGTTGCCGGGCGTGCCGATGGAGCAGCTGTCGATGCTGCTGGTGCTGTCGATCGGCATCATGGGCGTGCTGACGCCGTACGCCACCGGGCCGGGGGTGATTATCTACGGCTGCGGCTATGTGAAGTCGAAAGACTACTGGCGCCTGGGCGGCATTCTCGGCGTGGTGTACATCGCCGCGCTGTTGCTGATCGGTTGGCCAATCATGAGCCTGTGGTACTGAGTTGACGCACAGCGGCCGCCGCCCGGTGGCCGCTGGTACGATCTTTTCCCGTGAACCCTGTCACACACTTGTCACACTAACCCCGCCATCATACGCAGGCAAACGCTAACACCTTAAAAATAATCATTTTCCGGGAGCCTCTGCGGATGAGAAAAAAAACGTTATTGCTGTGCCTGCCTTTGTTATTCACCGGGAACGCGCTGGCGGACGCCGGCGGTTATCAATTGGAACAGGTGCTGGTGATGAGCCGCCATAACCTGCGCGCGCCGCTGGCCAACAACGGCAGCGTGTTGGCGCAGTCCACGCCGAAGGCTTGGCCGGCCTGGGAAACGCCGGGCGGCCAGCTGACCACCAAGGGCGGGGTGCTGGAAGTGTATATGGGGCACTACTTCAACGCCTGGCTGAAGCAGACCGGCCTGTTGCCGCAAGAGGGCTGCCCGACCGCCGGCAGCGTGTACGTCTACGCCAACAGCCTGCAGCGCACGGTGGCCACCGCGCAGTTCTTCAGCAATGGCGCGTTCCCCGGCTGCGACGTCAGCGTGCACCATCAGGACAAGATGGGCGAGATGGATCCGACTTTCAACCCGATCATCACCGACACCAGCGAGGCCTTCAACCAGCAGGCGCTGGCGGCGATGAACGCCGCGCTGGGATCGCTGAAGCTGGACGCCTCTTATCAGCAGTTGGCGAAGATCATCGACTACAAGGATTCCGCCGCCTGCAAGACCGACAAACACTGCGACCTGACCAAAGAAGCCAGCGTGATGAGCGCGGTGCCGGGCAAAGAGCCGGGCGTCTCCGGCCCGCTGCGGGTGGGCAACTCGCTGGTGGACGCCTTTATGCTGCAGTACTACGAAGGTTTCCCGATGAAAGAGGTGGCCTGGGGCAAAATCGCCACGCCGCACCAGTGGCAGCAGCTGGCGCAGTTGAAAGACGGCTATCAGGATTCGCTGTTCACCTCGCCGGTGGTGGCGCAGAACGTCGCCAAGCCGCTGCTGACCTACATCAACAACGCGCTGCTGGGCGAGCGTAAACCGGACGCGCCGAAGCTGACGGTGCTGGTGGGCCACGACTCCAATATCGCCTCGCTGCTGTCGGCCATGCAGTTCCAGCCGTATCAGCTGCCGCAGCAGTACGAGAAAACGCCGATCGGCGGCAAACTGGTATTCCAGCGCTGGCGCGACGCGCAGAACGACCGGGAATTGCTGAAGATCGAGTACGTCTATCAGTCCACCGAGCAGTTGCGCAAGGCGACGCCGCTGACGCTGCAAACCCCGCCGCAGCGCGTGACGCTGGCGCTGAAAGGCTGCCCGATCGATAAAGACGGCTTCTGCGCCTGGAGCGATTTCGAGAAGACCATGAAAGGCATCTTGTAATGCCCGGCCTCTCTCCCTAATGCGGGGGAGAGGCCTTTTCCCACTTCGCCCAACGCGCCTCCGCGCGGGACTTAACGCCATTTATTTTGCCCAGGGTCATTGTTGCAGGCCGTTTCGGGGGCTAACATCATCAGCCTGCCTGCTTATCATGGATACCGCCGTTGCCCACTTTTATCCGCAATATCGAATTTTTCACGCCGGACGGCTATCCGGGCCAGGTGGCGCGCTGCCAGTTTGCGCTGGCGGAGTATCGCGACGACAGTTTTCCCGAGGCGGGCTTTACGCTGCCGGACCACCTGGCGCGCGCGGTGCCGAAACGCCGTGCGGAGTATCTGGCCGGGCGTGTGCTGGCGCGGCAGCTGCTGGCGCCGCTCGGTTTCGCCGACTTCACCCTGGCGCGCGGCGAAGATCGCGCGCCGCAGTGGCCGCCGGGCATCGCCGGGGCGCTGAGCCATAATTCGCATACCGCGCTGTGCGCCGTACACCGAGAGAGCGGGCTGGGCGGCGTTGGGCTGGATGTGGAGACGCTGCTGTCCGTGGCGCGAGCGGAGGAGCTGTGGAGCGCGATCGTTTCACCGGTGGAGCGCGAGACGTTGCTGGGCGAAACGCTGCCGTTCAACGAGCTGCTGACGCTGACGTTTTCCGCCAAAGAGAGCCTGTTCAAAGCGCTGTACCCGCAGGTGCGCCGATATTTCGATTTTCTTGATGCGCGGATGGTGGCGGTGGATGCGCAGCGGCAGACGTTCGAATTGGCGCTGCTCACCACGTTGACGCCGCATTGCTGCGCCGGACGGCGTTTCGCCGGGCGGTTTTGGCGTGAAGGTGACGATGTCACGACTTTTATTTTTTGCTAAAACACAATAATAACAGTGTGTTATTTCTTGTTGTGGCGTAACGCGAATTTGCCGCGGCGTGCGGAAAGATTCATTCATCGGAGATTGACCGACGGTGGGGATCCGGTGTAATTTACCCACCCTTTACAGCTAATGATAATTATTCGCATAAACATTATCATTGGTGAGGCGCAACAAAGGAGTGGTCTTGTGGCGACACTGACGACAGAAAACCAAACCTTCTCCGGGTTTGAGTACGCCGAACAATCGACCTTTTTGTACCGGTCAGAATTCCGTTCCCTCTCCGCCCACGGCGTGTTTGAGCGTATCGAGACGCCGGCGTTCGGCGGCGAGCAGGAAGGCAGCGCGCTGGCGCAGCATATTCGCCAGGCGCTGGCGCGCGCCAAAGCCGCCGGCCAGGCGGCCCCGGTGGTGGTGGGCGCCATTCCGTTCGACACGCGCCGGCCTTCCTGCCTGTATATCCCTGAAGAAAGCCGATTCGTCGCCAACGACAGCTTTATCCGCGCCGCGCGCCCGATGCTGCAACAGCCGCATCGCCTGGTCGCCTGCACCAGTATTCCAGATGAACCGCGATTCAAACACGCGGTCGCGGAAGCGGTCAGCCGCTTTAAACAAGGCAAGCTGGACAAGGCGGTGCTGTCGCGCATCCTCGATATCGAGCTGGAACAACCGGTGGCCGGCCACCGGATCCTCAATAACCTGATGGTGCAGAACCCGACCGGTTACCACTTCTCCCTGCCGCTGGCCGATGGCAGCGTGTTGATCGGCGCCAGCCCTGAACTGCTGATCCGCAAGCAGGGCGGCGAGATCCACACCAATCCGCTGGCGGGCTCGGCGCGCCGGCAGGACGATCCGCAGCAGGATCGCCTCGGCAGCGAGCGCCTGATGCGCTCGACCAAAGACAAATACGAACACAAGCTGGTGATCGACGATATTCGTCGGCATCTGACGCCGCTGTGCGCCACCCTGAGCGTACCCAGCGGCCCGTCGCTGCTCAGCACCGGCACCATGTGGCACCTGTCCACCCGCATTCGCGGCGAGTTGCTGAATCCGGATCTCAACGTGATGCAGCTGGCCTGCCTGCTGCATCCGACGCCGGCGCTGTGCGGCTTCCCGACCGAAAGCGCCCGCCAGCTGATCGCCGCTCTGGAACCGCACGATCGCGGCTTGTTCAGCGGCATTGTCGGCTGGTGCGACGCCAACGGCGACGGCGAGTGGGCGATCGTCATCCGCAGCGGGCTGCTGCGCGGCAACCGGGTGCGGCTGTTCGCTGGCGCGGGCATCGTCGCCGCCTCGACGCCGCAGTCCGAGTGGATGGAAACCACCGCCAAACTGGGCACCATGCTCAACGCTTTCGGCCTGAACAGCGGCGCGCTGTAGGCCTCTTTGCGGCGCAGTCCGCGCCGCGTCATAGCCTTTCGCAGGAGACAACGATGAACAACAACATGACCCGGCGGTGCGCCCGGATGGCGGTGCGCGCATGAGCATTCAGATGGATTTCACCGGCAAACGCGTGTGGGTGACCGGCGCGGCGCGCGGCATCGGCGAGCAGATCGCCCGCCACTTTTTAACCCAGGGCGCCGAGGTGGTGGGGTTTGACCGAGAATTCGCCAATCCGGATCTGCCTTACCCCTGCGTGACGTTGGACATCAGCCGGCCGGAGCAGGTGGAGGCGGTGTGCCGCCAACAGCTGGCGGAGAACCCGCGACTGGACGTGTTGGTCAACGCCGCCGGCATTCTGCGCATGGGCAATACCGAAGATCTGAGCGTGGATGACTGGCACCAGTGCATCAACGTCAACGCCTCGGGGGCGTTTTACCTGTTCCGCGCCGTGCTGCCGCACTTCAAGGCGCAGCGCAGCGGGGCGATCGTCAGCATCGGCTCCAACGCCGCGCACGTGCCGCGCGCGCAGATGGCGGCCTACTGCGCCTCCAAGGCGGCGCTGACCAGCCTGAACCACTGCGTGGGGTTGGAGATGGCGCCGTTCGGCGTGCGGTGCAATCTGGTGTCGCCGGGCTCGACCGACACGCCGATGCAGCGCGGCATGTGGCAGACCGACGATGCGCAGCAACGCACCATTGCCGGCTTCCCCGAGATGTTCAAGCTGGGGATCCCGCTGGGTAAAATCGCGCGTCCGGACGAAATCGCCAACGCGGTGCTGTTCCTAGCCTCGGATTTGGCCAGCCACATCACCATGCAGGACATCGTGATCGACGGCGGCGCCACGCTGGCCGCCTGAGTCAGACCCGCTGGCGGCGCAGCAGGTGCTGCGCGCCTTCCGCCGCCAGCAGCAGCACCGCCAGCCAGATCGCCAGATAGGTTGGCCATTCGCTTTGGCTGATGCTCTCGCCGAGCAGCAGCGCGACAAGCACCAGCAGCACCGGTTCCACATAGCTCAGCAGGCCGAACAGGCTGAACGGCAGCATGCGGCTGGCGAGGATGTAACACACCAGTGCCACGGCGCTGATGACGCCGAGCAGCGGAATGCGCCAATACAGCTCGGCATTGATCTGCAGCGCCGCCGCGCCGCCGTCGCCGAAGGCGAACCAGGCCGCCGCCGGCAGCATCAGCGTCAGCTCGCACCACAGGCCGCCGAGATTGTCGGTGCCGAAACGCCGCCGCAAAATAAAGTAGAGCGGATACCCCAGCGCTACCACCAGCGTCGGCCACGATACGCCGCCCGCCTGATACAGCTCATTGCCCACCCCCGCCACGGCGCACGCCACCGCCAGTTTTTGCAGCAGCGACAGCCGATCGCGGTAGATCAAACGGCCCGCCAGCACCATGGTCAGCGGCAGCAGAAAATAGCCGAGCGACACGTCGAGCGCCTTGCCGTGCAGCGGCGCCCACAGGAACAGCCACAGCTGCACCCCCAGCAGCGCCGAGGTGAGCAGCAGGCCCAGCAGACGCGGCGGCCGTTGGCCTATCCCGACCAGCGTGTCGCTCACCTTGCGCCAATCGCCAGACAGCGCCATGAACAGCGTCAGGAACGGCAGCGTCAGCAGCGTGCGCCAGCCGTAGACCTGTTCGCCGTTCAGCGGGGTGAGGGTAGAGGTGAAGTAATACATCGCGCCGAACAAGATGGAGGCGACGACCGAAAGAGTGATGCCCTTAATCACACGCATTCCTGGTGAGTGATTGATTTTATGGCGGCTACTGTAGAGAAATTTGCCGCCAACGACAATGGCGTAGCCGGGCGCTGGACAATCGGCGGCGGCGGGTTACAATGGATACTGTGTATTCATACAGGTTTTGGCGATGACAATCGATCTTTTTGAAGACGCGCTGCCGCCGCCGTGGCGTGAAGAGATCGCCCCCGGCGCGGTGGTGATGCACGGCTTTGTGCGCGATCACGGGCCGGCACTGCTGGCGGCGGTGCAGGGCGTGGTGGCGCAGGTGCCCTGGCAGCATTTGACCACCCCCGGCGGGCACGTGATGTCGGTGGCGATGAGCTGGTGCGGCAACGGCTGGACCAGCGACAGCCGCGGCTACCGTTACTCGGAACGCGACGCGCGCAGCGGCAAACGCTGGCCGCCGATCCCGCCTATTCTGATGGCGTTGGCGGACGAAGCCGCGCAGCAGGCGGGCTTTGGCCCCTTCGTACCGGATTCCTGTTTGATGAACCGTTACGATCCGGGCAGCAAGCTGTCGCTGCATCAGGATAAAGACGAGCACGACTTCGGCGCGCCGATCGTCTCGGTGTCGCTCGGGTTGCCGGCGGTATTTCAGTTCGGCGGGCTGCAACGCAGCGACCGGGCACGGCGCATCCCGCTGGCGCACGGCGACGTGGTGGTGTGGGGCGGCCCGTCGCGGCTCTGTTTCCACGGCATCCTGCCGGTCAAGGAAGGCTACCACTCGCTGGTGGGGCCGCACCGCATCAACATCACGCTACGCAAGGCGCTTTAGCTGCGGCTCCTGCGCCAGGCAGGCGACGAGATAGTCGATAAACACCCGCAGTTTGGGCGGCAGATACTGGTTAGGTGCGTAAAGCAACCACAGGCCGCCGTGATAGCTGCTGAGGAAATCCCATTCCGGCAGTACCTGCACGATCTCGCCCTCGTCGAGCGCCTGGCGGGCGGTAAAGTACGGCAGGCTGCCGATGCCGATATGCCGTTTCACCGCGTCCAGCCGCACGCCGGTGTGGTTGGCGGCGTAGCGGCCGCGCACGTTGACCGTCACCGTTTTGCCGCTGCGGCGGAACTTCCATTGCGCGTCGCTCGGCGTTTCTCCCAGATAGATGCAGCTGTGCGCCGCCAGATCGTGCGGGTGCTGCGGCGCGCCGTGCTGCGCCAGATAGTGCGGCGTGGCGCACAGCAGGTGGTCTATTCGCATCAGCTGACGGCCGATCAAGCCCGGCGACGGGCGATCGGTAATGCGCAGCGCCAGATCGACGCGGTCGTCGATCAGATCCATATAACGATCTTCCAGCCGCAGCCTCACGTCCACCTTCGGGTAGCGGCGCAGGAACGCCGGCATGTGCGGATGCAGCACGAAACGGCCTACCGCCTTGGGCACGCTGACGCTGACCAGCCCTTCGGGCTCCGCGGCGCCGCGCCCGCCGATCGCCATCACCGCGTCGGCCGCCGCCAGCAGGGTGCGGCAGTGCGCAAACGCCTCTTCGCCGCTTTCACTCAGCCGCAGTTTACGGGTGGTGCGGTGCAGCAGCTGCAGCGCCAGCGGCTGTTCGAGCTTCGCCACGCTGCGGCTGACGGCGGAAGGTGAAGCGCCCAGTTTGCGGGCGGCGGCGGAAAAGCTGCCGCTCTCCACGACCTGGACGAAAACGGCCATTTCGGCCAACAGCGTGTAAGAAAGATTTGTGCTCATGACGCAAAGGTCCATTGTGATGGCGGCGGATTATGCTCCGATTATGACATGAATATAATGGCTCTTCGAACCGAGGAGAAAAATGATGACCGAACGACGTTATTACTACAGCGACGATTTACAGGGCCAGGCGCAGGTGTTGAGCTGTGCGCCGGCCGAGGCGGGCGCTTACGCCGTGGAGCTGGACGCCACGCTGTTCCACCCGCAGGGCGGCGGCCAGCCGTCCGATGTGGGGTCGTTAGGCGGCGTCACCGTGCTGCGGGTGCAGCAGCAGGGGGATACCGTGGTGCACTTTACCGCCGCGCCGCTGCCGAACGGGCCGGTTACGATGCAAATCGATGAAGCGCAGCGCCGGCTGCACGCCCGCTGGCACTCCGCTGGGCATCTGATCGGTTGGTTGGGCGAAACCCGGGGCTGGCGGCCGGTCAAGGCGCATCATTGGCCGGGTGAAGGGCGCATCACGTTCACGCCGGGGCCGGATGCGCAGACGATAGAAGCGGATTTTTTGCAGGCGGAGCTGGCGCGCTTGATCGCCGCCGATCTGCCGCGCCGCCAGCAGGCGGTGGACGGTTTGCGCCAGGTCGGTTTCGGCGAGTTGCCCGCCTACGGCTGTGGCGGCACCCATGTCGCCGCGCTGGGCGAGGTGGGCGCGATCGCGATTACCGGCCTAAAGATGAAGAAAGGGCAGTTGAACGTGCAATATGAGCTGGGTTGAATGAGGGGGGCGGCTCAGCGCCCGGCCTGCCGCAGCTGGGTGCAGAACGCGCATTGGCATCCCGCTACCGGCACCGCCGCGCAACTGCCGATGCTCACCGGCTGGGCGTCCATGGCGTGAAAGCCGTAAAACAGATTTTCGATGTTCTGTTCCGCCGCCCGCGCCTGCTCCGGGCGCGGTTCGGGCACTTTCGACTGAAACGCTGCGGCCTTGCCGGCCAGCAGGCTGAGAAACAACAGCGACAGCTGGATTTTCATCGTCGTCTTCCCTTTACTTGTTTTTTGATACGTTATAACAAAACCAAGGCGCAGCCAAGCGCCGCGCTCGCGCTCGGCGCCCGCCAGCGCGTGAGCCGGTGCGGTGAACGCCCGCGTTTAATCCGCCTTTCTATTTGATTTCATTGAAATTGATGAAATAGTCAGATGCCATCATCCAGGGCATGACAGGGCAGCCAATATTCTAAATACTTAATCGAAGAGGCGCTCTGGGCAGGAGAAGCGCTTTGGGATCGCGCTTTTGCACGGCGCGCCCGCCGTTTTGGCATGGACTGCATTTTTTCAGTGTCGTGGAATGTAAAATGGATTTTTGTAACCGGATTTCCGTGTGTTTATTGACGTTTAATTCATCGCGCCTGCTGCGTGACGTGTTGCAACCTGTGGCGGCGTTCGCCGATGAAATCATCGTGGTGGATTCGGGCAGTACTGACGGCACGTTGGCCATTTGCGACGACTTCAATATCAAGCCTCTTTATCACCCGTTTGAAACCCATGGCCGGCAAATGAATTACGCCATATCCTGCGCGCGGCATGACTGGGTTTTGTGCCTGGACAGCGATGAGATCATGGATGATGAAGCGGTCGACGCGATGCGGCTTTTCAAGCGCACCCCAGGCCCTGACAAAAACAACGCCTATCGCATTCGTCGCGATTGGTTTGTGTTGGGACAGGCGGTCAGAACGCTTTATCCCGTCTCGTCACCGGATTACCCCATTCGCTTTTTTCATCGCCAGGTGGTGAAGTTCAATGATGCGCCGGTAGATGATGCGGCGGAAGGGGGCGCATCCACCTTGATACTGGCCGGGCACGTTAAACACGACACTTTTTTCTCAATCGAGGAAGTGTTTGCCAAGCTGAACAGCTATACGGCGCGCGTGGTGAAATACAAGGCGATAAGGCCATCGATTCTCCGAGGGGTGATTAGCGCCATCGGCGCATTTTTCAAGTGGTACATTTTCAGCGGCGCCTGGAAAGCGGGCCGGGTCGGGGCCGTGACCGGCGTCTACGCGGTGTCCTACAGCTTTTTGAAGTATTTCAAGGCGTGGTACCACAGATAGCGAAGGCGGGGGGCGAAACCGCCTTCATCTCCTCGTTTAAACGCTGTCTTCAGCGATCAGCACCTCAGTAATATCAATGCGATGCAGCAGCTTTCTCTGTTTCTCATGGCTGATTTTCTTCATGCGGCGCAGCCGGTACAGCTCTTCTCTTTCCGCGTGCAACGAGGCTAAGTACAGCTGCTTTTCCAGCCGCTTCAGCGCCACGATATTCTTAACGTCTTCTTTAGTCAGAATTTTACGTTGCAGTACGTCCAGCATCCGCCGCGTCGTTTCTTCAATCAGTTCCGGCGTGGCGTCGTCCGGCGGGGCGACGAGCAGCTTTTCCTTGGTTTCGTTGACGGCCTTGGTCGCCGCGCTCGCCAAGGCTTCTGAAACGGAGAAAGCCTCTTCCTGATCTTCTTCCGGCGGCAGATTGCCGCGCAACAGGAAGGGCAGCGTGACGATGCCGACGACGATCGACAGCAAGATGACTCCCGAGGCGATAAACACCAGCTGATACCGCCCCGGGAATGGCGAGCCATCCAATAGAAACAGCGGAATTGACAGCACGCCCGCCAGGGTCACCGCCCCTCGCACCCCGGCAAAGGCGGCGACGGACAGATCGCGCGTGCTGAATTTCGAAAATAACAGCGGATCTTTGCGCATCAGGGTCGCGCTGCCGACCTTCATCAGCCACAGCCAAATCAAACGCACGGCGATCAAACTAAAATAGATGATCACCACGTAAGCCAGCAGCGTCTCCAGGCTGATGGAATGATCGATACCGGTTTGCGCCACGGTGAAGTTCAAGATGCCCGGCAGCTGTAGCCCAAGCAGAATAAACACCATGCCGTTAAACACGAACTCGAGCATTTCCCAAATATTATTGGTGCGTAAACGCACCAGCGGCATGCTGCGATTCACTTTGGATTGGCCAATCATCATGCCGGCGCTAACGGCGGCCAGGATGCCGGATACGCCGATTCTTTCCGCAATCAGATAGCAGGAAAAGGGCAGTAACAGCGAGAAAATAATCTGGGTGGCGGAATCGTTATACATCCATTTATGGATGAACTTAACCATTTGATTATAGAGAAAGACAATAATGATGCCGCACAGCACCCCGCCAATCGATACCTGAAGAAAGGTCAGAAAGGCGCTCTCCAGGGTAAACGCCATCGCGCCGAGCGCGACAGCGATGGAGAAGTTGAGGGAAACCAACCCGGAGGCGTCGTTCATCAGCGCCTCCCCTTCAATTACGCTCATCACGGGTTTGGGCATGCGTCCTTTACCGACGATGCCGGACAGCGCCACGGCGTCCGTTGGCGACAGAACGGCGGCCAGGGCAAATGCGGCGGCGAGGGGGATTGACGGGAGCAGGAAGTGAATCAGATAACCCACCCCGACGACCGTGATGATCACCAGCACCAGGGCCAGACAAAGGATTTCTCTGCCGTAATGGATGAACTCTTGCGCCGGCGTTTTCCAACCGTCGGCGAACAGCAGCGGGGGAATAAACAGCATCAAGAAAAGCTCGGGATTGAAGTCGATATGCAACCCAAACTGCGGCCAGGCCAACACGGCGCCAACGATGATTTGCATCAGCGGAAGCGGGATTTGGAAGGGCAATATGCGCGTCACGACGCCGGACAACGAGACGGTGAGCAATAAGATCAATATGGTGAAGAATGTTTCCATCGTGAACCTTTTGTGGATTTAATTTTTCTCGCCGTTATCAAACGGTTTTTCTGCATGCCGCCCCTCAGGCGGGCTCGTCGGGCAAGGCTGAACAGCGGCCACGGCGGCCGCTGTCGATAAAGAAAGCGCACTTGAGCAAGGCCGGTCTTCGCCCCGCTTACCTGTGTGATGGCGCAGGCAAACGGGGCAAAGGGTTAAGGCAGCGCAAACGCCATCACGTAATCGCCGGTTTCTGACGAATGCGCGGCGCCGCCGACCACAATAACAATGTATTGCTTGCCGGTTTTAGGCGAAACGTAGCTCATCGGCGTCGCGCTCGCGCCGACCGGCAGCGCATATTTCCAGACTTCTTTGCCGGTGCTGCTGTTGTAGGCGCGCAGATAATAGTCCTGGAAGCCGGCGAAGAAGACCAGGCCGCCGGCGGTCGTCATGGTGCCCGCGTAGGTGGGCATGCCAACCGGCATCGGCAGGTGCGATCTGATGCCCAGCGGCCCCATTTTTTCGGCGGTGCCGGCCGGTATCTGCCAGGCGATCTTTTTGTTTTTGTAATCGACGGCGGTGATCGTGCCGTAAGGGGGTTGGTTGCAAGGCACTTCGAGCGGCGACATCCACATCAACGTGATCATGCCGTATGGCGTGCCGATCATGGGAGAAGGCCCGTGGCCATCGATCACTTTTTGCGGGTACTGCTTCGCGACGCGTTCATAGCTGTCGCGCGCCACTAACCAAAACACATTCGGGATGCGCACATCGTTCATGTAAGCCATATGGTTTACAGGATCAATCGACATGCTCCCCCAGTTGAGTCCGCCTAAATTGCCGGGCTGCTCGAGCGTTGGGCGGGTGCCGATCGGGGTCATGTCGCCCTGGTAATTCATCTGTTTGAACAGGATGCGGCAGGCCATCTGGTCAAACAGGGTGGTGCCCCACATTTTTTCTTCGGTCAGGCGCTCGGCGCCAATGGTCGGCATGCCGACGGAGAACGGCTGGGTTGGCGAGAGGCGCTCTTCCTCTGCGGCGCCTTGCGTCGGCACGGCTTTCTCTTCAACCTGCGCCAGCGGTTTGCCGGTCTCCCGGTTCAGGTAGAAAATCTGCCCGCGTTTGGTGCCGAGCAAAAGGGCGGGCACCGGGCGATGTTGCTCATCAAAACCGTCTACCAGCGCGGGTTGGGACGCGAGGTCATAATCCCAAATGTCGTGATGCGTGGTTTGGAATTTCCAGCGCTCACGGCCTGTTTCAATATCAATGGCGACCAGGGCAGAGTTGTACGCATCCGAATTTTCCGGGCGATTCATGCCGTAATAGTCGGGCGTTGCATTGCCAAGCGGCGCATACAACAAGCCTAATTTGTCGTCATAGGCGGCGGTGGTCCACATATTCGGCGTGCCGCGCGTATAGGTGCTTCCGGCCGGCGGAGCCTTGGTTATGCCCGGATTGCCTAAGTCCCACGCCCAGTCCAACTCGCCGGTTTTGGCGTCGAACGCCCTGATGACGCCGGAAGGCTCGCCTTTCATTACGTTATCGATAACCCAGCCGCCGACGATAATCTTCCCTCTGGCGATGGTCGGCGCCGAGGTTTGGAAGTAATAACCCGGTTTGACTTCCCCCATATGCTGGCCGAGATTCACCTCACCGTTTTGACCGAAGGCGGGGCATTTCTGGCCCGTTTGGGCATCCAGCGCAATGAGGCGGGCATCGATCGTGGTGTGAACGATCGTTTTCTCGCACAGAGCGCCTGGCGCAACCTCCTCATTTTTGTAGTAGCCAAGCCCGCGGCAGCGTTGCCAAACGGGGGAGGTGGAATGCGAGTCAAATTTCCAGCGCGCTTTACCCGTATCGGCATCGATAGCGGTGATAAGGCCGTTGGGCGTGCAGCTATACACCACATCATCAATCGCGAGCGGGGTGTTTTGGTCCACGCCCGGCCGGAAATCGCCGGTGCGATACACCCAGGCGAGTTTCAGATCTTTGACGGTTGAACGGTTCACCTGATTGAACGGCGCGTAGCGCGTTCCTTCCGTCGTGCGGCCATAGGCGCTCCAATCGGCAGGCGCGTTGTCGCTTTTGCTCTCGATAAACGTCACGTCGCCAGCAGGGGTAATTTCGCCATGGGGAAAGAAGGCGCCGATAAAGAAAGCGACAAAGGCCACGGATAATGCCGAACCGGCGATGTAAGCCTGCTTTCGACTCTTGGCGCCGTGCAGGTACGAGGGAAGTAAAAACGCGGCGATAATAGAGAGGCCGGCGGGCACCAGCAGGCGAGGGAACAAGGCCCAGTAGTTAAGCCCCGATTCCCAAAGCGCCCACAGCACCGTCATCAAAAACAGCAGGCCGGTTAAGTAACATGCCGATTTGCTGCGCTTGAGGACCAGCACTGCGGCAGCGATGTAGCCTATCCCGGTAATGGCATAGTAGAACGATCCGCCGAGGGCGATCAGCCAAACTCCCCCCACGGTTAACGCGACGCCAGAAAAAACCAGCAAGCAAAAGAACGTGATTATTGCGGCTCTCTTACCAAACGATGTTCTAATCATATGTTTTCCTTTGACTTTTAAATCCACATTGGATCACCATCCCATCGCTGCCAACGCCTGAAAATGCCGGCGCGAAAGGCAAGGCATGTCCCGCCTTGAGACTTTTTATTCTTTAACGCTTTAGGGGCATTGAGTTGTCGTTTTGATATCCATTTCAACAGTGGCCATTGCGGCTTGGATCAGTCGCCAGACCAAGATAAGGGGTTTTTATTGGGCGATGACAGAACGCGCGCGATAAAAATAACCATCAGCATTTTTATTTAATACCGGGTTGTAACCGTCTCGCAGAGATACGGTTTTGGGTGCGCTGGGCAATCCGATATTTTATTGCAGTGATAAGCGCATTGAATGAAAGAGCCTCTCTGGACTAATTATTTAGAGTGATGATGAATGCGAAATTGCTTTTAATCACGAGGTTGCGTAGAGGTTTACCCTGCGTTGAGTTCAGGGTGAAACATCATTCTTTATCAAGCCGGTGTCGATAGAAACGGCGAAAAAAATGATTTAATGCCATTCTTTCCCCATCGACATAGACAATATAACCTTTCCCGCGTTCGCCGACGGTGACTTTTTCAACATTAATATTAGGATAGTGTTTTTTTAGGTTTTTAGACCATACTTGAATACTCATAATTCTATTTTCCTGACGCGCTTTATTCTTGTTTAAGGCATATTGATAGCACCCGTAAAAATAAGTCTCGTAGAAATAAAATATCGTCACTACCTGGGGATGTCTACAAGCGTGCGGGCGGGATAAAGCGAAAAATGCCGGTTGCGCTCAGGCGGGGTATTTAGCGCAAATAGAATAAAAACAATAAGTTATCCAATCGGCCGCACAAAAAGCAAATGTGGGTAACACATTGATATTTAAGGTTTTGGTACGTAAGTCATATCGAAGTCAACGCTTAACGGATAAGCGGTGATTCCTTGTGGGGGCGAGAAGAACTCATCTTGGCGCGATCTTCATGGCGATATTGACGTGTTTTCCAATTAGATAAGTCTTAAAGTTGGCGCTTTGCAGCGAGTGGGTAATGAGTGGTTTTGAGCCTAAATTCATCATAACTCTTTATTGTTTAATATAAATCATTACCCTTTTTAATAAATAGCAACGCCGATAGTGACAGGGTTACCGCGCTGGCCCTGGCGCTACCTCTTTCTCTCTGTGCTTGATAGGGAAGACAATGGGGATATAGGTCTTCATCTCTATTCTATCGCCGCCTTTGGGGGTGATAATTTCAATGAGAAAGCGATCGATCATGCCAACTTTATTTATCGGGAATGATTTGGTGTAGATACTTTGCGTGAATTTTTGCGCCTCATCGCTTGCGCCGTCATAACTGAACTCTGCATAAAGTTGCATGTCTTTTTTTCCCTGGGCGCCGGCCAGAGAGGCAAGCACGCTGCCAAGACAGTCTTCTTCAGAAATATAGAGGGTCTTCAAATAGATGCTGACGTAATTCTCTTTCTTGATGCTCGCGCCAAAATTGAAAAAGTTAATCACGCCGCTATCCGTTTTTTTCATGTTATCAATTGCCGCCAATCGCAGCGCGGAAACCGCAGGATGGAAGTGATCTATCTCTGCATCAACGCCATCCCCTGAATCGTCGAAAAATTTTGGCAGGTGCACATAGCGATGCTCGGGAATGCCGTCGAGAAACAGCAATGGGATGGCTGAGGACACGTCCCACGATTTACTTTTGCGATACTGCATCGGCGAGGTTCTGAATTGCTTGCGAAACGCCCGTTCAAAGGATTGATATGACTGAAAGTTCAGCGCTTTAACGATATCGGAAATAGAGAGGTTCGTCGCTTTCAACATAAATGCGGCGCGAATGAGTTTTCTGCCCCTCACATAGCTCCCGAAAGTCATCCCTGTTTCATCTTTAAACGCTTTTTGGATATGCCCGCGTGAATATCCGCTTTTTTCTGACAGCATCTCAACGGTGAGCTTCTCATTGAACCCACTTTCTTCCACCCAGGCGAGCAGCTCCTCAATGACTTTGGTTATAAACATGCAGGAGCTCCCTTTTAGTTATCTGCCTAATGGTTGCGTTGGGTAAAATAACGCGTTATCGGTATTCAGCGATAAGCCCCCAATTTATCCGTTCTTTTAGGAAATATCCTGAGTATAGAACGCTTGCAATATTAACGCGGTAAATTAAAAAAAATGTACTTAAAAGTGTCATTTACCAAATAGCAGCGTATGGCGAAGAAGGAGAAAGTGCAGGGATACATTTTAAGTGTATTAATTTATTGATTTTTATGAGTTTGCATGAATGAATCAAGGTAGTGGGAGCACATTTTTTGCTCATTGATAGATAAAAACTCTATATGGCTGTCAATTTATTGACAGTAACATCTTTTCGAATCGAAATAATTAACTATTCTATGTTTAAGAGTGGGTGGTTAAGCGGCAAATAGGCCAGGCAGGGGATTGCGCAATTAAATAATGGTTAATCCAAGGGGGTATCAAGGATAATGACATTCAGGGAGGAGTATGAGGGGGGTATTTTCACGAAAAATAGCATTTGCTATTTATCTTCTGGCTGTGGCCTGCGTTTTTTGAGGCAGAATAAACGCTGAGCGTTTTTCTGTCTTGGCGTCCGTGGTTTATCAGCGTTTTTCCACACGACTTCTTTGTGAATCTCATCTTGTGCGAGAGGTGAATCGGCATCTTTCGCCCTGGAACTGATTTCAGTGCAACGTGATGCGTGGATATATTTGAACGGATATGGGAATGCCATTCTTCGAAAGAAAGCAAGCCGGACAGCTTTTGGTTCCGCAAGAAGAGAGATGCATTCAATAATAAAAATAGCAAGATGACAGGCTTTACTATGGATTGTTCTAACAAGTTCAGACGCAATATTTTAGATGAGATAATCGCTATCATTGAAAAAGCCATTGATACACAAAGCCATGTATCAATAAGGGCGCTATCCATTAAGTCAGGGTATTCCATCGGGCATTTACAGCGGATGTTCTATTTGTATGAAGGGATGAAGATAGGGACTTATATCAGAAAGCGCAGACTAAGCCGCGCGACGTTATTGCTGAAATGTACCGATATGAAGATCTATGAAATCGCGTTGCTCTCCGGATTTAGTTCTCAGCAATCATTTAGCCGTGCGTTTTCAAATCAATTCGGTTGCCCGCCGAGAACATTCAGAACCCTGCGCGATTGGCCTTTTCTCAATTATCAACCGATTATTGGCTTCGATAAAGAGCCTTTCCCTAGCAGCATCGTGTACTTGAATTTGCATGAGTATTACGAGAATAAAAGGATCGTGCAACTGCTTTCGCCGGTAATCAGCCGGGGGCAGATGAAGGTAAACGTAAAGAATCCAATAACCTGTAGCCTGTACAACGCATCGGCAAAGTACATTGCGATCAGACGCAATGAAAAAAAGATGAGCGAAAACGAGTTCATCCTATCGCTCTATGAGGGGGTGTTGGCTTCCCTGGATATCTTCATCACGCAAAGCGTAATCTTTAAAATTCACGATCACTGCCCAGGTGAAAAGGAAAACGTCAGCATGTGGTATTTCATCCCGATAAAATGAGCTCTGTTTATCGCGCGCGGCAGCAGGTTGCCTGATCACAACGGAAAGCTTGGGTAATGCCATCGATATTTTGATGGCGCCCTCCCGTCAACGCCCCATAAGCCTGTTGCCGCCAACGGAACGGTTGGTGAAGAAGAAAAAAAACCGACCGCGAGGGTCGGTAAGCATGGGGTATTCAATAGGTATGACAACACTACAATTAAATAATAGCGCGCGTTGAGGTTTTGTCTTTACCGAAAAGTGTTATCTCACGGAACAATGGACTCGGCATGCGCGCATCCTCTTTGGCAATAAGACGTGAGGCCTGCGACGCGCAGGCATCATGAAATGAAGATAAAAAAAGCCGGCGATTAACGCCGGCCAATGAAACATCGACAATCTCTCTGAGATGCACGGCCCTACACGGGAAATAAGGCCATGCAGTTGCTATGTAATCCTACCTGGCGCGCTTTTTTTTACCAAAAAACGATATTTTTGGCAGGGAAGCGGGGAAATAAAAAAGCCGGTCGTGACGACCGGCGAATGCGAAAATAACAGGGTAACGTTAATTGAAAGTGCACATAAAATGATAGCGAATTAATCCTAGCACTGACATCGGCGGTATATTTTACCTAAAAATGTCTTTGCGGCATTGGCATTACCGCCCGGCTCCGACGGCGGTATGAGTTTGTGCGCAGAGGAAAAAGGGCGGCCGATGCTGCGCCCTCCGAAACCAGGCTAAGATCCCAGCGGCCAAACCGCCTCGCGCACGGCGATCGCTTTGGGCAACAGCCCCAGGGCGTAGAAGCGGTCGGCGATGCTTTGCTGCTGGCGGATCACCTGCAAATCCATGGCGCGGATCTCGTGGCTGCGGCGCGACAGCGCGAGTTCCAGCGAGGCGCTCGCCAGCCCCAGTTCGTCGGAAAGGTGACGAGCGGCTTCTCTCGGCTGCGCGGCAATGTAGCGGCCGGTGTGCTGCAATGCTTGCATCAGCGGCTGCAACAGATCGCCCGAGCGCTCGGCGAACTCGCGGCGCGCCAGATAGAATTGCTGATTGAGCACCCGTTGGGTGCCGTCGGCGATCACGCGCAGTTCCCCGCTGCGCTGCGCGTCGCTGAGCAGCGGATCCCACATCATCCAGGCGTCCACCGCCTGCAGGTCGGTCGCCGACAGCGGATACTTCGGCGGCGCATAGACGATGCGCACATCGTTCAACGTCAGTCCCTGTTCGTCCAACATCTGCAGCAATAAATAGTGCACGTTGGAGCCTTTGTTGAGCGCGATGCGTTTGCCGCGCAGCTCGGCGGCGCTGCGTATCGGGCTGTCTTGCGGCACCACCATCGCCACGCTTTGCGGCGCCGGCGGCTCAAACCCGACATACACCAGCGCGTTGCCCTGCGCCTGGGCGAAGATCGGCGGCACTTCGCCGGTGGTGCCGAAGTCTATTTCATCGCCGTCGAGCGCGTGCAGCAGCTGCGGCCCGGCGGGAAACTCGCTCCACAGTACGCTGATGCGCTGTGCGGCGAAGTGCTGTTCCAGGCTTTGCCGCGCCTTGAGCACGCCGAGGTTGCCAAATTTTTGATAGCCGATGCGCAGTTCGCGTTCGGGCAGCGGCGCTGCGCTGATGGCCGGCGAATGCGCGGGCGCGCCGACGCTGCGGCGGCGCGGTTTGATCAGACCAAGATGCGCCAAATGGGTGCGCAGGGTATTGCGGCTGACGCCGAGCAAGGCCGCCGCCTGCAGCTGGTTGCCGCCGCTGCGTTCGAAGGCGTTGCGCACCAGCGCATCCAGCACCCGTTGGTAGAGCTGGGTACCGTCGCCTTGCAACTGCTGCTGCACGAAGCGATCGATGGCGTCGTCACCGCCGCCGCCGTGATCCGTCAGGCGTTGCGTGAGCCGCAGTTGCTGCGGGGCGATCGGCCCCTCCTGGCTCAGCAAGACCGCATTATGCAGCGTGTTCTCCAGCTCGCGCACGTTGCCGGGCCAGGGGTAGTCCAGCAGCGCCTGCTGCGCCTCCACCGTCAACTGCAGCGGCGGTCGTCCCAGCCGGCGGGCGTACAGCGCAAGAAAGTGTCTGGTCAGCGCCGGAATGTCCTCCGGCCGCTGGCGCAACGGGGGTAAGGTCACCGCCGCGACGTTCAGCCGGTAATAGAGATCTTCGCGGAAGCGTCGTTGGCGGATTGCGCCGGCCAGATCGACGTGGGTGGCGGCGATGACCCGCACATCGATCTTCAGCGGTTTGCGCGAACCGACGCGGGTGATTTCTCGTTCCTGCAACACGCGCAGCAGCTTGACCTGCAGCGACAGGTTGAGTTCGCCGATCTCGTCCAGCAGCAGGGTGCCGCCTTCCGCTGCTTCGAACCAGCCTTGATGGGTGCCGACGGCGCCGGTGAAGGCGCCTTTCTCATGGCCGAACAATTCGGCTTCCGCCAGGCTTTCCGTCAGCGCGCCGCAGTTGACCGCCAAAAAAGGGCGATGGCGGCGCGCGCTGTGGTGGTGCAGATAGCGCGCCACCACCTCTTTGCCGGTGCCGGTTTCGCCGACGATCAGTACGGTGGCATCGGTGGGGGCCAGCCGGTCGAGCACGCTTTGCAGAGCGAGCGACGCCGGATCGAACAGCACCGGTTTGTCGGCGGCGAACGGTTGGGGATCGTACATGGGCGTCTCCTGGCTGACGGCGAAGGGGGAAAAAAATCTTATCCCAGCCCATGAGCGGCCGCGAGAGGGTAAAAGGCGCATGGTGCTGCATTGGCAACAGCTTTTCGCCGCCGCCTGCTGCCAATGCAGCAGCGCTCGGGCGGTAATGTCTTTTCAACGCATTGATATGTATTGCTTTTTAAAATCCGCCACTGTGGCATGCATCCTGCTTTTCGTTTTATAACCAAGCAAGATTTTTCTATCGATAAATATTGAGAATAGTTATATAGGAAAAGCATAAATGACTGAGTCAGCGAAAGAACGCATCAACGTTTTCTGGTTTCTGCCGACCCACGGCGATGGCCGCTATCTGGGCACGGCGCAGGGCGGGCGCCCGGTAGACCTGCCTTACTTGCAGCAGGTGGCGCTGGCCGCCGATAACCTTGGCTATTACGGCGTGCTGATCCCAACCGGTAAAAGCTGCGAGGATTCCTGGCTGGTGGCGGCGGCGCTGGCACCGATCACCCGTCGGTTGCGCTATCTGGTGGCGGTGCGCCCCGGCCTGCAGCCGCCGAGCCTGGCGGCGCGCATGGCCGCGACGCTGGACCGGTTGTCGGACGGGCGCCTGCTGATCAACGTGGTGACCGGCGGCGATCCGGTGGAAAACAAAGGGGATGGCATCTTCCTCAGCCATGCCGAACGCTACGAGGTGACACAGGAATTTCTCACGGTGTATCAACGGCTGCTGCAAGGGGAGAAGGTGGATTTCAGCGGTAAGCATATTCGCGTCGAAGGCGCCGAGTTGCTGTTCCCGCCGGTGCAGGAAAACGGCCCGCCGCTCTATTTCGGCGGCTCCTCGCCGGAAGCGATCGACATCGCCGCCGGGCAGATCGACACCTACCTGACCTGGGGCGAGCCGCTGGCTCAGGTGGCGGAAAAGCTGGCGGCGGTGCGCCAGCGCGCCGAGCGGCAGGGACGTAAACTCAGCTACGGCATTCGCCTGCACGTTATCGTGCGCGAAACCGAAGACGAAGCCTGGGCGGCGGCTGAGCGCCTGATCGCGCATCTGGATGACGACACCATCGCGGCGGCGCAGCAGATCTTTGCGCGCATGGACTCCACCGGCCAGCGCCGCATGAGCGAGCTGCATGGCGGCTCGCGTGAGAGTCTGCGCATCGGCCCCAACCTGTGGGCCGGCGTCGGCCTGGTGCGCGGCGGCGCCGGCACCGCGTTGGTGGGCAATCCGCAGCAGGTGGCGGCGCGCATACGCGAGTATCAGGCTCTGGGCATCGACAATTTCATCCTTTCCGGCTATCCGCATCTGGAAGAGGCCCACCGCTTCGCCGAACTGGTGATGCCGCTGTTGCCGCTGGCGCAGCCGGCCCATCAGACGGCCCGCACGATCAATACCGGCCCGTTCGGCGAAACCATCGGCGGCGATCGTCGTCCCGGCCCGGTACAGCGGGAGGGCTGATGGCGAAGCGTGCCCATATTATCGTTATCGGCGGCGGTTTCACTGGCGCGGCGCTGGCGATCCAGCTGGCGCGCGGAGCGGTGGATGTCACGGTGATCGAACCGCGCGCGGCGCCGGGCTATGGCGTGGCCTACTCGACCACTGAACCGACCCACCGCATCAACGTCCCGGCCGATCGGATGCAGCTGGCGGATGAACCGGCGGGGGATTTTGACCGCTGGTATCGCCTGGGCGGCGGATTGGTGGCCGATCCGCAGGCGTTGTGGCGCGACGGTAAAGCCTATCCGCAGCGCGGCGCCTTCGGCCGCTATGTCGAGGAACGTTTCCATCAGGCGGCGCAGTCGGGCCGGGCCCGCTTGCGGCACCTGCGCGATCGGGCGCTGCACCTGCAGCCGCAGGCGCAGGGCGCGACCGTCATCACCGCGGGCGGCGAACGGCTGTGGGGCGACTATGTGGTGTTGGCGACCAGCCATCCGCCGCCCGCGCTGCCGCGGCAGATCGCCCCGGAGCTGGCGCGCGATGCGCGTCTGATCGCCAATCCCTGGGCGGCGGAGGCGCTGGACGAAGTTGAACCCGGTGAGGCGTTGGCGATCGTCGGCACTGGGTTAACGATGGCCGATACGGTGGCGGCGTTGCACCGCCGCGGGCATCGCGGGCCGATTACCGCCTTCTCTCGTCACGGCCTGCTGCCGCGCCCCAATGCCGAAGGGGAGTACCCGACATGGTCGTTTGCCCCGCCCGCCGGACTGCGCGATGGGGTGCGGCAGGTGCGCCTTGAGGTGGCGCGCGCCGCTCGGCAACGGGTGCCGTGGCAGGCGGTGTTGGACGCGGTGCGCGCCCAGGGGCAGCGCCTGTGGCAAGCGTTGACGCCGACCGAACAGCAGCGCTTTCTGCGGCATTTGCGCGCCTATTGGGACGTGCATCGCTATCGCCTTGCGCCGCAGGTGAGCACGCTGCTGGCGGAGCAACAGGCGGCGGGCACGCTGCAGGTATTGGCCGCTCGTTTGCGTAGAGCGGAGCGAACGCCGCAGGGCGTAAGGTTGACGATTCTGCCGCGCCAAGACGCAGAGCGGGCGCTGCAGGCGCAGCGGCTGCTGATCACCACGGGCCCGGCCCATGCCGGGCTGATCGCCGCCAGCCCCTTGCTCCATTCACTGGCGGAGCAGGGGGCGCTGCGCGCCGATCCGCTGGGGCTGGGGCTGTGGGTCAATGCCGACAGCCAGGCGATCGGCGGCGACGGCCTGGCCAACCCGCGCCTGCTGGTGGCCGGCCCGGCGGCGCGCGGCCGCTTCGGCGAACTGATGGGGCTGCCGCAGGTGGCGGAACACGCCGAAAGCGTCGCGCGTCATCTGCTGGCGGCGATCGCCGCCGGAGGGTGACAGTGCGATTTACCGGCAGACTCAAGCGTCAGTCCGCCCACACCTGCGTGCTGCGCGGGCTGTCCATCTGATAATCCGAGTAGGGGCGGGTGAAGAACTCGCGCCCCAACTCGCGGGCGGCCCGCAGCGGGTTGCGCGGATCGCGGGCGATCTCGCCGCGCTGGTTGCCGGCGCCGTGCACCAGCCCGACGAAGGCGGAATGGGTGTAGCGGCTGAACTCCTGGATCTGATGCACGATGCCTAACGCCGCGCCGGGGTAGGTCTCTTCCGACGCCACCGCCAGCCCGATGCGCTTGCCGCTCATGCGCTGGTGCACCTGTTCCGCCTGAGGGTAGGCATTGGAATAGAAGCTGAACGAGCGATCGAAAAAGGCCTTGGTTTGCGCCGACATGCCGTACCAGTAAATTGGCGTGCAAAAGACCGCGCCGTCGGCCGGCAGGAAGTGCTCCAGGAACAGCTCGGCGTAGCGATCGGCCGGCGGCGGCGTGTGGCGTTCATCGCTCAGAAAACCGCTCAGGTAATCGTCGAGAAAATGCAGGCTGGCGACGGTGCCGGCTTCGGCGGCGCCCGCCATGATCGCCTGCGCCAGCGTGGCGCTGTTGCCGTCGCGGCGCGGGCTGCCGACCAGCACCGCCAAACGCTTGGGTTGATGAGTTGCATTCATGTCATATTCCTCTGTGTGAAATGAATTCAGCCTTACTCTAGAAACAAACCCCGGCGGGCGACAAATGACGGCTTTTCTGCCAGGATGAATTCAACTCACCTGGAGAGGCTTCGCCATGTTCGCTACGCTGCCCGTCAACGCATTACGCACCTTCGAATCCGCCGCTCGCCTGCGCAGCTTCAAACTGGCGGCGGCCGAACTGGCGGTGACGCCGACGGCGATATCACACCAGATCAAAGCGCTGGAGCAGCAGTTGGGGTTTGCGCTGTTCGAGCGGGTGCCGCGCGGCGTGCGGCTGACACCGAAGGGGGAAACGCTGTTTGCCGGGGTGCACGGCGCGCTGCTGGACGTCGCCGCCACGCTCGAAGGCCTGCGGCCGCAGCCCAGCGCAGGATCGCTGTGCGTTTCGGTGACGCACTCGTTCGCGGCGCTGTGGCTGGTGCCGCGCCTGGGGCGCTTCTATCAGGCGTATCCGCACTATCTGGTGCGCCTGGAGGCCTGCGCCGAGGTGATCGATCTGCAGCAAGACGCCAGCGTGGACGTGGCGGTGCGCTACAGCCGCGCGCACTATCCCGCGCTGCATCAGGCGGCGCGGCTGGAGGAAAGCTTTGGCGTCTACGCCGCGCCGGGGCTGGCCGCCGCCGAGCCGGAAAATCCGGTGCTGATCACCGTCAAGTGGGGGGATTCGGCGCTGTACGACAGCGGCTGGCATGACTGGTGCCGGGCCGCCGGGGTCGATTGGTGGCGGCGCCATGCGGCGATGCGCAGCTATCACGAGGAGCATTACGCCCTGCAGGCGGCGGTGGCCGGGCAAGGGTGGGTGCTCGCCAGCTCGGTGATGGTGTCCGAGATGGTGGACAACGGCCTGCTGGCGGCGTACCGGCCCGAGGTGCGCGTACCGGGCGCCGCATACAGCGTACTGTGCGCGCCGGGGCGCGAGCGGCATCCGCCGGTCAGGGCGTTTCTGGCCTGGCTGCAGCAGGAATTGCCGCAGGACAATGGCACGAAATAAAAGTTTTACCGTCCTAAGCTGTGGGAATATCAGCGAACTTTTGTTTTTACTTCACTGCGAGAACCTATCATGAGCCAGCCAAGAATCTCCGATTACCCGATTGACGCGCAATTTATCGAGCGCTGGTCGCCGCGCGCGATGACCAACGACGCCATCGACGATCAAACGCTGCTGAGCTTCTTTGAAGCGGCGCGCTGGTCGCCTTCGGCCTACAACATTCAGCCGTGGCGTTTTGCCTACAGCAAGCATGGCTCCGACAGCTGGGAGAACTACCTGGAGTTCCTGATCGACTTCAACCGCGGCTGGGCGCAACACGCCTCGGCGCTGGTGGTGATCGTCTCCAAAACCACCAGCCTGAACGGCGAGCGGCTGGTGGACAACCCGACCCACGCGTTCGACACCGGCGCCGCCTGGGCCAACCTGGCGCATCAGGCGCACCTGAAAGGCTGGCTGACCCACTGCATGAGCGGCATTCACCACGACAAGATCAAAGCGGCGCTGCAGCTGCCGGACGACTATGCGGTGCACGCCATGGTGGCGATCGGCAAACCGGGCGACAAATCCCGCCTGCCGGATTTCCTGCAGGAGAAAGAAGCGCCGTCGGGCCGCCTGCCGCTGGGCAACACCGTCAGCGAAGGGCTGAATTTCACGCTGTGATCGCGCGTTCTCGCCGAGGCCCGCTTGGCGGGCCTTTTTTATGCTGCGAGTAAAACTTTGGGAGTATGTTCGCGTTCGCCTATTCGCTGTATATTTTGTTATATAGCGATTGCGTGATAAGGAGGAACCGATGGGGGATCATTTTGGCAAAGGGCTGTTGGCGGGATTAAAAGCGGACAACCTGAAACCGGAGGCGGAGCTGTCGCGCTTTTGCTCCGACTACAAGCGCGGTTTCGTGCTCGGCTATGCGCACCATTTGGCGCAGCGCTGCGGCGACGAGAACCGGGCGGCGTTCGAGGCCGGGCAGCTCAGCCGCGCCTATGGGCTTGGCAGCGAGCCGATGAGCGAGTTCTTCTCCGGTGGCGACAGCCGGTTGGCGGAGAAGTTTTTCCGCGCCGGCTATAACCGCCCGGCGCAGGGTTAGGGCAGACGGCCGTCAGGCGGCGCTCAGCACCGCCACCATATACACGCATGGTTGGTCGCTCTGATTTTCAAATCGGCAGTCCGCCGGCGGGCCGAGCTCAAGGCAGTCTCCCTCGGCCATCTCATGGCGCGCGTCACCCTCGATAAAGACCAGTGCGCCGGATAAGACCCAGATCAGCTGACGTTTGAACGCGTACACCGAAGCCGGCATCGGGATCGCCGCGCCGGCCGGCAGTTCGATGCGCACCAGATCGAGCGGCAAATCGGTGCGGGGCGACACGTGGCGCCGCACGTAACCGCTCTCGGGATCGACCCAGACCGGTTGATCTTCCCGGCGCAGCAGCCGGCCTTCCTGCGTTTCCGCTCGGGCGATCAGCTTGGACATGCTGAGGCCGAACGCGCCCGCCAGTCTGCCCAACAGCATCGCCGTCGGGCTGCTCTCGCCGCGCTCGATCTTATGAACCATCGCCCGTGAGACGCCCGCCCGTTCGGCCAAATCGGACAGCGACCAGTGGCGCGCCTCGCGTTCAATGCGAATGCGTGCGCCGATCAGCTGATTTAGATTGTCTAATTTAATATTCATATCGTAGTATTATAGTGGACAATTGGCCGGGGTAAACCATGATTATACGAAATGCGACGTTCAACGATAGCGCGGCGATTGCCGCTATCTATAACGACGCGGTGTTGAACAGCACCGCCATCTGGAATGAACAAACCGTGGATGCGGCCAATCGCGCGGCGTGGATCGGCGAACGGCAGGCGGCGGGTTACCCGGTGCTGGTGGCGGTGAACGCCGAGGACGAAGCGATCGGCTACGCGTCGTTCGGCGACTGGCGCGCCTGGGACGGCTATCGCCACACCGTGGAACATTCGGTGTATGTCCATCAGGCGCATCGCGGCGCAGGGATTGGCAAGGCGCTGCTGCTGGCGCTGATCGCACGGGCGCGGGAAATCGGCAAACATGTGATGGTGGCCGGCATCGAATCCGGCAATCGGGCCTCGATTAAGCTGCATCTGGCGCTGGGTTTCCGCGACGTGGGGCGCATGGAACAGGTGGGCGCTAAATTCGGCCAATGGCTGGATCTGACGTTCCTGCAACTGAGGCTCGACGAACGGGCGACGCCGCCCGCGCGCTGATCCCGGGAGACAGGGCGATGAATATGCTGTTACTGCTGATCGCGGCCGGGATGGGGCTGGTGGTGCAGAATCTGCTGATGGTGCGCATCACCGAAAGCGTCTCGACCATCCTTATCACGCTGGTGATCAACTCCAGCGTCGGTTTGTTGCTGCTGGTGGGGTTGCTGCTGGCCAAAAACGGCCTCGGCGCGGTGACGGAAGTGACCGGCGCCGCCAGGTGGTGGATGCTGTTGCCGGGGCTGCTGGGATCGCTGTTCGTGTTCGCCGGCATCCTGGGCTACCAAAAACTGGGCGCGGCGGCCACCATCTCGATCCTGGTCGCCAGCCAGCTGTGCATGGGGCTGTTGGTGGACGTCTACCGCGCCGGCCCGGCGGCGCTGCGCGAGAATCTGCCGGCGCTGTTCGGCGCCTTGTTGCTGGTGGCGGGCGCCTATCTGGTGGCGAAACGCAGCTTTTGACGGCGGCTGAAAGGCAAAAAGCCCGCTCGGGTTTCCCTGAGCGGGCTTCTCTAAATATGGCTCCTCTGACTGGACTCGAACCAGTGACATACGGATTAACAGTCCGCCGTTCTACCGACTGAACTACAGAGGAATCGTGTGAACGGGGCGAATAATAGCGGGGCGGTTGCGGCTTGTAAAGCGCGAAAACGCCCGGCGCGCGCGTTTGCTGCAAGATTGCCCAACCTGCTGCTTTTTCTCGCTTTTATCGCTTACCTCACGCGCAGCGCCGCCGGATTGCCCGCTGAGGCGGTGCCGTTGCCTGCCGGTGGTGCAACGCGTGCCCTGCGTTGTGGCGCGCCTCGCCCGATAAACGGCCATTTGTCGCCGTTTTTGGCCTTTTGACGACTCTGGCCTGGATCTTGCTGCGGTTGCATGACCGGATTTCGGCATTCTCAATTTAGCGGCTCGCTGGAGGCACTATGAATCTCAGACGTCTGAAGTACTTCGTGAAAATCGTCGATGTCGGCAGCCTGACCCAGGCGGCGGAGGTGTTGCATATCGCCCAGCCGGCGCTCAGCCAGCAGTTGGCGACGCTGGAGGGGGAGCTGAAGCAACAGCTGCTGATCCGCACCAAGCGCGGGGTGCAGCCGACCGAGGCCGGCAACATTCTGTATGCTCACGCGCAAACCATTTTGCGCCAGTGCGAGCAGGCGCAGAGCGCGGTCAACAGCGCCGGGCAGGCGATGAGCGGCCAGGTGTCTCTCGGGTTGGCGTCGGGGAGCACCGCAGCGCAGCTGGCGCTGCCGCTGCTGCAAACCCTGCGCGATCAGCAGCCGGGCATTTTGCTCAGCCTGCATGAGAACAGCGGCGCGGCGCTGGCCGGACAGGTGGCCAACCAGACGCTGGACATGGCGATGGTCTACGGCGCCAAAATGCCCGCCGGTCTGCACACCGTCGCGCTGATGCGAGAGGATCTCTATCTGGTGGCGACGCGCGCGGTGCCGCATCCCGGCAACAGCGTCGAGCTGCTGGACGTGGCGCGGCTGAACCTGTTCCTGCCGCGCGAGGGGGATGCGGTGCGCAACCAACTGGAGGAGGCGATGGCGCTGCGCAAGCTGGCTGTCAACGTGGTGGGGGAGATTGAATCCTCGGGCGCGCTGAGCGCTGCGATCGCCGGCGGGCTGGGGGCGACCGTATTGCCGGAGTCGGTGGCGCGCGCGATGATCGGCCCGGCCAAGGCCTGGATGGCGCGCATCAATGCGCCGACGATGTCGGTGCCGCTGTCGCTGTGCATGTCGGGCCAACAGTCGCTGTCCGCCCCGGCGCTGCTGGTGAAAGACCTGCTGCTGTCGATCGCCGGCGGCCGCAGCCAGGAGAAGCGCGCGCTGGCGCTGGTGCGTTGAGGAAAAAACGGCCCGCCGCAGCGGGCCTGAGCACCGTTATCGGAACGGCGGTTCGTTGAAGGTGCGCAGCTTGCGCGAGTGCAGGCGATCGCCCTCGGCGCGCAACAGATCGATGGCGCAGATGCCGATCTGCAGGTGCTCGGAGATTGCCCCTTCATAGAAGCGGTTGGCCTGGCCCGGGAGTTTTATTTCACCGTGCAGCGGTTTGTCGGAGACGCACAGCAGCGTGCCGTACGGCACCCGGAAGCGGTAACCCTGAGCGGCGATGGTGGCGCTCTCCATGTCGACCGCCACCGCGCGGCTGAGGTTGAAGCGCCGCGCCGAAGCGGAGTAACGCAGCTCCCAGTTGCGATCGTCGGTGGTGACCACCGTGCCGGTGCGCAAACGCTGTTTGACCTCTTCACCGGGCATGCCGCTGACCATCTTGGTGGCGTCGTACAGGGCGCGCTGCACCTCGGCGATGCTCGGGATCGGGATATCCGGCGGCAGCACCGCATCCAGCACGTGATCGTCGCGCAGATAGGCGTGGGCCAGCACGTAATCGCCGATCTTCTGGCTTTCGCGCAGGCCGCCGCAGTGGCCGATCATCAGCCAGGCGCTCGGGCGCAGCACCGCCAGGTGATCGCAGATGGTTTTGGCGTTGGACGGGCCGACGCCGATGTTGATCAGCGTGATCCCTTGGCCGGTGCGCGAGATCAGGTGATAGGCCGGCATCTGGTGGTTTTTCCACGCCAGATCGGACACCGCCTGTTCGGGCGCGCTGGTTTCCGGCGTGATGTAGGTGCCGCCGGCGCTGGAGAGCGCGATGTACGGGCTGGCCGGATCGGCGATCTGCGCGCAGGCCCAGCGCACGAACTCGTCCACATAGCGGGTGTAGTTGGTGAACAGCACGAACGGCTGGAAATGCTCCACCGGGGTGCCGGTGTAGTGCCGCAGACGCGCCAGCGAGAAATCCGCGCGCAGCGCATCGAAATGCGACAGCGGGAAATGGTTGTCGGTGGTGTGATACAGGCCGTCGGCGGTCTCGTCACCGATCTGCGCCAGCTCGGTGGTGGGGAAATGCTGCGCGATACCGGCGCTCATTGAGCGATCGAGCGCCAGGCTGGAGCCGTCGATCACATAAGGGAACGGGATCTCCTGCTGCGACGGCGCCACTTCAATATGGGCGGCGTAGTCGTGTTCCAGCATCGCCAGCTGTTCGGCCAGATAGTGGCGGAACAGCTGCGGCCGGGTCACGGTGGTGCTGTAGCTGCCGGGATGGGTAAAGCGGCCGAAGGCGCGGGTTTTGTTCGGGCCGGACTGCTGCCCGTCCCAGCTGACGCGCAGCTCGGGATACACGAACAGCCCGGCGGCGCGCGCCTGCGGGTCCGGCAGGGTGCCGTGGCTGATAAAGTCACTGACCGCCTGCCGCAGCGCGTCTACCGCGGCGTCATACAAGGCTTCCAGTTGATCGAGTGCCTGATCGGCGCTGAGGCCGCTGCGAGGTGGGGCATAGCTCATACTTTCTCCTTCGATGTCCCGGCTCTGTGGCGGGATTGGCGGCGTTTCACCGTCACAGGTTAGCCGAAGCAGGGCGTAAAAGCTTGGTCGAAATGACGGGCGCGGCAAAGAAATTACCGCGCCCGTGAAGGCGGGGGGATCAGGAGGCGGGAGCGGCCGCTTCGACCTTCAGCGATACCAGGCCGATGCCCAGCTTCTTCGGCGTGAAGCCGCCGCTGGCGCTCTCTTTCGGCTCGGTCGGTGCCGGCGGGGTAATGCTGATCTTCTGCGCGCCGCGCGGGTTGTCGAAACGCAGGGTGACGGTGCTGTCCTGCTCGCCGAGCGACACGAAGCGCTCTTCGTCGCCGACGCGCACCGAAATCGGTTCGCCGACGTTGTTGCCGTAGGCGCGGGCGCGCAGCACCAGATCGAAGGTTTTCGGCAGCGGATCGACATAATCGATGTCGACCGCCGGCGCCAGGTTGGCGTCGGACCAGCGGCCCCACTCCTCGACGGCGGAGACGCCGGTAATGGCTTTCACCTGTTCCGGCATGCCGGGCAGCATGAACTCGATGGCGTCCGCCCGGTACTTCATCGCCGCGTCGTCCACCTGCAGGCGGGCGACGGCGTTTTGGTAATCGGCGACGCTGTCCGCCGCCGGGCCGGTAAAGTTCACCTTGCCGCGGAAGCGCTCGCCGCTGGCCTGCACGATCTGCGGCGGCGAGGCCAGGGTGCCGGAGGCCACGCAGATGTCGGTGCTCAGCGCCAGCTGCGGCGCCCAGACCCGGCCGATCTCGTAGCATTTATCGACCCAGACGAATTTCTCCCCCGCCCCCAGCCCGGCCAGCTGCTTGCGCAGCGGGGTGGAGAGGTAGACGTTGAACATCGGTTCGATGCGGTTGTCGCCCACCCGCAGAATGAACGGCACCTTGTAGGTGACGCCGGAGAAGCTGAAGCTGCGCTGGCGCGTGTCCACGCTGTAGTCGCTGATGCGGTTCGGCAGGCCCCACTGATTGATCACCGCCGGTTTCCAGCCGTTGATTTTCTCTTCGATATTCAGGAACACCGTAGACAGCGACGGCGCCGACAGGCTGCTGCGGCCGAGGCCGATATAGTTGTCACCGCCCATCACGTCCAGCACCGTGGCGCCGTTATCCAGCGTGCTGCGTTTCTCGTTGCGCTGCTCCGCCTGCGGCCGGGTGCCGTCGATGATAAAGAACAGGTTGCGGCGCTTCTGTTTGGTCAGGATGTCGTAGGCGGTGTTGTTCATCGCCAGATGATCGGAGGACACCACGATCACGGTGTTGCTGAAATAGGGCGAGCGTTTGATTTTGTCGATCAGCGCGGCGATGTGTTGCTGGCTGCAGGCCACCGCGCTCAGCGAGCGGTTTTCCTTGTTCTGCCAGGCGTAGCTTTTCTTGCTGCAGCCGGCGGAGATAAAACCGTCCGGGTGATGGGTATCGACGGTCAGGGTAAACAGCGAGAACGGCTGGCGCTGTTTGGACAGCTCGACGAACTTGCTGTACACCACGTCCAGCACGCTGTCGTCGTACCAACCCCAGTCGTTTTTGTAGCTCGGATCGGCGACCTGTTCGCGCAGCTCTTTGAAACCGTAAACGTGGTCGAAGCCGTGGGATTTCAGGAAGGTGTCTTTACCGGCGAACGCCAGCTCGGCGCCCTGATAGAAAGAGTTGCTGTAGCCGGCGGCCTTCAGCACGTCGCCCAGGCAGACGTTCTCCGGGTAGAAGGTGGAGACCGCGCTGGAGGCGTTGCCGTCGAAGGGCGCGAACAGCGGAATGCCGCACTGTGAGGCGACCATGCCGGCGATGGTGTAACCGGTGCCCGGCAGCTGCTGGGTGTTGCTGAAATCGATGCTGTCTGCGCGCAGGGCGTTCAGCTCGTCGGCCAGGCCGGGAAACAGCTCGGTATCGAAGTAGGTGCGCTCCAGGCTCTCGGCATAGATGTACACCAGATTCGGCCGCTTGCCCTGCACGGTCTTTTTCGGCGCCTTGTAGTAGGTGGTGAAATCGGCGGTATCGCCGACGATCTGGCTCTTGACCAGCAGCGAGATGTCCTGAAACGCCGGGGTGGTGCCGACCGAGAACAGCGCCAGCAGCACGGCGACGAGGCTGTAGGCCACGCTGCTGCCTTTGGCCTTGCGGCGCAGCAGGCTGCGGGCCAGCACCGCGAAGATAAGCCCCAGCGCCGCCAGCAGGCCGATGAACGGCAGCACGTATTTGCTGATGCCCGCGCCTTTGAGGCTGCTGGTGACGGTGTAGATCACCGCATCGGTGATGCCGTCGCCGGTGAAGTAGTTGCTGGCGATCAGAATGACGTTCAGCACCAGATAGCTGCCGAGCAGCGTCAGCAGAATGGCGAACCACCAGCGGTTGGCGGCGGCCCGGGTGCGATAAATCAAAATCGACGCCAAAAAAAGAACAAACGAAACGACTGCGAGAACCATCCGCCAAACCTTGTCTGATTGGAAAAAAACGTTGCTGCCCTGGTCTGCGCCGCCGACCGTGCCGCGGCGCGAAAAGTGAAGGGTATAGCCTATTGTCGGCGGCGGAACAACGCGCGATGTCCCGCTCCGGCCGACGGTCGGCGGCTATTGTACATTTTTATGACAATAGTGTGACGTTAATCACGTCGGCGGCGGCCGCGGCGGCGAAATCTTGCTGGTCGGAGGTTTCGCTCTACGCTTAATGAGCGCCACGACGGCGCGTCCATCAGCCATTCAGGAGGAAGTATGCAGACGATTTCCGCAGCGGTACTCGACGATCTGGCCCCGCAAGGCGTGTTGCGCGCGGCGATCAATCTCGGCAATCCGGTGCTGGCGCAGGCCGGGCCCGGCGGTAAACCGCAAGGCGCTTCGGTGGAGCTGGCCGCCGCGCTGGCTCGCGAACTGGACGTGGCGCTGGAGCTGGTGACCTATGACGCGGCCGGCAAGGTGTTCGCCGACCTGGACAGCGGCGCCTGGAGCCTGGCGTTTATGGCCATCGAACCGGTGCGCGCGGCGCAAATTGCCTTCAGCGAACCCTACGTGATCATTGAGGGGACTTACCTGGTGGCGAACGACGCGCCTTACTTTGAGGTGGCGCAGCTCGACAGGCCGGAGGTGCGCATTGCGGTCGGCCAGGGCGCCGCGTACGATCTGTTTTTGTCGCGCACGCTGCAGCAGGCGCAGCTGGTGCGAGCGGCTACTTCCGCCGAGGCGATCGCGCTGTTTTTCGAACGCGGGCTGGAGGCGGCGGCCGGCGTGCGTCAACCGCTGCTGGCCGCCGCGGCCGCCCATCCCGGCTACCGAGTGCTGGATGGGCATTTCACCGCCATTCGCCAGGCGATGGCGGTGCCGAGGCAAAAAACGCAGGGCGCCGCCTACGTGAACGCGTTTATCGAACGCTGCAAGGCCAACGGGCTGGTGAAGGCGGCCTTGCAGCGCAGCGGCCAGGGCGAGGTGACGGTGGCGCCGCCGGCCGCCTCGGCGTGATCAGTCGAGCTCCACCGCATACTGGTCTACCGGGGTGATTTTCTTGATCAGCTTGTTGTCGAACAGGAATTGCTCGTAAGCCTCATAGCGGGCCCGATCCAACTTGGCCGGATCGCGCGCGAACAGCGGCAGGCTGGCTTGCCACGCCTGTTTGTTCAGCTCGGTATTCAGCTCCGGGTGCGCCTTGGCGAACGCCAGCCAGGTGTCCTGCGGGTGCGCATGCAGGTAGTCGCTGCCTTGCTTCAGCGCGGCGAGGAATTTGCGGATTTTCGGCTCGTTCACCGCATCGCGGTTGGCGACGATGATCAGCTCGTCGTAGGCCGGCACGCCGTAGTCTTCGACGTTGAACACCACCGGCTTTTTGCCCTGCAGCTTCAGCTCCAGCGCTTCGATATTGCGGTAGCCGCCGATCACCGCATCGACCTGGCCCGCCAGCAGGGCGCTGGTCAGCTGGAAGTTGACGTTGATGAGCTTGATGTCCTGCGGCTTGAGGTGCTCGTGCTCGACCATGGTGGCCAGCGTCGCCTGTTCGATGCCGCTGACCGAGTAGCCCACCGTTTTGCCCTTGAGATCCGCCGGCGACGTGATGTTTTTGTCCAGCGCGATCACCGTATTCAGCGGCGTGTTGATCAGCGTGCCGACGCGCATCAGCGGCAGGCCCTGATCGGCGAAGAAATGCAGCTGCGGCTGATAGGTGATGGCGAGGTCGGCCTGTTTGGCGGCCACCAGCCGCGGCGGCAGCGCCGGATCGGACGGCGGCACGATCTTGACGTCCAGCCCTGCGGCCTTGAAGGCGCCGATCTGCTCGGCCACCATAATCGGCGCGTGATCGGGGTTGATGTACCAGTCGAGCACCAGCGTCAGCTTGTCGGCCGCGCCGGCCTGGCCGACGAGGGCGGCGCCGAGCAGCAGCCCGCAAACGGTTTGTTTGATCATGGTCGTTCCTTTATCCCTGGTTATGGTTGCAATCATCAGTCGTTTTCCGGCGCCCAGGCGATCAGGCGCCGCAGCAGTGCATCCACCGCGGCCCACAGCAGCACGGTCATCAGCACCAAAATAAACAGCGCGGCGAAGCAGACGTCGGTCTGCATGCGCGCGTTGGCGTTCAGCATCACGTAGCCCAGCCCTTCGGCCGAGCCGACCCATTCGCCGATAATGGCGCCGATCGGCGCGACGGCGGCGGCCATGCGCAGGCCGGAGCCGAAGGCCGGCAGCGCCGCCATCAGCCGCACGTGCCGCAGCTGCGCCCAACGCGAAGCGCGCATCGTGCGCGCCAGATCGAGATAGTCGTTGTTGACCCGGCGCAGCCCGTCGAAAAAGGCCGACACCACCGGGAAGAAGATCACCAGCACCGCCATCGCCACTTTGGCGCTCATGCCGAAGCCGAACCACAGCACCAGCAATGGGGCCAGGGCAAACACCGGTATCGCCTGGCTGGTGAGCACCAGCGGCATCAGCCAGCGCTGCAGGCGCGGCGAGAAGATCATGCACAGCGCCAGCGCCGCGCCGAGCAACACGCCGAGCGCCAGCCCGCTGACGATCTCCGAAGCCGTGACCAGCGTGTGCCAGGCGAGATAGCCGCGTCCGTCCCACAGCGCCTGCGCCACCGCGCCCGGCGTGGGCAGCAGAAAGGCCGGAATGCCGCTTTGCGCCGCCAGCCACCACAGCATCAGCAGGCCGATGAAGACCGTCAACCCACGCCGCAGGCGGGTGAAGCCGCGCTCTTTGGCGATATTCATTGCGCTGCCCTCACCATTTGCAGCAGCAGCTCGGCCTGGCTTTTCAGCAGGTCGGCGTCATCCGGCGCGCGCGGCGGTTGCCCGCTGATGCGGTGGGTATCGTCGAGGCCCAGCGGCCAGGGCGACAGCACCAGCAGCCGGTGGCTCAGGCGGCAAGCCTCCATCGGATCGTGGGTGATCAGCAGCACGGTGTTTTGCGCCAGCAGCTCGGCGGCCAGGCTCTGGATCTCGGCGCGGGTAATGGCGTCCAGCGCGGAAAAGGGCTCGTCCATCAGCACGATTGGCTGGCGTTCGTAGAGCGTGCGGGCGATGGCGGCGCGCTGGCGCATGCCGCCGGACAGCGCGGCGGGCAGGCTGCGGCTATGCGCGGCCAGGCCTACGCGTTCGAGCAGGTGCGCGGTCCATGCCCGATCCGGCGCTTCGCCGCGCAGCCGCGAGCCGAGGGCGACATTGTCTTCGACGCTCAGCCACGGATAGAGCAGGTCTTTTTGCCCCATGTAGGCGATGCGCCCGGCGATCGGCAGGCCGTCGCTGTCGCTCACCGTACCCGAGCTGGCCTGCGCCAGCCCGGCGATGATCTTCAGCAGGCTGGTTTTGCCGGCGCCGCTGGCGCCGAGCAGGGAGACGAAGCTGCCGCCGGCGATGTCGAAGCTCAGCCGCTCAAAGATCGTCTGTTGATCGAAGCGCAGAGTGAGATCCCGCACCTGGATGCCGGGCGGGAGGCGCGGGGAGGTCATGAGGCGTTCAGCCCCATTTGCCAAAATGCCGCTTCCAGCTGGGTGGCGGTGGTGAAAATCTGCGCCAGCTCGGTAAAGCGGCTTTGTGCGCCGCGCTGGTGGCCGACGGTTTCCAGCAGTTCGATGGCGGCGCGCACGCCGGCCAGATAGCCCTCGTCGCCGTAGTTGCGGATCCAGGAGGCGTAAGGATTGCCCTCCATTTGCGTGGCGGGATCGTGCAGCAGCCGCAGGCCGATTTCGGCATAACCGGCCACGCAGGGCAGCAGGCCGGCCAGCAGATCGAGGGCGTCGCCGGCATGGCCGATGTCCAGCACGTAGCGGGTGTAGTTCATGGTTTCCGCCGCCTCCGGCTGGGCGGCGATCTGCGCTTCGCTCAGCCCCCATTCGGCGCAGTAGGCCACGTGCAGCGGCAGCTCGGCGACGATGCCGTTGAGCGAGGCGGTGGCGGCGCGCATTTCCGGCAAGGTGCGCAGCTTGCTGACCAGCAGCGCGTAGGCACGGGCGAAGTGCAGCAGGAACAGGTAGTCTTGGGTCAGGTAACGGCGAAAAGCGCGTTCAGGCAAGGTGCCGGCGGCCAACTGCTGCAGAAACGGGTGTTCGACGTAATTTTGCCAGTGGCTGCCGGCCTGTTGGCGCAGCCGGCCGTAAAGACCGCTTTCGAACAGGGTGGTGATGGACATGGGACCTCCTTGAGTCAGTGGAGATCCGGGCACGCTGAGGTATGAACAGGCAACGGGTGATCGCGCGGTTGCCTAACCGTCCCTTCGCTGGCATGACCCAGATCAGGTTCAAAGGGTTCGGCTTGCGCCATCTCAGCCCGTAACAGGACACCCCTCGGAGCTGCCTGTTATACGACATTTGTTTTTTGATTACAATCGCCGGGCAGCGCGGCGGCACTCGGTTCGTTTAGTGCGATCGGGGGCGATTTTGCTGGCGCAAAGCGCGCGATTTTTGTCAATGTAGGCCCATGTTTTGCCTTTGAGGACGATGCCCGATGAAAAAGATTGGTTTTCTCTCGTTTGGCCACTGGACGCCTTCCGCCCAGTCCGGCACCCGTTCAGCGGCGGATGCGCTGCTGCAGTCCATCGATCTGGCGGTCGCCGCCGAAGATCTGGGTGCGGACGGCGCCTATTTTCGCGTGCACCATTTCGCGCGTCAGTTGGGATCGCCGTTCCCGCTGCTGGCCGCCATCGGCGCCAAAACCCAACGCATCGAGATCGGCACCGGCGTGATCGACATGCGCTATGAAAATCCGCTGTACATGGTGGAAGACGCCGGCGCGGCGGATCTGATCGCCGGCGGGCGGCTGCAGCTTGGCATCAGCCGCGGCTCGCCGGAGCAGGTCATCGACGGCTGGCGCTATTTCGGCTATGCCCCGGCCGACGGCGAAACCGACGCGGACATGGCCCGCCGCCATACCGAAGTGTTCCTGGAAGCGCTGCGCGGCGAAGGGTTCGCCGAACCCAATCCGCAGCCGATGTTCCCGAATCCGCCCGGGCTGCTGCGGCCGGAGCCGTTTTCCGCCGGGCTGCGCGACCGCATCTGGTGGGGCGCCGGTTCGAACGCCACCGCCGTCTGGGCGGCGAAGCTGGGCATGAACCTGCAAAGCTCGACGCTCAAGAACGACGAAACCGGCGAACCCTTCCATATCCAGCAGGCCAAGCAGATCCGCGCCTATCGCGCGGCCTGGCAAGAGGCGGGCCATGCGCGCGAGCCGCGGGTTTCCGTCAGCCGCAGCATCTTCGCGCTGGTGGATCAGCGGGATCGCAACTACTTCGGCGGCAGTGGTAAGGAAGGCGACCAACTGGGATATATCGATGCGCAAACCCGGGCGATCTTTGGCCGCAGTTACGCCGCAGAACCTGACGCGCTGATCGAACAGCTGGCGCAGGACGAGGCCATCGCCGAAGCGGATACGTTGCTGCTGACCGTGCCTAATCAGCTGGGCGTGGAATACAACGCGCACGTCATCGAATCGATTTTAACCCATGTCGCGCCGGCGCTCGGCTGGCGCTAAACGGAGGATGGCATGTCACGCATTTTCATTACCGGTTCGGTGGACGGGCTGGGCCGCGCCGCCGCGCAAACGCTGTTGGACGAAGGGCATCAGGTGATTCTGCATGCGCGCGCACCCGGCCGTCTGGACGCGGTGCGCGATCTGCTGGATCGCGGTGCACAGGCGGCGATCGGCGATTTGTCCGATGTGCAGCAGACTCGGCAGCTTGCCGAGCAGGTCAATCGCCTCGGCCGTCCGGACGCGGTGATCCACAATGCCGGTATGTTTACCGGGCCGCAGGTGATGCCGGTGAACGTCATAGCGCCTTACCTGCTGACGGCCCTGATCGAACGTCCCAAGCGTATCGTCTACCTGAGCAGCAGTATGCACTTTGACGGCGTGGCGGAGCTGAACGGCGTAGACTGGCTTGGCGGCGCCGCAGGTTCTTATTCGGACAGCAAGCTGTTCGTCACCACGCTGGCCGCCGCCGTGGCGCGCCTGTGGCCCGACGTCATCAGCAGCGCGGTCGATCCCGGCTGGGTGCCGACCAAAATGGGCGGCGCGGACGCGCCCGACGATCTGGCGCTGGGGCATGTGACGCAGGCATGGCTGGTGAGCAGCGATGAACCTCAGGCCCTGGCGTCCGGCGGCTATTGGCATCATCAGCAGCGGTTCGAGCCTCACGCGGCGGTACACGACGAGGCGTTTCAAACGGCGCTGCTGGCGCAATTGGCGCGCGCCGGCGGGGTGACTCTGCCACAGATTTAAATGACTATTCCTTCCAGGCCCGTCGGGGTTATCGGCGGGCTTTTTTATGCCCGCAGGGTGAACCGGTGGCGCTTTTCTTATACAGTGGCTTCCTGACCTGTTTTGACCGTTCTCTCTATTATCGCCATGCACACATTCCTGATTATCGTCCCTGAAGGGGGCATGCTGTTCGAAGCGGCGGGCATCGCCGATATCCTGATGCAGGCTAATCGCCTGAGTGCTGCCGAGACGCCGCTGTATCAGATCGCGGTCGCCACTACGCAATCTCACCGAGTGGTGCACGGCCTGTCAGGCCTGAGCCTGCTGGCCGACCATCGCCTGGCGGATCTCGATCCGTTCCTGCCGCGCGATACCGTGATCGTCGCCGGCAAAGGGGCGAGCGAAGAAGAGGGCGCCCTGGTGGCGGATTGGCTGCGCCGCGCGGCGCCGCAGACGCGCCGTATCGCCTCCGTTTGCGGCGGCGCACTGTTGCTGGCCGAAGCCGGGTTGCTGGACGGACGGCGGGCGACCACCCACTGGCGACTGGCGGAAACGCTGCAGGCGCGTTTCCCGCAGGTGCAGGTCGAAAACGGCCCGATCTACGTGCAGGACGGGCCGATTTGGACCTCCGGCGGCGTCAGCTCCGGCTTCGACCTGACGCTGGCGCTGGTGGAGGACGACTACGGCTTCGTGCAGGCGCGTGAAGTGGCGCAGGATCTGGTGATGTTTCTGCGCCGCCCCGGCGGGCAGGCGCAGTTCAGCCGCTACCCGCTCAACCAGGCCAAATCGCCGGGCCCGATCCGCGACCTGCAGTCCTGGATCCTGGAGAATCTTGCCGACGATCTCAGCGTTGAACGGTTGGCCGAACGCGTGGCGATGAGCCCGCGCAACTTTACCCGCGTGTTCACCCGCGAGACGGGCATTTCTCCCGCCAAATTCGTCGAAGAAGGGCGGTTGCATACCGCCAGACAGCGCCTGGAGCAGAGTGCGCAAGGCATCGAACAGATCGCCCTGGCCACCGGCTTTGGCAACGGCCTTAACCTGCGGCGGGTGTTTGAGCGAAAACTGCAGCTGACCCCGAGTGAATACCGCGAACGCTTTCATGCGCGCAATTTGGCGTAAATTGATCGGTAAACGTCATTTACGCCGCTTTGGGGCAGGGCTAGAGTTGAGGCAAAGCCCAAAACGAGGAGTGCATCATGGTGAGAGTAGGCATTAATGGATTCGGCAGGATCGGACGCAACGTGCTGCGCGCGGCGCTGGGGCGCAGCGATTTTGAAGTGGTGGCGATCAACGATCTGACCGACAGCAAGACGCTGGCGCACCTGCTGAAATACGACACGCTTTCTGGCACGCTGGCGGCCAGGGTCGAAGCCGGCGACAACCAGCTGCTGCTGGACGGCCGGCCGATTCAGGTGTTTTCGCAGCGCGATCCCGCCGAGATCCCCTGGAGCAGCGTGGGCGTGGACGTGGTGATCGAAGCGACGGGCTTCTTTACCGACAAGGCCAAGGCGGAAGTGCACATCACGCATGGCGGCGCCAAGCGGGTGATTATCTCGGCGCCGGCCAAGAACGATGACATCACGCTGGTGATGGGGGTTAACGATCACCTCTACGATCCGGCGCTGCATAAGGTGGTCAGCAACGGCAGCTGCACCACCAACGGGCTGGCGCCCGCCGCACAGGTGCTGCATCAGGCGTTCGGCATCGAATACGGGCTGATGAACACCACTCACGCCTATACCAACAGCCAGGCGCTGCACGATCAGCCGGAAAAAGATCTGCGTGGCGCGCGGGCGGCGGCGGAGTCTATCGTGCCTTACTCCAGCGGTGCGGCCAAGGCGCTCGGCAAGGTGATCCCCGAACTGGACGGCCGCCTGACCGGTTATTCACTGCGGGTGCCGGTGCCGGTGGTTTCCATTGTCGATCTGACGGTGACGCTGAAACGCCCGGCGACGGCGGAGGAGATCAACGCGGCGTTCCGCGCGGCGGCGGCGTCCGGCCCGCTGAAAGGGATCCTGGGCTACAGCGATGAGCCGCTGGTGTCGAGCGACTACCGGGGCGATGCGCGTTCGTCGATCATCGACGGCTTGTCCACGCTGGTGATCGGCGGCAATCTGGTGAAGGTGCTTGCCTGGTATGACAACGAGTGGGGCTTCTCCAATCGGTTGGTCGATCTGGCGCTGCTGATGGAAAAGCGCGGGCTGTAAACGCCCAACAGCAAAAATCCCGCTTAAGTTGCCTTAAGCGGGCTTTTCTAAATATGGCTCCTCTGACTGGACTCGAACCAGTGACATACGGATTAACAGTCCGCCGTTCTACCGACTGAACTACAGAGGAATCGTGTGAACGGGGCGCATCATATCCAGCTGCCCCAGGTGTGTCAACGCTAAATTTCCCCAGGCGGTGCGACTGCTCGGTATCTGAGCAACAAGCCTGTCAATCAGCCCATTGCGCGTCGTTTTCTGCCTGGGCGCGCAGCAGGCGCGCCAGCGGATCCTGGCGGTAGAAGCGGCAAAAGTGCTGATACAGCGCCGGGAAGCGTTCGGCCAGCAGCTCGGGGGCGCTGAAGAAGTACTCCGACAGCACGGCGAAGCACTCGGCCGCATCGGTGGCGGCGTAGGCATCCATGCTGGCGGCCTCTTCGCCGACCATGTCGATCTCGTCCTGCAGGCTTTCCATCGCGGCGTGCAGATCATGTTCCCAGGCAGCCACCTCGCGCAGCGGGATCGGCGGCACGCCGGTGGCGACGCCGCCATTGCGCATATCCAGCTTGTGCACCGCTTCGTGGATCACCAGATTGAAACCGGAAAGGTCGAAAGAGTCCTGCACGTCTTGCCAGTTGAGCACGATCGGCCCCTGTTCCCAGCTTTGGCCGGACTGCACCACCGGCCCCGAGTGCACCAGGCCGATCTCGTCCTGCCATTCGTCTTCCACCACGAAGGGGGTGGGGTAGAGCAGAATTTCGTTGAAGCCGTCGAGACACTCCGCGCCCAGCTCCAGCACCGGCAAGGCGAACAGCAGGGCGATGCGCGCCTGCATCTGCGAGGTGAGCTGCAGCCCCTGCAGCGGCACGATGCGCTTTTGCTGCAAAATCTGCCCGGCGACGGCCACCAGCCGCTGCCGCTCTTGCTCATTCAGCGGCGAGAGCAGCGGGATCGCCAGCGCGTCCCGCCACTGTGCCTGGGTATCCGCCTCGGGTTGAGAAGGTTGAGTCGCTTTCCACGGCCATTTAATCATCAGGTTGCTCGTAAAGTCGTCACTTGAACGTTCAGCGGTATGCTAATGCTGTAAAAATGCCGTAAAAGCGGGCATGATAGCAAGCGTTGTCAGGAGAGATGCCGGAGCGGCTGAACGGACCAGTCTCGAAAACTGGAGTAGGGGCAACTCTACCGGGGGTTCAAATCCCCCTCTCTCCGCCATTATTCAATCACTTACGAAAAAATCTTTCAACGATCCCCATCACAGTTAAAGCGCCCCGGCCCTGCAGGCCGACACGCCTTGCCCTTTGTTGTCGATTATTTCCCGACGCAATCAAACATCATTCGAACGCGCATCCAGATAGGCGGCATATTGATGCTCTGTCGCTTGACGCGCCTGATGACGCCGTTTAGCGACGATCATCGCCACCGTCAGCAGGGCGGGAAGCGCCAGGACGGCGAAAATGGTGCTGAAGCTCCAACCGAGCGCCAGCATTTCAGCCCCGGCCAGCGCGCTTAAGATAGCGCCCAAACGGCCGATGCCGTGCATCCAGCTGGAGCCGGTGGCCCGCGCTTCGGTGGGGTAAAAGCTGGCCGACAACGCGTTCATGCCGGTGTTGGCGCCCCCGATGCAGAACCCGATGGCCATCGCGCAGCCGCCCATCAGGAGGGGGTAACCCATCGCCATCCCCATCAGCAGAGTGAACAGCGCCCCCAACCCATAAATCGACGCCAACGCGCGATGCGGTTCGGATCTGTCCATCAACCACCCGGAAAATAGCGACCCTAATGTCCCGCCCGCCTGAAACAGCGCGGTGATGACCGCCGCTTGCGCGATGTTGAAACCGCTGTCTTTAATCAGCAGCGGCAGCCAACTGCCTAAGGTGTAGTACAGAAACAGCGCGCTAAAATACGCGCCCCACAGCATTAAACTGCCGAAGCGATACCGTGCGCTCACCACCAGTTTAACCGGATGAGTGCAGACCTGGCCCGGCGGGGGCAGAACGACGGTAGAATGTCGAAAATCGCGATCGGGCGCCAGTTTCGCCAGAATGCGCTGAATGCCGCCCTGATCTGCCCGTTTCGCCACCAGGAAACACACCGATTCGGGTAACGCCGCCATCAGCACGGGCGCGAACAGCAGGGGCAAGATCCCGCCGAGCAGCAGCACGGCATGCCAGCCGAAGCGCGGCATCAGCCAGGACGCGGCGAATCCGCCCAAGGCGGCGCCAAAGGTGAAGCCGCAGAAAACCACGGTAATCAAGAAAGCGCGGCGTCGGGCGGGCGCGAACTCCGCCACCAGGGTGCCGACATTCGGCATGGCGGCGCCGAGCCCCAATCCGGTGAGCAGGCGAAATAACATCATCTGCTCCATATTTTGAGAAAACGCCGTCACCAGCGTCCAAACGCCAAAAAAGAACACGCTGTTGATGATGACGACTTTGCGGCCGAATCTGTCTGACAATGGCCCGGATAGCATCGCGCCCAGCGACAGGCCAATCAGCGCCGCGCTGATCACCAGCCCCAGTTCGCGGTTAGTGATTTGCCAATCCGCCTTAAGCTCTGGCGCAATAAATCCCATGATAACGATATCGAATCCATCCAGAGCAATGATGCAAAAGCCGAGCAGCACGATCATCTTTTGCCATTTGCCTAACGGGCGGTCGTCGATCAGCGCCCGAACATTGATTGCGTTGTTTCCCGACATGGAGGTGCTCCCGGTGCAGTAGTTGAGTGTCATCACTATAAGCAGCCCCTGGGCGGACGTTAAACGGCGATAATCGAAAAAATGTGCGTTTATCGGACAATTGAGCCGGCGGTGAGTGACGAGGCAGTGTTAACTTTATGTTATGAAAAGGGATTGCCGTGAGAATGGCGGCGCCGGAGGCCACTGAGAGTGTGAGCGCGATCATTAATCTTTTCAGTAAGATGGAAGAACAGGCGGGCCTTGATGGCCCGCGCGATTAACGCATGGCGGTGAGCCGAACCGGGGCGTTGGCGGCCCCAAAGCCGCGGTAGCCGCCTCGGCGCTCCAGAAGTTCGAAGAAGAAGCGGCCTTTTTCATAGGGAACGGTGTAGACATGCAGCAATTCTCCGCCCTGATCGTCTCGATCGTAGAGCACATTGCCCGCTTGCAGCTGTGAGAGGAAAGCGGGGTCGAGATCGAAACGCGCTCTGAGATCGTGATAGTAGTTATCGGGAATACGCAGCGTTTTTAATCCGCGCGCCTGCGCCGCTTTCACCATGCTGAACAGATCCTCGCAGCCAAAGGCGACGTGCTGCAAGCCTGCGCCCTGATAGGCGGTTAACGCCTGGGCGATTTGCGTTTCCCGGCTCACCGACATATTCAGCGGCAGCCGGATGGCGTCGTTGGGGCTGCGCAGGACGCGGCTGCGAACCAAACCCAGCGGATCGGGCAATTCCCACTCGTTGTCCTGCACAAAACCCGGCACGCTGCGCAGGAACATGATCCAGTTGCCGCTCGATTCATCCGCCAGCGCAATCGCCAGGTGATCGATGCTTTGCAGCGCGGGCGGCGGCGCGCTGCGATGAGTCAGATGAAAATCGGCGTGATAAATATCGTTCTTGGGATCTTCGTCCGCTTCCACCAGATAAATCAGGCTGCCGTCCGGTGCGCACAGCGCGGGGATTTGCCGCTCGTTGGGGCCGGTTTCGCCTTGCCAGATGGCGTACCCGTAGTCTTGCGCCCGTTGCAGTAAACGCGCTACGCCGCGCACCCGCCACGCCACGGCGCACAGGGAAATGCCGTGCAGGTGATAATAGCCGCTGGCTTGGCTTTCCGGCTGGGCATTCAGAATGACATTCACTTTGCCGTTGCGATAGAGGGCGACGCTTTTGGAGCGGTGCTCGCCGGCGTGAACCAATCCCAGCTGCGTCAGCCATTGGCCCATCGCCAGCCCGTCGTTGTGCGAGACGGCAAATTCGATAAACTCCAGCGCCAGCAAGGGCGGATGCGGCTGCGAATGGAATAAGGAACGTTCCATGAGCGAGGCCATGGCGTTGGGCAGCAGAGGCTGTTTGGCCAACCAGTCATAGGTTTGCTCCTCCAGCCACAACAACGATCGGAAACCGTCCTGGGCCGTGGGGAGCACCGGCGAGGCGCGGAAACCATCGTTAAATATCTCCAGAGACCAGGCGCCGCGATAACCATGCGCGGAAAGTTGGGTCATGAACTGGGTCAGATTCAGCTCCCCTTGGCCGGGGAAGCAGCGGAAATGGCGACTCCAGGCGAGCACATCCATCTTCAACAGCGGGGCGTCCGCCAGTTGGACAAACACGATTTTTTCGGGCGGCACGTCCTCGAGGCCATCGAGGTTATCGCCGCGCGACAGGATATGAAAACTATCGAGAATGATCCCCAACGCCGGATGATCTACGGCCTTCACGCGCGCCCAGGCGTCGCGCCACATATTCACGTGACGTCCCCAGGCCAGCGCTTCATAACCGACAGTAATATCATACTCGGCGGCCAACTCCGCCAACGCGCGCAAATCGCTCACTTGCGTGGCCATGTCTTCGCTGCTGTCGGGCGAGACATTGCTGCAGAGCAGCATGCGAGAACAGCCCAGTTGCTGCATGACTTCGAACTTGCGCGCCGCGCGGGAAAGGTTCTGCGCCAGCGTTTCGCGCGGGGCTCCTTCGAAGTCCCGAAACGGTTGGAACAGTAAAATTTCCAGGCCCAGTTCGGCGCACAACTCACGGATTTCCGCCGGTGAGCCGGGGTAGTAGACCAGATCGTTATCGAAAATTTCGACGCCATCAAAGCCTGCGGCGGCGATAGCCCGCAGTTTTTCCGGCAGCGAACCCGATACCGAGACCGTCGCGATAGAACGTTTCATCATTGCCTCCAGTTAAGCGGTCATGGATGACCTGAAAGCGACCATTCAGCAGCGAGGCGGACCACCGACGGGAATTGAATCATGTTATGGACCAAATGAAATGTTTCGTCAATTCAGAACATTGCATTACTTTTGGTTATATAAAGCGATCGGTTTTCTCACTTTACTTTTACATATTGCGCTTCCTACACTCTGTCGACATGTACCCTCAAATAATAAGGATACCGGGATGAAAAGTGATTGGATGGCGCGAGAACTGGTGCATCGCGATTACAGTCATCACCCGCCGGCGCTGGCGCCGCTGTATAAAACCAGCGTGCTGCGGTCGCCGCGCAATGCATTAATTTCATTGCAAAACTCGCTGTCTGAACTGACCGCCCCCGTCTTCACGCCAACGGATATCGGCCCGCTGGATCACGATCTGATTCTGAATTACGCCAAAGACGGCTTACCGATCGGCGAGCGGATCATCGTGCATGGATTTGTGAGGGATGCCTTCGGGGCGCCGGTGCGCAACGCCCTGGTCGAGGTATGGCAGGCCAATGCGGGAGGGCGCTATCGTCACAAGAAAGATCAGTATCTGGCGCCTATCGATCCCAACTTTGGCGGCTGCGGCAGGATGCTGACCGACGACAACGGGTATTACTGTTTTCGTACGATCAAGCCGGGCCCGTATCCCTGGCGCAATCAGGTCAGCGACTGGCGTCCGGCGCATATTCACTTCTCGCTCTCCGGCGAGGCGTTCGCGCAGCGCTTGATCACGCAGATGTATTTCGAAGGCGATCCGTTGCTCGTTCGCTGCCCCATCTTGCAGTCGGTAGGCAGTGACGATGCGATGCGCACGCTGATTGCCGAGCTGGATATGCACGCCGCCGTGCCGCTGGACAGCCTGGCTTACCGCTTCGATCTGGTGCTGCGGGGCCATCGAGCCACGTGGTTTGAGAACCGTACACAGGGAGCCGCGTGATGAAAAAGTACTTGTCTGAAACGGCCTCGCAAACCGCCGGGCCTTATGTGCACATCGGTTTGGCGCCGCATGCCGCCGGCTTTGATATTTTCGAGCGTAATTTCACCCATGTGTTGACGCAACCGGAGACGCGCGGGGAGCGCATCGTGGTGGAAGGGCATGTCTATGACGGCTCCGGCACGCCGGTTCGAGACGCGCTGGTCGAAGTCTGGCAGGCCAATGCTGCCGGGCGATATCAGCACCCCGCCGACGGTCAGTTGGATAAGCCCGACGATCCGGCGTTTCGCGGCTGGGGGCGAACCTGTTCGGATTTCACCAGCGGCCTGTGGCAATTCGAGACGATTAAACCGGGGCGCGTGACGGGGCGCGACGGCCGGTTGATGGCGCCCCATCTCAATCTGTGGATAGTGGCCCGCGGCATCAACATCGGGTTGAACACGCGTCTCTACTTTGCCGACGAACAGGCGGCAAATGCCGAAGATCCGGTGTTGAATCTCATCGAGTGGGAAAAACGGCGCAGCACGTTATTGGCGCAAAGGCGGCAGCGCGGGGATCAGACGGTGTACCATTTCGACATCTGGTTACAGGGCGAGAACGAAACCGTTTTTTTTGATATTTGATCCTCCGTTCGCCCTGACAATGAGCTTGCCGCGCCGGCGGCAAGTTAATACTATAAATCATGAACATGACTTCTCGCTTTAGCCAACGCATCCGCCTTCGTCATCTGCACGCCTTTGTCGCTACCGCGCAACAGGGGACGTTGGTGCGCGCCGCACAGCAATTGGGCATCACGCAGCCCGCGCTCTCTAAAACGCTCAACGAACTGGAAAGCCTGGCCGGCGAGCGCCTTTTTTCGCGCAATCGGCAGGGGGCGGAACTGACCGCCGCCGGAACGCGTTTCCTGCAGGATGCCAGCCGCGTTTTGGATGCGCTGAATGTGTTGGGGCGCACGCTTGCCTCGGACAGCGAGGCGCTGCCGGCGCCGCTGCATATCGGCGCGCTGCCCACCACGCTGGTGAGTCTGGTCGCGCCGGTCGTGGTGGGGTTGCAGCAGCAATCCCCCGGCTGGCGCATGCAGGTTACGACGCTGGCCAACGATGCGCTGATGATGGCGGTGAGATCGGGGCAATTAACGTTAGGCATCGGGCGCATGTCAGACCCCTCCCGCATGGAGGGGCTCAACTTCGAGCTGCTGTACCATGAAACGCTGCGGCTGGTGGTTGCTCCTCATCATCAGCTGTTGCATTCGGATGTCTCGCTGGCGGAAGCTTTGAGCTGGCCATTGGTGCTCTCCCCGCGGGGTACGGTGCCGCGTCAGAATGCGGAGGCGCTCATTGTCAGCCACGGGCTGGCGGTGCCGGAAGGGTGCGTCGAGACGTTGTCGGTCACGCTGGCGCGCTGCCTGACGCTACAGTATGGCTATGTGTGGCTGGTGCCTTACGGCGCGGTGCGTGACGACTTGTTCAGCAATCATCTGCGTGCGCTGCCGTTGCCTACCCAGGGCATGGCCGAGCCGCTGGGCATCATTACCCGGCAAGAGGCGCTCTCGTCCCCTGAGCAGCAGCGCCTGGTTGCTGCGCTGCGCCAAAGGGTGCTGGATGTGCCGGTATAACCGCGTCTTCTAGTCGTCCGAGCGCCGCCCGGCGTCGTGTTCGGCAAAGACGGACTGCGCCAGATGAAAAGCGGCGTTCGAGGCGGGTAAGCCGCAGTAAAGCGCCGCATGCATCAGAACTTCTTTGATCTCTTCACGCGTGACGCCGTTATTGAAGGCGGCCCGGATATGCATTTTCAGCTCAGCTTCGCGATTCAAGGCGATCAGCATCGCGATGGTGATCAGGCTGCGGGTATGGCGCGACAAGCCCGGACGCGTCCATATTTCCCCCCAGGCGTAGCGAGTGATGAAATGCTGAAACTCCTCGTTGAGCGGCGACAGCGCCGCGAGGGTATTATCGACATGCTCATCGCCCAGCACCGCTCTGCGCACCGTCAGGCCTTGCTGATAACGTTGCCGCTGCGTGAGCTGCTCATCCAAAAAGGCCCGGAACGCGCGGTTAAATGCCCGCCAGGCTTCGATGCTGGACAGGTGGGCGGCGGGCAGGATGACGCATTGCGCGTCGGGAATGCCTGCCGCCAAGGCTTTTGCATCGTCGACGGTCGTTACCGCATCCTCATGTCCGGCGATAACCAGCGTCGGAACGCGGATGCCTGCCAGCTCGGCGCGTAAATCGGCGGTCGCCAGCGCGTCGCAGCAAGCGGCATAGCCCTCGGGATCGCAGGCGGTGAGCTGTTGCACGACGGTTTGCACCTTGACGGGGGCGGATTGGCAAAATGCCGGGGTGAACCAGCGCGCTGCCGCGCCATCGCTGACGGCGGACATGCCGCACTGGCGCACCCGCGCGGCGCGTTCTCGCCAATGCTCCGTCACCCCGATTTTCGCGGCGCTATTGGCGATCGTCAGCGTCAGCAAGCGATCGGCATGAAAGCGCGCCAGCCATAACCCCGTCAGCCCCCCCATGGAGATGCCGCAGAAATGCACCCGATCAATTGCCAGAGTGTCCAGCAGGGACAGCACCTGTTCGCCCAGTCGCGCCAGCGAGCCGGGCTGTTCATCGGGCGCAGAGTCGCCGTGGCCGGCAACGTCGTAGCGCAGAATGCGATAGTGGGCGATGAACGCGTCGCGCTGCGGCTGCCACATTGATAATGAGGTGCCCAGCGAGTTGCCAAACAGAATAACCGGGGCGTTTTCAGGCCCCTCAAGGACATAATTCAACATGATTGCTCCCTCTCGGCCATCGCCAGGACTTGTTGAATGAAACGCTGCGTGCTGCCGGTGGCATTGGCCGGATCGAGCAAGGTTTCCAGGGTTTCCCGGCTGAGTCGGGAAGAGACTTCCGCATCGGCGCACAGAAGGGTTAACAGGGGTTGCTGGGTGGCCAGGGCTTGCCGGCAGCACCGTTCTATATGATGGTGCGCCTGTTGACGTCCGAGGGTGGGGGCCAAGGCCAGGGTAACCGATTCAGCCATGATCAGCCCCTGCGTCAGCGCCAGATTGCGCCGCATCGCCGCTTCATGCACCTCCAGACCGTTAATGAGATCCAGGCTTTGCGCCAATGCCGCCCCGCTCAGCACCAGGAGCTGCGGCAGGCTTTGCCACTCGGCCTGCCAGCCGCCCAGCGCGCGTTCGTGCTCCTGCACCAGGCCGGTATACAATCCGGACATCAACGCAGGCAGACGGTTGGCCGCGCTGAGGATGGCGGCGCAAAGTACCGGATTGCGCTTATGCGGCATCGTGGAGGAGCCGCCGCGTCCGGGGGCCGACGGTTCGCTGATTTCAGCGACTTCGGTCTGCATCAACAAAGACATGTCGCGCGCCAGCTTGCCGAGCGAGCCCGTCAGGCCGGCATACCAACTCGCCAGCTCCAACAACCGATCGCGTTGGGTATGCCACGGCGTGGCGCTGCGCGGCAGGGCCAGCGCTTGCGCCAGCGCCCGCTCAACGCGCTCGCCCTGTTCGCCGAGCGAGGCGAGCGTGCCGGCCGCGCCGCCGAATTGCAACGCGAGCACGCGTGGCCGCATTTCAGCCAGACGAGCCCGATAGCGCAGCAAGGCGTCCAGCGTGCCGGCCAGCTTCAGCCCCAGCGTCGTTGGCAAAGCGTGTTGCAGCCAGGTGCGGCCCACCATTAACGTTGCGCTATGGCGCCGGCATTGCGCCGTCAGCGCCGCAATCAGCTGATTGAGCAGCGCGTCGGTTTTATCGAGCGCGCTGCGCAGTTGCAGCACCAGCCCGCTGTCAATCGCATCCTGACTGGTCGCCCCCCAGTGAACGAAACGCGCCGCTTCCGGTGAGGTTTGCGCCACCAACGCCGTCAATTGTTTGACGAGGGGAATGGCTAAATTGCCCGCCAATCCGGCGGACTGCGTCAGCGCGGCGGTGTCGAGCTTTTCCGCCTGGCAGTGGCTGCGTATGATCCGCGCGGACGCGTCATCGATAATCCCTGCAGACGCCAGGGCCTGCGCCAGACCGGCTTCGAAATCAAGCATGCCCTGCAGCAGCGCCGTGTCGCTGAAGCAGGGCGTTAATGGCGAAGCCATAAACATTGCGCTATAGAGAGACATTCGTTATATCCGTTCCAGAATCAAGGCGACGCCTTGCCCGACACCGACGCACATGGTGCACAGGGCAAAACGCCCGCCGGTGCGCCGCAGTTGATAAGCGGCGGTCATGGCCAACCTGCCGCCGGATGCCCCCAGGGGATGCCCCAGCGCGATAGCGCCGCCGTTAGGGTTGACCCGTTCCGCGTCATCCGGCAGTCCCAGGGCGCGCGTCACGGCCAGCGCCTGGGCGGCAAAGGCTTCATTCAACTCGATGACGTCCATTTGCGCCAGGCTCAAACCGGTTTGCGCCAGCACTTTGCGGACTGCGGGAACCGGCCCGTAACCCATGATGCGCGGCTCTACGCCGCAGGCGGACATGCCGACCACACGCGCCAGCGGGGCGAGTCCATACTGCACCGCCGCGCGTTCGCTGGCAATGAGCAGGGCGCTGGCCCCGTCGTTGATGCCCGAGGCGTTGCCGGCGGTGACGCTCCCCTCGGGGCGCACGACGCCTTTCAGGGCGGACAGCGCGGCCAAAGAGGTGCTGCGGGGATGTTCGTCGCGAACCAGGCTGAGCGGCTCGCCTTTGCGTTGCGGAATGCTGACGGCGATCAGTTCCTCATCAAACAGGCCCAGCTCCTGAGCGCGGGCGGTGCGCTCTTGGCTGCGCAATGCAAAGGCGTCTTGATCGGCGCGGCTGACGGCGAAATCGCGAGCCACATTTTCGGCGGTTTCAGGCATGGTTTCGACACCGAACCGCGCGCGCATCTGCGGGTTGATAAAGCGCCATCCCATCGTCGTATCTTCCATTTTCAGCGATCGGCTGAAGGCGCTGTCCGCTTTGCCGGTGACAAAGGGCGCGCGCGACATGCTTTCCACGCCGCCCGCGATGATGACCTCCGCTTCGCCGCATTTAATGGCGCGCGCCGCCATGCCTACCGCGTCCAATCCCGAACCGCACAGGCGATTGAGGGTGGTGCCCGGCACGGTGTGGGGCAATCCGGCCAACAGCAGCGCCATTCGCGCCACGTTGCGATTGTCTTCACCGGCTTGGTTGGCGCACCCCAGAATAACGTCATCAATGGCGTGGGGATCCAACTGCGGCAGTCGGGCAAGCAGCGCCTTCAGGGGCAGAGCGGCCAAATCGTCGGCGCGCAGCGCGGATAATGCGCCGCCGTAACGGCCGAATGGCGTACGAACGGCATCGCAGATAAAAGCCTGTTGCATGGCGATTTCCTCAAGCGGGGATCAAGTCAGATTGCAGTAAACGTATCGGGGTTAACGCTTGCAGCGCGTCAAAGGTGAGCCCCGGACACAGCTCCAGCACCTGCGGGCCGTCCGAGGTGATATCAATGATTGCCATATCCGAATAAATGCGGCTGACGCAGGCCAATCCGGTCAACGGGTAGCTGCACTGTTCCACCAGCTTGCATTCGCCGGTCTTGGTCAGGTAGTCCATCATCACATAGACTTTGCGCGCGCCGATGGCCAGATCCATAGCGCCGCCCACCGCCGGGATCGCGTCTTCGGCGCCGGTGCTCCAGTTGGCCAGATCGCCGGCAGCCGAGACCTGATACGCCCCCATCACGCAGATATCGAGGTGGCCGCCGCGCATCATGGTAAAAGAGTCGGCGTGATGGAAATAACTGCCGCCGGGCAGCAAGGTCACCAGTTCTTTACCGGCGTTGATGAGTTCCGGATCTTCTTCGCCCGGCGCGGGTGACGGCCCCATGCCGAGCAGGCCGTTTTCGCTGTGCAGAATCACCTCTTTGTCGGCGGGCAGGTAGTTAGCGATGCGGGTCGGCAGCCCAATCCCGAGGTTGACGTAGGCGCCTTCCGGAATATCGCGCGCTACCCGTTGGGCTAATTGGTCGCGGGTTAATTTTTGCATGTTATGACTCCTCAGGCAGAGAGGGAAAAGGTCGCGGGGTGCGCCACCGCCACCAGGCGCTGGACGAAGATGCCCGGCGTTATCACGTTTTCCGGATCCAGTGCGCCAAGCGGCACCAATTCAGCGACCTGCGCTATCGTCGTGGCGGCGGCCATCGCCATCACCGGGCCAAAATTACGCGCCGCTTTGCGGTAAACCAGATTGCCCCAGCGGTCACCCCGATGGGCCTTTATCAAGGCGAAATCCGCCTTTAAGGGCATTTCAAACACGTAATGCCGTCCGTCGATTTCACGCGTTTCTTTGCCTTGCGCCAGCGGCGTGCCAAAGGCGGTTGGGGTGAAAATGCCGCCCAACCCGCTGCCGGCGGCCTGCATGCGGGCGGCAAGGTTGCCCTGAGGCACCAGTTCCAGTTCGATCGCGCCGCGGCGATAAAGGTCGTCAAAGACCCACGAATCGGCCTGGCGCGGGAAGGAACAAATCATCTTTCGCACACAGCCGGTCTTGAGCAGCGCCGCGAGGCCGCTGTCGCCGTTGCCGGCGTTATTGCTGATTACCGTCAGCTCGCGGGCACCGTGTTCAATCAGCGCATCGATCAGTTCCAGCGGCTGTCCCGCGGGGCCAAAGCCGCCAATCATGATGCTCGCGCCGTCCGGAATGATGGACACGGCGTCTTCCAGGGTGGCCACACTTTTATCGATCATCTGTTGTTCCTTTCATTCGGCGCCCGCCGGGGGAGTGTTTATCGTCAATGGGAAAAGTAGATCGTCCCTTTCAGGCAAACAATACCGATTATCGAAAAAGTGTGCGATTATCGGCTATTCTATGAAGGGCATTCCCAGGTTGTGATCGTCGGCACACCGATATTTCAGGCAGACAGCGGGGTAACGAGAATGGAAAAAGAACAGGAAATTACGCGCAGCAGCACCGATCCCTGGAAGGGGGATCCCGACTTTATGGCCTCTTTGGCGCGAGGATTGGAGGTCCTGCAGGCTTTTACGCCGCAGCGGCGGCTGATGTCGGTGTCGCAGATTAGCCAGCGTACCGGCATTCCGCGCGCGGCGGTGCGCCGCTGCCTTTACACCCTGAGTAAGCTGGGCTTTGTGTACGCGGAAGACGGCAAGAATTATGAGCTGCGCCCGCGCGTGTTGTCGCTGGGTCACAACTGGCTGGGGGCTTCGCCGTTGGCCAACGCCGCGCAGCCGGTGTTGAGGCAACTCAGCCAGACGCTCAATGAGTCCTGTTCCATGGCCATATTGGACGGCGATGACATTCTTTATATCGCCCGCGCATCAACTTCGCGGATCATGACCATCGATTTGCACGTCGGCAGTCGCTTACCCGCCAGCACGACGTCGATGGGGCGGGTGCTGCTCAGCGGGCTCGCCAGTGAGACGTTGAATGACTATTTGGCGCGATTGACTCAACTGCGTTACACCAGCCATACCCTGGTAAGCGTCAGCGCATTGCGGGAAGAGCTGGCGCGCGTGCGTCAGCAGGGATATGCCATCAACGATCAGGAACTGGAGATTGGCCTGCGTTCACTGGCGGTACCGCTCACCACGCCGGACGGCCGCATCGCCGCGGCGTTGAACGTCGGCGTGCATGCCGGCCAGGTTTCCGCAGAGCGTTTGCATCAGCACCACCTGCCTTTGTTGCGCTCGGCCGCCGAAGAGATATCGCTGCTGTTGCACGACTCACCTTGAGCGAGCGCGCAGGGGGCGTATGCGCCCGATTTTTTCCGCGTCTTGCGGCGCGATGCGGTGTTGTATTGTGGGCCGCGGGTAAGGTAATTTGCTGAGGGCATGATGACTGACGCGGGGGCCAACGGACATGAACGAAAGAATCGACTACCACATCGAGAAATACCATTTCGCGCCGCTGGATGAAGCCCCGCGGCTTGCGCGCCAGTGGAGCGAGGTGTTGAACGAGTGTCGCCAGACGCAGGCGGGCGCGGAAGAGCGCCTGCGCATTGCGTTGCTCAACGTGGACTATGTGACCAGTTTCGAATTGCCGTTTCGCTTATTGCTGGTGCGGGCGCCGCAGCTGATTGCCGGCCTGCGTGATGAGCTGTCGATCAGTCAAAAAAATGTGGTGTTCAACGGCAAGCGCTTTGGCTGCGTTTACAGCCTGAAGAGTGATTTAAGCGACGTGCCCGAGGCCTTCCAATACGGTCTGTCGACCCGCATTCACCGAACCTCGGCGTCGGGCGTGGACGCGCTGCCTTACCGGGAAATCGCCAAGGCGCTCAAGGCGCCGCGTGAGCGGCTTAAGCTGGCGCTGGAGCAGGGGCTGGGCGTCACGGCGCTGGACGGACTGTTCTGGTTCGGCATACAACGCATCGCTGCCGAAGTGCGCAGGCTAAGAAAAACCGGCATGACGATCGTGACAGCGGAAACGGAGATTTTCGACACCCTGACCGGCACGACGCGCAAGGTACCGGTTTACCGGCTGGCCGATCGTTAATGGCCGTTATAGATAAAGAGGAGGCTCAGACCAGAAACCTCCTTATTGATAGCGCGGTTTATCGATAGGCTTCATTGCGCGCGATGGCATACTTCCCGCTGCCCAGCAGCAGTATGGCGACCCCACCCATAAAGAACACCAGTTCGTTTTCAATGCCCCAGGCGCCGACGTCGGTGACGGTGAAGACCTTGCCGGTGCCTACCATCAAAAAC
>NZ_CAJCKE010000027.1:0-70977 GCF_903970925.1 Serratia sp. ME47 | reverse complement strand
CGCATCACCGGCTGCCGAGCAAGACGGCGTTGTCAGGGGCAACCGGCCAGGGAAGGCCGGTTGAGGCGAGACTAACAGGGACGTTTGTCGCAGCCGACCCGCCCGACAACGCAGACGCGGCGAGGGTATCCGCATAGCGGACAGACGGTGTTAAGCAAAGGCGCGGGTGGAGGGGCCGCGCCATCGGCCCCTCCAATTGCCGTTCATGTTGGCCACAGAGAAATGCGGGACATTTACGGCAATTCCCCTGCACAGAACGCCCAGAGGCTGGATAAAAAAATGCCACTCAGGATTAACTGAGCGGCATTACGCCTCATGGCGCCCTTGAACGTTTCATTGGCGCAGATAGACCTGCGGCAACGACACTTCGGGATGATGAATCACGCCGAGATCGGCCTGGTACCAGCGGGTGAGGATTTCCGTCTGCAACACTTCCTGCGGTGTGCCGCTCGCCACCAGACGCCCCTGATGCAACAGCAGGATGCGGTCGGCGTACAGCGCCGCCAGATTGAGATCGTGCAGCACACAGCAGACGCCCAGCGGCTGTTGGCGCGTCAACGAGCGCAGCAGGCGCAGGGTATGCTGCTGGTGGTAAAGATCCAGCGCCGAAGTCGGCTCGTCGAGGAACAGCCAGGCGGGGGACGGCTGCGGCTGCCACAGCTGCGCCAATACCCGCGCCAGTTGCACCCGCTGCTGTTCGCCGCCGGACAGCTGACGATAGTCGCGCTGCGCCAGCGCCAGGCAATCGGTCTGCGCCATCACCTGTTGGATCGCCTGGTGCTCGTCGCGTTTGCCGTGCGGCGCGCGTCCCATGCTGACCACTTCTTCCACGCTGAAGGGAAACGCCAGATCGCTGTATTGACGCATCACGGCTCGGACTTTGGCCAACTGCTGCGGCGCCCAGTGTTCCAGCGGGCGGCCAAGCAGCCGGCATTCGCCGCAGTCCGGCGTCAAATAGCCGGTCAGCAAACGCAGCAGCGTCGATTTGCCGGCGCCGTTAGGGCCGATAATCGCCACCATTTCACCGCCGGCGAGGCTGAGCGAAACATCGTTGATCAAGCGGCGCGTACCGAGGCTGTAGCGCAGCTCCCGGGCCGTGAGGTTGGCGACGTTATCCACCGGTTCGCTCCCGCTGGCGCATCACCAGCCACAAGAAGTAAGGGCCGCCGATCAGGCTGGTCATCAATCCCACCGGCATTTCGGCCGGCGCCACCAGCGTGCGCGCCAGCGTGTCGCTGACCAGTAGCAGGCAGGCGCCGCCCAGAGCAGAGCAGGGCAGCAGCCAGCGGTGATCCCCGCCGAGGCGCATGCGCACCAGATGCGGCACCACCAGACCGACGAAGCCGATCACGCCGCTCATCGCCACCGCCGCGCCGATCAACAGGGCGCTCAACAGCAGCAGCTGCAGCTTGGCGCGCTGAACGTTCACCCCGAGGTAGTGTGCCTCTTCGTCCCCCAGCTGTAACAGGTTCAGACGACGCGCCTGCAGCAGCGTCAGCAACGCCGTGGGCAGGATCAGCGAGGCGGAAACGGCCAGCGTCGGCCATTGCGACTGGCTGAGGCTGCCCATCATCCACAGCGAGAATTGGCGCAGCTGTTGATCGCTGCTGATGTAGGAGAGCACGCCGATGGCCGCCATGCACAGGGCGTTGATCGCGATGCCCGCCAGCAGCAGCCGCGACAGATTGCCGTGCCCGCTGCGGCTGATGCCGTAGATCAGCAGCGATACCAGCAGGCTGCCGAGGAACGCCGCCAGCATGTGGCCATACAACGCGATCGTCACCGGCAACGCCAGCGGCATCACGATGAACAGCGCGACAAACAGCGCGCCGCCGCTGCTGATGCCCAGCAGGCTCGGATCCGCCAGCGGGTTGCGGAACAGCCCCTGCATTACCGCGCCGGATACCGCCAGCGCACAGCCGATCACCACCGCCAACAGCACGCGCGGCAGACGAATGTTGAGCCAGATGTGCCAGGCGGCGTCGCTAAAGGGTTCGCGCCACAGGGTGCCAAACGACAGCGTCAGCGCGCCCAGGTTAGCGGCGACCAGCGCCAGCAGCGTCAGCAGCACCAGCAGGCCGATGATGGCTAACTGAGGCGAGGTGCGACAGCGCATTACTTTTGCTCCGCCGCGTGGCGCAGTTTGGCCAGCGCCGCCGGCGTTTCCAGACCGAAGCCCAGCAGCGCCATGTCATCGACGATCAGCACGCGACGCTGCTTGCCTGCCGGCGTCAACGCCAGACCCGGCAACGTCCACAGTTGCTGTTCGCCGCCGAGGGTGCGTACGCCGTCGGTGGTGACCAGCAACAGATCCGGCGCGCTGGCGATGACGCCTTCCTGCGACAGCGGACGGTAGCGGTCAAAACCCTGCATGGCGTTTTTCAGTCCGGCGGCGGCGATCACCGCGTCGGCGGCGGTGTGTTGCCCGGCCGCCATCGGCGTAATGCCGCCGTGGCTCATCACAAACAGCACCTTGACCGGCAGCGGAGTGGTATCGACCGCCGCCAGCTGCTGTTGATAGCGCTCGCTCAACTGCTTGCCTTGCTCATCACGCTGCAGCGCGGCGGCGATCGCGGCGATTTTTTGCGGCACCGCCTGCAGGGTGGTGTCACCCGGCACGCTGACGACCTTGACACCGCTGTCCGCCAGTTGTTTGAGCACCAGCGCCGGCTGCGCCAGCTCGGTCGTCAGCACCAGCGTCGGTTTCAGCGCCAGAATGCCTTCGGCGTTCAGCTGGCGCATGTAGCCGACGTCCGGCAGCTTTTTCACCGCTTCCGGATGCAGGCTGGTGCTGTCGCGGGCGATCACGTCGTCGCCGGCGCCGAGCGCAAAGGCGATTTCCGTCACGTCGCCGCCGATCGAGACGATGCGCTGTGCGGCGGCGGCGGTGAGCGGCAGCGTCAGCGTCACCATCAACGCCAGGCGGCGGATCAAGGAGGATTTCATGCGGCGATGTCCTTGGCGGCGAGCGCGGCGACCTGCTCGCGCCACTGGGTTTGTTCCGGTTGGCCTTCGGTGCGCTGGCCATACAGCTGCGCGATCTGCGTGCCATCTGCGGCGAACAGCTCCAGGCTGGTGACGATGCCGTCTTTGGTCGGTTTGCGGGTGATCCAGCTTTCGGCGATGGCGTTTTCAATCAGGTGCAGCGTGAAGCGGCGGTTGAACACGTTGATCCAGCCTTCCTGCGGCATCAAGCGTTCGATCTGGCCGGTGAAAATCTGCACGCAGCCACGGTTGCCGACGAAGATCATGATCTCATTTTGCTGTTGCTGCGCCGCCTCCAGCAGTTGCGACAGCGCGCTGTTGTCCACCTGATAGGCCAGATCGTCGCCGACGGCGCGGAAGGCCTGCTGGCGCGTCAGCTTATTGCGGCTCAGCAGCTGGAAGAACTGGTGCACGTCGGTCATCGCGCGCCATTCAGCGTCGATTTTGGCCTGATCCTGCGTGGCTTCATCGGAGGTGGCCGCCTCGACGGGCTGCAGCGCCAGCGCCGGGTTTTCTTCGCTCAGGTGGCGTTCCACCAGCGCCATCCAGGCCGGCAGATCGGTTTCCTCGGTGGTGTAGACCTTGTGCAGCGCATCGCCCTGCGGGTCAAAGAACTGAATGCTGTGGCGCACGCCGCGCTTGTTGGTTTCGCTCATGGCGAAGACGCTGGTCCAGTGGTTGAGGAACAGGCGCAGATCCAGCTCGCGCGGGTTGAGGATCAGCCCGGCGTGGCCGTTGAGGTGCTGGTTGCGGTAGCGGCCCATCTGCTCATGCACCGCATAGCTGTTGCGGGTGATGGACTTGGTGACGCCCACTTGCTCGAGTTCGGTCAGCAACGTGCGGGCGTCGGCCTGCAGGCGGCGTGCGTCGTGGCCAACGCGGGCGTGCGTCAGCTCTGCTTCGCTGACGCCAAGGATCGCCGCCAGATCGCGGGCGTATTTGCCGGGATGGTCGATTTTAGCCTGTTGGTAACGTTCGTACAGGGTGTTGCTCATGCGGGATTCTCCTGCGCTGTGATGCGAATGGCGGACACACCGGATGTCCGCCAGATAGTCAAATGATCACCACTGGTAGCTGACCAGCAGTTTGGCGTTGCGGCCATCCTGCGGGACGCCCTGCGGCGAGTAATATTCTTTGTCGAAGGCGTTGCCCAGCACCACGGTGGTGGTGACGCCCTGCAGACGGTCGCGGCCTTTGTAGCTCAGATAGAAGTCGTTAACCCCGTAGCCGCCTTGCTCCGGCGTGCCCGTCTGCACGCGGGTGGCGCGTTCGGCGAAGGTGGCGACCCAACCGGCGGACAGACCGGTTTCGCCCAGCGGCACATCCAGCGAGCTGGTGACGGTGTCCGGATTGATGCTGCTCAACCAGTCACCGGTCGCTTCATTTTTGCCGCGGGTGCGGTTATAAGCCAAATCCCAGCCGAACCAAGAGGTTTTATAGCTGAGCGTAGCGTCCCATCCCCAGATTTTTGCGCGATCGATATTGGTCGAGAAGGTGGTGCAACTGATGCAGTAAGGGCCGCGCGGGCCGCGTCCCAGCTCCATGGTGACGTCGGTTGTGATGTAATCCTTGGCTTTGGTATCGAAATAGCTCGCTTTGAACTGCAAGCTATCATCGGCGAGCAGCAGATCGTCGAAACGCAGACCAAATCCATACTCTTGAGTTTCATTGGTTTCCGGTTTCAAATTAGGGTTCGGCACCCAATAGTTGGTGATGGTGGTAGGCCCCATTGGGATGGAGAAGTGTTTGGAGTCGTTGTACATCTCACCCATCGTCGGTGCGCGGAACGCCTGAGAATAGGAGCCGAACAGCATCAGCCAGTCGGTGGGGGTAATGCTGACTGCGCCGCGTGAGGACCATTTGTTCGCATCCACATCGGCATAGCCGTCACTTGAGCCCTTGTAATTGTCATAGCGGGTGCCGGCGAGCAGGGTGACGGGCAGATCGCGCAGCGTGATTTCGTCCTGCAGCCAGCCTGAAGCGAAGTTGATTTTTGCGTGCGGGAAACTTTCGGTCGCTCCGCCCGGCGTTTGCTCCTGTTTGTAAGCCTCGGTGCCGTAGGTCAACAGGTGCGAAGCGAAAGTATCTGCAAACAGGCGTGTGCGGTTTTCGAGTTTGGCGCCTTTAGTGGTTTGTTTGCGCGCTTCATCTTCGCTGCCGCTGGCGTGCGCGTTAATTTTCACGTCCGAGTAATACACTTTAGCTTCAGCATCCAGCCAATCCTGGCCGACCGGCTTCAGTTTGTAACTCAGAGCCGCGTCGCGTTGGATCGTCGAACGATCGGTCATTAAGTTTCCAGCGGAGCTGGCTGGCGTTTGTGGGTTTTTCGGCTCTTGGGCGCTGTTGTTGTAGTAACGAAGGTTGCCGCCCAGCGACTGGTTGTCGTCGATCTTCCAGGTGCCTTTGGCCAGCACGTTGTTGATGGTTTCGTCGTTGGGGGCATCGAAGCCATTGCCCTGGCGCAGATTGCCGACGTCGCGGGTGCCGAACGACAGCAGGCCGTCGAGGTTATCGGTCTTGCCGTAGGCGCTGGCGCCCATGCCCAAGCTGTGATCGCCGCTGCCGGCGGTGCCGTAGACGCGGAACCCGCTGTCGTGGCCTGGCAACAGCAGGTCGGCGGCGTCGACAGTTTCATAAGACACTACGCCACCCAGCGCGCCGCTGCCGTACAGCAGGGCAGAAGGGCCGCGCACGATTTCAATGCGTTTCACCAACGCAGGATCTAAAAATGTGCCGTTAATATGGCCGGTATCGGTGCCCTGGCGGATGCCGTCGACCAGCGTCAGCACGCCGCGTCGGTCGTAACCGCGCATCATGAGATCCTGCCCATTGCTGCGGCCGGAGCCCGTGACGGTAATACCCGGCACGCGGCGCAGCATATCGGCAGCGGTCCCCGCAGTTTGGCTTTCCGGCGAACTGCCTTCGATGACCGTCACCATCATCGGCGCTTCAAAGCTGCTGCGCTGATTGCCGGTGGCGACCACGGTCATGGTTTCGTCAGCGGCTTTGGCTTTTTTGGCCGGCGTCGCGGGGGAGGAAGAGGGTGTCGTGCTGGTGTTTTGTGCCAAGGCCACCGTAGGCAGAGCGCAGGCAATCGCCAGACTCAACGCGGAAAAACGCAGCCGGGTGGAAAATGTCAGAGGCATGGTGCAACTCTCCGTATGTAATGAAACATATCAATAGATTTGCTGGCTGCCTGGATCACAAGATCGGGGTGGCTGGCGTTTGAGGATTCTGTGGTTATTTGGTCAGGATCAATTTCCCTGCCTTGGTCTGCCGCAGTTGATAGCGCTGGCCCTGATGGGTAATGAACGCGATGCCGTCGGCGCCGAGCAGCTGTGCGCTGTCGTAGCTGGGCGGCGCGTTTGCGCTGTGCTCGGTCGGGGCCGCGGCGGCGGGAGTTGGCGTGTTGGCAGTATCCATCATCTTTGTGCTTATAAAACAGACCATTAAATGGTAATTAATATCAAATTGAGAATCATTATCATGTGATGGAAAGGTTACATCAAGGAAAATTTTCTTACCGATGGAACCTTTTTGCCGAACGGACATCCGGCGACGGGCCGAACGCGCTCGGCCCGTAAAAAAGAGGGGATTATTTCAGCAGGGTTTCGATACGGTCGAACAGACGCTCAGGTTTGGTGATCGGCGCAAAGCGCGTGACACGTTGACCATCGGCGGTGAGCAGGAATTTGGTGAAATTCCATTTGATGCGGCGGCTGCCCAGAATGCCGGGCGCCAGGCGTTTCAGTTCGTTGAACAGCGGATGGGCGCCGGGGCCGTTGACCTCTATTTTGTTGAACAGCGGGAAACTGACGCCGTAGTTGAGGCCGCAAAAATTGGCGATCTCAAGCGGACTGCCCGGCTCCTGAGAACCAAACTGGTTGCAAGGGAAGCCGAGCACCATCAACCCGCGTTCGCGATAGTATTGCCACAAATTTTCCAGCCCGCGGTATTGCGGGGTGAAGCCGCACTTGCTGGCGGTGTTGACCACCAGGTAAGCGCGCGCCGGGAAATCGCCCAGCGTTTTTTGCTCGCCCTGCAGCGTGACGCAGGGGATGGATAACAGAGAGTGAATCATGCCGGGGCTCCCAGTGCGTTGCGGCGGGTGTTAAAGGATTGCGATCAGTATAGATGAGCGAAACAGGGGAGATAAAGCCGGGGCGTGGCCCCGGCCTGCGATAGGCTAGAAGCGGCTATCGATGGCATCCGCCAGCATCGCCAGCAGCTGTTCGCTGTCGGACCAGCTCAGGCAAGGATCGGTGATCGACTGGCCATAGGTCAGCGGCTGGCCGGCGACGATTTTCTGCGTGCCTTCCACCAGGAAGCTTTCCGCCATCACGCCGGTGATGGCGGCAGAGCCGGCGCGGATCTGCTGGCAGACATTGTCGGCCACTTCCAACTGACGGCGATGCATCTTCTGGCAGTTGCCGTGGCTGAAGTCGATCACCAGGTGCTCCGGCAGATCGAATTCACGCAGGCTGTCACAGGCGGCGGCGATATCGCTGGCGTGGTAGTTCGGCGTTTTGCCGCCGCGCATGATGATGTGGCCGTACGGGTTGCCGCTGGTCTGGTAGATGGTCATCTGACCATGTTTGTCCGGCGACAGGAACATGTGCCCGGCACGCGCCGCGCGAATGGCGTCGATGGCGATGCGGGTGTTGCCGTCGGTGCCGTTTTTGAAGCCGACCGGGCAGGAGAGCGCCGAGGCCATTTCACGGTGGATCTGACTTTCGGTGGTGCGCGCGCCGATGGCGCCCCAGCTGATCAGATCGGCGATGTATTGGCCGACGACCATGTCCAGGAATTCGGTGGCGGTCGGCAGGCCGAGCTGGTTCACCTCCAGCAGCAGGCGGCGCGCCATTTCGATGCCGCGGTTGACCTGGAAGGTGCCGTCCAGCGCCGGATCGGAGATCAGGCCTTTCCAGCCGACAACGGTGCGCGGTTTTTCGAAGTAGGTGCGCATCACGATCTCCAGGCGATCCTGATAGCGTTCGCGCAGGGCGTTCAGCCGGCCGGCGTAATCGACGGCGGCGTCGAGATCGTGGATGGAGCAGGGGCCGATCACCACCAGCAGGCGGCGGTCTTCACCGGTAAGGATTTTTTCAATGCGTTTACGTGACGCTGTCACGTTATCGGCGACGGCCGCCGAGATCGGCAGCTTATCCGCCAACGCTTGCGGCGTGACGAGGCTGTCGATGCGCGCGGTCCGCAGTTCATCTGTTTTGTGCATGTTGTTCCCTGGAAACTGTTCTTCTCTGCGGCAGGAGCGCCGGGAAGTGATGGCGATCACAATAACGCAAAAAGCGCTGAATTCAACCGTAGAGATTGCGTTCTGTTGATCAAAGCCGCGAAAAAAAGCACAAAAAAATCAGCTGCTGCTGAAATAAACGGCAGGCGGCGGGGCGCGATGGCCCCGCGGGGAAAGATCAGAACATGCGGCGGCTCATGCCGAGGATATCGAGGATTTTGGTGGAGATCTCTTCGACCGAATAGTTGGTGGTGTTGAGGTAGCGGATCTGGTTTTTGCGGAACAGCGCCTCGACCTCGGCGATTTCCATGCGGCACTGGCGCAAGGAGGCGTAACGGCTGTTTTCGCGCCGCTCTTCACGGATCGCCGCCAGGCGCTCCGGATCGATGGTCAGGCCGAATAATTTATGCTGAAACGGTTTCAGCGAGGCCGGCAGATGCAAATTGTCCATATCGTCGGCGATAAACGGGTAGTTGGCGGCGCGGATGCCGAACTGCATCGCCAGATAGAGGCTGGTGGGGGTTTTGCCGCAGCGCGAGACGCCGAGCAGGATCACCTGCGCCTGATCGAGGTTGCGCAGCGAAATGCCGTCATCGTGCGCCAGGGTATAGTCGATGGCGGCGATGCGGGCGTCGTACTTGCCGAGATTGCTGGCGGTCAGGCCGTGGGTGCGGTTCGGCACCGGCGTCGGTTCCACATCCAGCTCGCCCTGCAGCGGGCCGACCAGCGCCTGCACGATATCCTGGCAGAAGCCCTGGCTCTGGACGATCACATCGCGCACTTCCGGCGAGATAATGGAGTAAAACACTAACGGGCGCACGCCGGTTTCATGGTAAATATCATCGATTTGCTGGCGAACTGCGCGTGCGCGGGCCTCGGTTTCGACAAACGGCAGGGTATAGGTGGTCGCCGTGACCGGGAACTGCGACAGCACCGCGTGTCCCAGCACTTCGGCGGTGATCGCCGTACCATCCGAAATATAAAAAACGCTTCTTTCCACCCGAGGCTCCTTACCTGAAAACGGTGTTCCTGCTGTCATCACTGTCAATATCATGGGCCGCAGACGATCCGTCGGTAAAGGGGCGAGAGAAAAAATTGTGACGACGGGGCGATAAACCGCCATGCGGCGGCGCGGGCGGAAAGCGCGATTAGCGGCCGTAAAAAGTGCGGCCCAGCGGCGCTTTTCCACCTGAAGCGCGAGTTTGCCGTTATTTTCACCAAAAACGGTAGCGTTTGCGCGGTCATTAAAACAGAAGTTTAAAAAGAACGTAATTTGTTGAGAACTAAGCTTTTCGTGCGTTTGGGAACGGTTCCCAGGCAAATCAGCCGGTTAGGACATTCTCTTAAAAACCACTTTCTTCAGTGGGTTGATCGATTCACCTTTCCATTTTCCCCGGATCAGTGTGCTAGTCTGATTCGGCTCCGCGTTTAGCGGCGCCGTAAAGCAAGCGAATTAAATCCGTCTTTACCCTACTGATAGCAATAAGGATTGTCTCGATGTCCAACAATGGCCCAGACTTGCGTAATGTGCTTTGGTACAACCAGCTTGGCATGCACGACGTTGACCGTGTCGGCGGCAAAAACGCTTCCCTCGGTGAAATGATCACCAATCTTTCCGATTTGGGCGTGGCCGTGCCGAACGGTTTTGCCACCACCGCGCAGGCGTTTAACGATTTCCTCGAACAAAGCGGTGTTAACCAGCGCATCTATCAGTTACTGGATCAGACTGACGTTGACGACGTTGCACAACTGGCCAAGGCCGGTGCCCAGATCCGCCAATGGGTGATCGACACGCCGTTCCACGCCGAGTTCGAGCGTGAAATTCATCAGGCTTACCAACAGCTCGCCGACGGCGAACCGGAAGCCTCCTTTGCGGTGCGCTCCTCCGCCACGGCGGAAGACATGCCGGACGCTTCCTTCGCCGGCCAGCAGGAAACCTTCCTCAACGTGCAGGGCATCGACGCCGTGATGGTGGCGATCAAGCACGTGTTCGCGTCGCTGTTCAATGACCGCGCCATCTCTTATCGCGTGCACCAGGGTTACGACCACCGCGGCGTCGCGCTGTCGGCGGGCGTACAGCGCATGGTGCGCTCCGATCTGGCCTCCTCGGGCGTGATGTTCACCATCGACACCGAGTCCGGCTTTGATCAGGTGGTGTTCATCACCTCCGCCTTCGGTCTGGGTGAGATGGTGGTGCAGGGCGCGGTGAACCCGGATGAGTTCTATGTGCACAAGCCGACGCTGCAAAAAGGCAAGCCGGCGATCGTGCGCCGCAACCTGGGTTCGAAAAAAATCCGCATGGTGTACGCGCCGTCGCAGGATCACGGCAAGCAGGTGCGCATCGAAGACGTGCCGGAAGCGCAGCGCAGCCGGTTCTCGCTGACCGATGACGAAGTGCAGGCGCTGGCGCATCAAGCGATCCTGATCGAAAAACATTACGGCCGCCCGATGGATATCGAGTGGGCGAAAGACGGCCATACCGGCAAACTGCTGATCGTGCAGGCGCGCCCGGAGACCGTTCGCTCCAACGAACAGACCATGGAACGCTATCAGCTGAACGGCTCCAGCCCGGTGCTGGTGGAAGGCCGCGCCATCGGTCATCGCATCGGCGCCGGTCCGGTGAAAGTGATTCACGATATCAGCGAAATGGATCGCATCCAGCCGGGCGACGTGCTCGTGACCGACATGACCGACCCGGACTGGGAGCCGATCATGAAGAAGGCCGCTGCGATCGTCACCAACCGCGGCGGGCGCACCTGCCACGCGGCGATCATCGCCCGTGAGCTGGGCATTCCGGCGGTAGTGGGCTGTGGCCACGCCACCGACGTGCTGAAAGACGGCCAGAAAGTCACCGTATCCTGTGCGGAAGGCGACACCGGCTTCGTTTACAGCGACATGCTGGACTTCAGCGTGCAGAGCTCCGAAGTGACCGAACTGCCGGATCTGCCGCTGAAGATCATGATGAACGTCGGCAACCCGGATCGCGCTTTCGACTTCGCGCGTTTGCCGAACGAAGGCGTGGGCCTGGCGCGGCTGGAATTCATCATCAACCGCATGATCGGCGTGCACCCGCGCGCGCTGCTGGAGTTCGATCAGCAAACGCCGGCGTTGCAAAACGAAATTCGCGCGTTGATGCAGGGCTATGACCACCCGGTCGAGTTCTACGTCGGTCGTTTGACCGAAGGGATCGCGACGCTGGGCGCCGCCTTCTGGCCGAAGCGCGTGATCGTGCGTCTGTCCGACTTCAAATCCAACGAGTACGCCAACCTGGTGGGCGGCGACAAGTATGAACCGCACGAAGAGAACCCGATGCTGGGCTTCCGCGGGGCCGGCCGCTACGTGGCCGACAGCTTCCGCGATTGCTTCGCGCTGGAGTGCGAAGCGGTGAAACGCGTGCGTAACGAAATGGGGCTGACCAACGTCGAAATCATGGTGCCGTTCGTGCGCACCGTGGCGCAGGCGGAAGCGGTGGTGGCCGAGCTGGCGCGTCAGGGGCTGAAACGCGGCGAAAACGGGCTGAAAGTGATCATGATGTGCGAGATCCCGTCCAATGCGCTGCTCGCGGATCAGTTCCTTGAGCACTTCGACGGCTTCTCCATCGGCTCCAACGACATGACCCAGCTGGCGCTGGGGTTGGATCGCGACTCCGGCGTGGTGTCAGAACTGTTCGACGAACGCAACGACGCGGTGAAAGCGCTGCTGTCGATGGCGATCCAGGCGGCCAAACGCCACGGCAAATACGTCGGTATCTGCGGCCAGGGGCCGTCCGACCATGAAGACTTCGCCGAGTGGTTGATGGAGCAGGGCATCGATAGCCTGTCGCTCAATCCGGATACCGTAGTGCAGACCTGGATCAACTTGTCGAAAAAGAAATAAGGCTTCGGCGTTGCTAAGGCATTAATACCCGGCCGCAGTTTACGCTGCGGCCTTTTTATTTCTGAATGTAAATAACGGCGCGTTAAATAATCAATTTGGCGAAAAAAGAATAAAAAAAAGCCCATCGTAGGAGATGGGCAAAGACTACACACAGCAATTCACATGTATGGCATTACATTGTTAAGAAAGGTTGCTTTAAAATCAGTGATTTGAAGCAATAGATGGCCATAATACTAGATATTTGAACGCGACTAGTCATTAAGAATCATCCTAATCGATAGCGGTATCACCATTTATTTGCGGGCGTTATCTCTTTTTGCATTTTGCAGCAAACACGGATTTACATTGCACCTTTCCATTTGCCGCGCCTTAATCAATAAACAACGGCATTATATTTGGCGAAGATATTACCCGAATGAGGTAGGCGTAGTGAGAGGGGAAACTCTTCCGCCCGGCGATGCGGGCGGAAGGGAGGGCGATTAACGTTTTTCCAGTTCTTCGATCACTTGCTCCGGCGCGGTGGTCGGCTCCGGCGCTTCATCCATCCAGGCGGTCAGCAGGCGATAAGACACCGCCAACACTACCGGGCCGATGAACAGGCCGATCATGCCGAAGGCCAGCAAACCGCCGATAACGCCGGACAGGATCAGCAGCAGCGGCAGATCGGCGCCCATGCGGATCAGCACCGGGCGCAGCACGTTATCCAGCGTGGCCACCACGCAGCTCCAGACCAGCAGCACGGTGCCCCAGGTGGTGTCGCCGTGCCAGTACAGCCAAATGATGGCCGGCACCAGCACCAACAGCGGCCCCAATTGCGCCACACAGCAGATGAAGATCAGCATCGTCAACAGGGTGGCGGCCGGAATGCCGCTTACCGCCAGACCGATGCCGCCCAGCACCGACTGCACCAGCGCCGTCACGACCACGCCCAGCGCGACCGCGCGGATCGCCTGGCCGCCCAGCAGCACCGCCGCATCGCCGCGCGCGGAACCGAGGCGCACCGCAAAGTGACGGATACCCAGCGCGACCTGTTCGCCGCGCGCGTACAACAAGGCGCTGAACAGCAGCATCAGCGCGCAGTGCAGCAGCAGGCGGCCGATATGCGCCGCCTGCGCCACGAACCAGGTGGCGGTCTGGCCGAAGTATGGCTGTACCTTCGCCAGCAGCGCGGCGCCGCCGGCGTTAACCAGCGTATGGTAGCTGGTATAGAGCTTGTCGCCGATCATCGGGACGGATTGCAGCCAGGCGAGGTCGGGAATATGCAGCTTGCCTGGCGAGCTGGCCCAGGCGATCAACGGCGCGCTGTTATCCACCACGCTGCTGATCAGCAGGGAGATGGGCAGAATGAACAGCAGGATCAACAGCAGGGTCATGACCAGCACCGCCAGCGAGCGGCGGCCCCACAGCAGCTTTTGCAGTTTGAGCAGCAGCGGCCAGGTGGCGATGACCACCATGCCCGCCCAGGCGAAGCCGAGAATAAACGGTTGGATCACCCAGAAACAGGCGACGATCATGATGGCGATAAACAGCACGCCGAAAATAATTCGCGGTAAGTCGTAACGCGATTGCGGGAGTGGCATCAGTGGGTTCTCATCCTGGTCAATTAAATCCCTGGCACCGGCGAATCGGGGTGCCTGTCGGTCGGTTTATCACCGCCGGGCGGCCGCCTGTGGCGGCGCTCGCAGGGCGGTAATAATGTGAATGCCTTCACTAAACGAGTATGTTAGTTTTTAGTGTCACTAAAAAATAGGGTGGGTCTGAATTAAAGGCCCGATTCAGCGTACATCAGCGCATAAAAAATAGACGGACAGGGTCAAAAAAGCGAATGATCCCACAGATTTCTCAGGCGCCCGGCCTCGTTCAACGGGTGCTCGACTTTTTGGAAGCACTGAAGCAAAACGGATTCAACGGCGATACCGCCACCAGCTACGCCGACCGGCTGACGATGGCCACCGACAACAGCATTTACCAGCTGTTGCCCGATGCGGTGGTGTTTCCCCGTTCCACCGCCGACGTGGCGCTGATCGCCCGCCTGGCGGGGGAAGAGCGTTTCAATACGCTGACTTTCAGCCCGCGCGGCGGCGGCACCGGCACCAACGGTCAGTCGCTTAATACCGGCATCGTGGTCGATATGTCGCGTCATATGAACCGCATTCTGGAGATCAACGTCGAACAGGGCTGGGTGAAAGTCGAAGCCGGGGTCATCAAGGATCAGCTGAATCAATATTTGCGGCCGTTCGGCTACTTCTTCTCGCCGGAACTGTCCACCAGCAACCGCGCCACCTTGGGCGGCATGATCAATACCGACGCCTCCGGCCAGGGCTCGCTGGTATACGGTAAAACCTCCGATCACGTGTTGGGCCTGCGGGCGGTGCTGCTGGGCGGCGAGATGATCGACACCCGCGCCATGCCGACGGCGCTGGCGGAAACGATTGCCCTGGAAGAGACAGCCGAAGGGCGCATCTACCGCACGGTGCTGAATCGCTGCCGCGAGCAGCGCGCGCTGATCCTGGAAAAATTCCCCAAACTCAACCGCTTCCTCACCGGTTACGATCTGCGCCACGTGCTGAGCGACGATCTGCAAACCTTCGATCTGACGCGCATCCTCACCGGTGCGGAAGGCACGCTGGCCTTTATCACCGAAGCGCGGCTGGACATCACGCCGCTGCCGAAGGTGCGTCGTCTGGTTAACGTGAAATACGACTCCTTCGACTCGGCGCTGCGCAATGCGCCCTTTATGGTCGAGGCCAAGGCGCTGTCGGTGGAAACCATCGACTCCAAGGTGCTGAATCTGGCGCGTGAAGATATCGTTTGGCATTCGGTAAGCGAACTGATCGCCGACGTGCCGGATAAAGAGATGCTTGGGCTGAACATCGTCGAATTCGCCGGCGACGATCGCGCGCTGATAGACGGCCAGATGGAGACCCTGTGCCAACGGCTGGATGAACTGATCGCCCAGCGGCAGGCCGGCGTGATCGGGTACCAGATCTGCGGCGACCTGGCGGGCATCGAGCGCATTTACAACATGCGCAAGAAGGCGGTCGGGCTGCTGGGCAACGCCAAAGGGCGCGCCAAGCCGATCCCGTTCGCCGAGGATACTTGCGTGCCGCCGCAGCACCTGGCGGACTATATCGTCGAGTTCCGCCAACTGCTCGACGACCACAAGCTGAGCTATGGCATGTTCGGCCACGTCGATGCCGGGGTGCTGCACGTGCGTCCGGCGCTCGACATGTGCGACCCCCAGCAGGAAGTGCTGATGAAGCAGATCTCCGATCGGGTGGTGGCGCTCACCGCCAAATACGGCGGCCTGCTGTGGGGCGAGCACGGCAAGGGGTTCCGCGCCGAGTACAGCCCTGAATTCTTCGGGGAAACGCTGTACGAGGAGCTGCGCCGCATCAAGACGGCGTTCGATCCGGATAACCGTCTTAACCCGGGCAAGATCTGTGCGCCGCTGGCGGTGGATGCGCCGATGATGCAGGTGGATGCGGTCAAACGCGGCACCTTCGATCGCCAGATCCCGGTTGAGGTGCGCACCTCGTTCCGCGGCGCGCTGGAGTGTAACGGCAACGGCCTGTGCTTCAACTTTGACGTGCGCAGCCCGATGTGCCCGTCGATGAAGATCAGCGGCAACCGCATTCATTCGCCGAAAGGGCGGGCGACGCTGGTGCGCGAGTGGCTGCGTCTGTTGGCCGAGCAGGGCGTCGATCCGTTGGCGCTGGAGAAACAGCTGCCGCAGCAGCGCCTCAGCTTGCGCGGTCTAATCGAGAAAACCCGCAACAGCTGGCATGCCGGCAAGGGCGAGTACGACTTTTCGCACGAAGTGAAAGAGGCGATGTCCGGCTGTCTGGCCTGCAAGGCCTGTTCCACCCAGTGCCCGATCAAAATTGACGTGCCGGGGTTCCGTTCGCGCTTCCTGCAGCTTTACCATACCCGCTACCTGCGCCCGGTGAGCGACTACATGGTCGCCGGCGTAGAGAGCTATACCCCGTTGATGGCCCGCGCGCCGAAGGTGTTCAACTTCTTCTTCCGCCAGCCGTGGCTGCGGGAGATGAGCCGCAACGCCGTCGGCATGGTCGATCTGCCGCTGTTGTCCAGCCCGACGCTGCGTCAGCAGCTGTCAGGCCACCGGGCGACCACGCTGACGCTGGAACAGTTGGAAGGGTTGAACGCCGAGCAACGCGAAGAACACGTGCTGATTGTTCAGGATCCGTTCACCAGCTATTACGACGCCAAAGTGGTGGCGGATTTCGTCCGGCTGGTGGAAAAGCTCGGCTATAAACCGGTGCTGCTGCCGTTCTCGCCGAACGGCAAGGCGCAGCATGTGAAGGGCTTCCTGACGCGCTTTGCCCGCACCGCGCGCAAAACCGCCGATTTCCTCAACCGCGTGGCGCAGCTCGGCATGCCGCTGGTGGGCGTCGATCCGGCGCTGGTGCTGTGCTATCGCGACGAATACCGCGAGATCCTCGGCGCCGAGCGCGGCGATTTCCAGGTGCAGCTGGTGCATGAATGGTTGCAACAGCGGATCGCGGATCGCGCCGAACAGCCGGCGACCGGCGAACCCTGGTATCTGTTCGGTCACTGCACCGAAACCACCGCGCTGCCGGCCAGCGGCCAACAGTGGGCGGCGATCTTCGCCCGCTTCGGCGCCAAACTGGAGAACGTCAGCGTCGGCTGCTGCGGCATGGCCGGCACTTACGGCCATGAAGCCAAGAACCTGCAAAACTCGCTCGGCATTTATGAGCTATCATGGCATCCGACGCTGCAGCGTTTGCCGCGTCAGCGCTGCCTGGCGACCGGTTATTCCTGCCGCAGCCAGGTGAAACGCATCGAGGGCAATGGCGTGCGCCACCCATTACAGGCACTTCTGGAGATGATTGAGTGAAATTGTGGAAACGTGAAACATCGCTGGAGCAGCTGAACCGCGCCGGCGACGGCTGCATGGTCAGCCATGTGGGCATCGAGTTTACTCAGCTGGGCGAGGATTTCCTGGAAGCCACCATGCCGGTGGACGGCCGCACCCGGCAGCCGTTCGGGCTGCTGCACGGCGGGGCGTCGGTGGTGCTGGCGGAATCGATGGGATCGATGGCCGGCTACCTGTGCAGCGAAGGCGAACAGAAGGTGGTGGGGCTGGAGATCAACGCCAACCACCTGCGGGCGGTGTTCGATGGCCAGGTGCGCGGGGTGTGCCGCGCGCTGCACGTTGGCCGCCGTCATCAGGTGTGGCAGATAGAGATCTTCGACGCGTGCGATCGGCTGTGCTGCACCTCGCGTCTGACCACGGCGGTCATCGACTGATCCCCGCCGGTTTCCGCAGGCGATCGGCCTGCGGAGCGCTTCGTTTTACAGCTGAAACGGCACGCGTTTGACGAAGTCCTTCTGAAACGCGTTCGCCTTCTCCCAGGTGCCTTCCATCGCATATTTTTGGCAGATCAGCGTCAGCGTGTGGCGGGCGAAGTGGTAGCTTTGCACCCGAAACAGCTGGCAGCGCTGCGGATTGTTGATCTCGACGATCAGCCGGTTGTGCAGCTTGCTGAGCGCGTGCAGATAGCTGTCATCATCGCCGTTCTCCAGGCACAGATTGGCCATGGTGAGGCTGACGCTGTTGTACCGCTTCAGATGATCAATATTGCATTCCGGGCGGCGCAGCGCCGCTTCGGCCATATAAAAGTCCACCGTGGCGTCGCGCACGCTGAATTTGTAGTCATCAATCTTGCCCAGCAACCATGCGTTGATCGAAAGAGTCATTGGCTTCGCGCTCAAATTCAAATTGAATGATAATCATTATCATATAAACTGCCGCGTTGCCGATCAATCCCCGTGGCAGCGTTTTTTCATTCCATGGGGGTAAAAGGCCATCGACGGCCCAACTTAACCCAGAGCGACTAAACTTTAACTTAAAGGCCGCGCCTTGCGCCGCGGCGCAAAATGCCGATAAACGCACATTTACGACAGACAGAATGCAGAAATAGGTATTTTCTATGAATGTTTAGATCGGCAACGCACGGCGGCGCTGTAACGCTGACGGGCCACCGGGGAGTGCGGTACGGTGATGCAGGATAAAGAACAAATTCATAGGGATAGCATGCACGCCTTGCCGCCACACGCCGCAAGCCGCCACGGATGTCCCGCTGGCTTGCCGCACGCCGCAGCGAAAAACCGCGCTCGCGGCGGATACCCCCGCAAAACAAACGGTTGAAGTGATAATCGTTATCACTAACATATAAGTAACCCAGATTGGCTGTGGCCAAACACGAGTGTGAGGTAGACCCTATGCAAACGGAAAATGTCGGCACTTTTTCTTTGGACGAGAATGTCTGGCAAGGCATTTCGCTAAGCGACAGCGCCGTACGACAAATAACGAAACTGATGCAGCAGGATCCGCAGGTGAAAGGGCTGCAGCTAGGGGTAAAACAATCCGGCTGCGCCGGCTTTGCCTATGTGCTGGATCTGACCCGCGAACCCGCCGATGACGATCTGCTGTTTGAGCGCGACGGCGCCAAACTCTATGTGCCGCTGAAGGCGATGCCGTTTATTGACGGCACCACGGTAGATTATGTCCGCGAAGGGCTGAATCAGATATTCAAATTCAATAACCCTAAAGCTCAGCATGCCTGCGGGTGCGGCGAGAGTTTTGGCGTTTGAGCGATGCAATCAACATGACACGAAGCAATGTAGAAATGCCTAATGAAGTGCAGGCTTGGGTCAGCGAAGTTCGCTACAAAGAAGGTTTCTTCACCCAGCTGGCAACCGATGAGTTGGCCAAGGGCATCAACGAAGAGGTGGTGCGCGCCATTTCGGCCAAGCGCAACGAACCCGAGTGGATGCTGGAATTCCGCCTCGAGGCCTACCGCGCCTGGCTGCAGATGGAAGAGCCGCACTGGCTGAAGGCCAATTACGAACGCCTTAACTACCAGGACTACAGTTACTATTCGGCGCCGTCCTGCGGCAGCTGCGACGACGCCTGCGGTTCGCAGCCCGGCGCCGAGCAGCAACCGGGCGCGGCGACGGAAAAAGATTACCTGACCAGCGAAGTGGAGCTGGCGTTTAACCAGCTCGGCGTGCCGGTGCGCGAGGGCAGCGAGGTGGCGGTGGACGCTATCTTCGACTCGGTCTCGGTCGCCACCACTTACCGTGAAAAACTGGCGGAGAGCGGGGTGATCTTCTGCTCGTTCGGCGAAGCGATCCAGGAATACCCGGATCTGGTGCGCCAGTATCTGGGGCGCGTGGTGCCGTCCAACGATAACTTCTTCGCCGCGCTGAACGCCGCGGTGGCCTCCGACGGCACCTTCGTCTACGTGCCGAAGGGCGTGCGCTGTCCGATGGAGCTGTCGACCTATTTCCGTATCAACGCCGCCAAAACCGGCCAGTTCGAGCGCACCATCCTGATCGCCGACGAAGGCAGCTACGTCAGCTACATCGAAGGCTGTTCCGCCCCGGTTCGCGACAGCTATCAGCTGCACGCGGCGGTGGTGGAAGTGATCCTGCATAAAGACGCCGAAGTGAAATACTCGACGGTGCAGAACTGGTTCTCCGGCGGCGACAGCAAGGGCGGCATCCTCAACTTCGTCACCAAGCGCGCGCTGTGCGAAGGCGCCGGGTCGAAAATGTCCTGGACCCAGTCGGAAACCGGCTCGGCCATCACCTGGAAATACCCGAGCGTGATCCTGCAGGGCGACAATTCGATCGGCGAATTCTTCTCGGTGGCGCTGACCAGCGGCCATCAGCAGGCGGACACCGGCACCAAGATGATTCACATCGGCAAAAACACCAGGTCGACCATCATCGCCAAAGGCATTTCCGCCGGGCACAGCGAGAACACCTATCGCGGCCTGGTGAAAATCCTGCCGGGGGCGGAAAACGCCCGTAACTTTACCCAGTGCGACTCGATGTTGATCGGGCCGGACAGCGGCGCCCACACGTTCCCTTACGTTGAAGCGCGCAACAACAGCGCGCAGCTGGAACACGAAGCCACCACCTCGAAGATTGGCGACGACCAGCTGTTCTACTGCCTGCAGCGGGGCATCAGCGAGGATGACGCCATTTCGATGATCGTCAACGGTTTCTGCAAGGACGTTTTCTCCGAGCTGCCGCTGGAGTTCGCCGTCGAGGCGCAGAAACTTTTGGCCATCAGCCTGGAACACAGCGTAGGCTAATCGCCGCATTTTTAGCGCCGTCGGCGCTATCTGAGGACACAGCATGTTAAGCATCAAGAATTTGAAAGTCAGCGTGGAAGGCAACGAGATCCTCAAGGGATTGGATCTGGAGATCAAACCGGGCGAAGTGCACGCCATCATGGGGCCGAACGGCTCGGGCAAGAGCACGCTCTCCGCCACGCTGGCCGGGCGTGAAGAGTACGAAGTGACCGAAGGGGAAGTCACCTTCAAGGGCAAGGACCTGCTGGAGTTGGATCCGGAAGATCGCGCGGGCGAAGGCGTGTTTCTGGCCTTCCAGTACCCGGTGGAGATCCCCGGCGTCAGCAACCACTTCTTCCTGCAGACCTCGGTCAACGCGGTGCGCAAATACCGCGAGCAGGAGCCGCTGGATCGTTTTGACTTCGCCGATTTCATCGAAGAGAAAATCGCGCTGCTGGATATGCCGGCCGATCTGCTGACGCGTTCGGTCAACGTCGGCTTTTCCGGCGGCGAGAAAAAGCGCAACGACATTCTGCAGATGGCAGCGCTGGAGCCGGATCTGTGCATTCTCGATGAAACCGACTCCGGTCTGGACATCGATGCGCTCAAAATCGTCGCCAACGGCGTCAACTCGCTGCGGGACGGCAAGCGCGCCTTTATCATCGTCACGCACTACCAGCGCATTTTGGACTACATCCAGCCGGATTACGTACACGTGCTGTCCCAGGGGCGCATCGTCAAATCCGGCGATTTCTCGCTGGTGAAACAGTTGGAGGAGCAAGGCTATGGCTGGCTTACCGACCAACAGTAACGCCAACGCGTTGCAGCAGCTGTATCGTCTGTTCGAAGGCCGCGGCGGCGAGCGTTCGCCCCATGCGCTGGCGCACTGGCAGCAGGCGCTGAGACTCGGCTGGCCGACGCGCAAACATGAGAACTGGAAATACACGCCGCTCGAGGGGCTGCTGGAGCAGCACTTCCTTGAGCCGCAGCCCGCATCCGTGAACGCCGCGCAGCTCGAGGCGCTGGCGCTCGGTATCGACGCCTGCCGGCTGGTGTTTATCGACGGTCGCTACAGTGCCGCGCTCAGCGATGGCGATCTGGGCGACTACCAGTTCGAGCTGACCGCCTACGGCACGCCGCAGGCGCTGCCGGAGCCCATTCAGCCCGAAGTCTTCCTGCATCTGACCGAAAGCCTGGCGCAGGAAACCAGCCTGATCCGTCTGCCGGCCGGTAAAGCCCCCACACGGCCGCTGTACCTGCTGCATATCAGCAGCGGCCGCGGCGTGACGGGGGAAGTGAATACCGTGCATCATCGTCATCATCTGGAGATCGGGCGCGGGGCCGAGGCGGAAGTGATTGAACACTATGTCAGCTTGGGCGAGGCCGCGCACTTTACCGGCGCGCGCCTGACCGCCAACGTGGCGGACAACGCCGGGCTGTTGCACTGCAAGCTGGCGTTTGAAAGCCGGCCGAGCTACCACTTTGCCCATAACGATCTGGTCATCGGCCGCGACGCGCGGGTGAAAAGCGACAGCTTCCTGTTGGGCGCAGGCCTGACGCGCCACAACACCAGCGCGCAGCTGAACGGCGAAGGTGCCAATCTGGTGATCAACAGCCTGGTGCTGCCGGTGGGCAAGGAGATCTGCGATACCCGCACCTATCTGGAACACAACAAGGGCTACTGCGAAAGCCGCCAGCTGCATAAAACCGTGGTCAGCGATCGCGGCAAAGCGGTGTTCAACGGCATGATCAAAGTGGCCAAACACGCCATCAAAACCGACGGGCAGATGACCAACCACAATCTGTTGTTGGGGAAAGTGGCGGAAGTGGATACCAAGCCGCAGCTGGAGATCTACGCTGACGACGTCAAGTGCAGCCACGGCGCCACCGTGGGGCGTATCGATGAAGAACAGCTGTTTTATCTGCAGTCGCGCGGCATCGACAAACGCGCGGCGCAGCAGATGATTATCTTCGCCTTCGCCGCCGAGCTGACCGAAGGCATCGCCAACGACACCATCCGGGAACGGGTGCTGGCGCGCATCGCCCAGCGCCTGCCGGGGGAGGCTGCATGAGTTATCCGATTGAACGCGTGCGTGGTGACTTCCCGCTGCTGGCGCGCGAGGTGAACGGCCAACCGCTGGCCTACCTCGACAGCGCCGCCAGCGCGCAGAAACCGCAGACGGTGATCGACCGCGAACTGGATTTCTATCGCCACGGCTATGCCGCGGTGCATCGCGGCATCCACACCCTGAGCGCCGAGGCGACTCAGCAGATGGAAGCGGTGCGGGAACAGGCGGCGCGCTTTATCAACGCCGCCTCGGCGGAAGAGATGGTGTTCGTCAAGGGCACCACCGAAGGCATTAACCTGGTGGCCAACAGCTTTGGCCGCCACCGGCTGCAGCCGGGCGACGCGATTCTCATCACCGAGATGGAGCACCACGCCAACATCGTGCCCTGGCAGATGCTGGCGCAGGAGCGCGGTCTGCAGCTGCGGGTTTGGCCGCTGCAGACCGACGGCACGCTGGATCTGGCGCGGTTGCCGGAACTGGTCGACGCGTCCTGTAAACTGCTGGCGCTGACCGAGGTCTCCAACGTGCTGGGCACCGTCAACCCGGTGCGCGACATCATCGCCCGCGCCAGAGCCCTGGCGCCGGATCTGACCGTGCTGGTGGACGGCGCGCAGGCGGTGATGCACCAGCGCGTCGATGTTCAAGCGCTGGACTGCGATTTTTACGTGTTTTCCGGGCATAAGCTGTATGGCCCTTCCGGCATCGGCATGCTGTATGGGCGCCAGGCGCTCCTGCAGCAGATGCCGCCGTGGGAAGGGGGCGGTTCGATGATCCGTCAGGTCAGCCTGACGGCGGGCACCACCTTCGCCGATCCGCCCTGGCGCTTCGAGGCCGGTTCGCCGAACACCGCCGGCATCATGGGGCTGGGCGCGGCGTTCGATTACGTCGAAGCCCTGGGGCTGAATGCGATCCGCGATTATGAACAGTCGCTGATGCATTACGCGCTTGAGGCGCTCAAGCAGGTGCCGACGCTGAAAATCTATGGTCCGGCGCATCGGGCCGGGGTGATCGCCTTCAATTTGGGGGAACACCATGCCTATGACGTCGGCAGCTTCCTCGATCAGTACGGCATCGCCATTCGCACCGGCCACCATTGCGCCATGCCGCTGATGGCGTTTTATCAGGTGCCGAGCATGTGCCGCGCGTCGCTGGCGTTATATAATACCCGCGAAGAGGTGGACCGGCTGGTGGCCGGGCTGCAACGCATTCATCAGCTGTTAGGCTAGCCGGGGCGCGCCCTCGGCGGTACAAAAGGATCCCCATGGCGAATTTGCCGGACAAAGACAAATTGGTGCGTAATTTCTCCCGCTGTTTGAACTGGGAGGAGAAATACCTGTACGTGATTGAACTCGGTGCCAAATTGCCGCCGCTGGACGAGGCCGAGCGCCAGGCCGAGAACCTGATTTCCGGCTGCCAGAGCCAGGTGTGGATCGTGATGCGCCGCGATGAGCAAGGGCAGGTCGAATTCCATGGCGATAGCGACGCGGCGATCGTCAAAGGGCTGCTGGCGGTGGTGTTTATTCTTTATCGTCAATTGACGCCACAGCAAATCGTCGAGCTCGACGTGCGGCCGTTTTTCACCGAGCTGGCGCTCAGCCAACATCTGACGCCTTCGCGCTCGCAGGGGCTGGAGGCGATGATCCGCGCCATTCGCAGTAAAGCCGCTCAGCTGGCCTGATCCTTAACGCCACTGCTCTTTAAAGGCTCATTGATATATTCGCTTTGTCAATGAGTCTTTACAATCCGCCGTTTTCCCCAGGATTCATCCCCCAATTCAGTGATATTTCAGCAGCTTACCCATTGACGTTTCGTTGACAATCAGCGACGGCGATTACGTTATAACGTGTTGATTTTTAGAGAACTTATTGCCTTTGATGCCAGCGTTGCTAGTATTAATCAGGTATTGTCTGATTTACCCACCGCCAGGCGCTCGTTAGCCTTGGGGGCGAACCGTCATAAAAAATATAGGGATGATAATGAAACGTGCGTTGAGTTTAATGGGCATGGTCTTCGCCACCGTACTGGCCGGCACGCAGGCCGCCAGTGCGACCGAATACCCGCTGCCGCCGCCGGACAGCCGTCTGATCGGTGAAAACACCACTTATACCGTGCCAAACGACGGCCGTCCGCTGGAGGCGATCGCCGCCGACTACAAGATTGGCCTGCTGGGCATGCTGGAAGCCAACCCTGGCACCGATCCGTTCCTGCCTAAGCCGGGTACGGTGCTGACCATTCCGACCCAAATGCTGCTGCCTGACACCAAGCGTGAAGGGATCATCGTCAACCTGGCCGAGCTGCGCCTTTACTACTATCCGAAAGGCGAGAATAAAGTGATCGTCTATCCGATCGGTATCGGCCAGACCGGGATGCACACGCCGCTGGAGGTAACTTCCATCAGCCAGAAGATCCCTAACCCGACCTGGACGCCCACCGCCAACATCCGCAAGCGCTATCAATCCCAGGGTGTGACGCTGCCTGCGGTGGTGCCGGCCGGCCCTGAGAACCCGATGGGGCTGTTCGCCCTGCGTCTGGCGATGGGGCGCGGTGAATACCTGATCCACGGCACCAACGCCAACTTCGGTATCGGCATGCGCGTCAGCTCCGGCTGTATTCGCCTGCGTCCGACGGATATCGAGGCGCTGTTCAACATGGTGCCGCGCGGTACGCGGGTGCAAGTGATCAACGATCCGGTGAAGATTTCGGTCGAGCCGGACGGCAAACGCTATGTGGAAGTGCACCAGCCGCTGTCGCGTGTGGAAAGCGACGATCCGCAGACCATGCCGATCGCGTTGTCTAAAGCGGAGAAAGCCTTTGCTGCCGATGGGCAAACCGATCGCGCCGTGTTCGATAGCGCGGTTGTACGCCGCTCTGGCATGCCGGTGCTGGTCAACGTAGGGGAGAGCCCGTCTGAGGTGAGTTTAACGCCTGCAGCGGCTCCTGCGGCGAATAAGAGCCCATTCAAGGCAGCGCCAATCAGCTCGGTGAACTAAGGTTGCCGGATTGAGCGGTCGAAGAGGGGTTCAGCGTGCTGAACCTCTTTTTTTTGCCTGCAGAGCTGGAAAGCCCAGGCGACAAACAGGCAAAAAAAAACGGCGCACAATGTGCGCCGTTTTCAATAACCAAAGCTATCTTACTTTTTGTAAGCGTGAGCTTGGTTGTCCAGACGCTGGTTAGCGCGTGCTGCGTCGTCTTTAGCCGCTTGAACGTCAGAACGCATTGCGTTCACGTCGTTGCTCAGCTGATCAACTTTAGCGTTCAGAGTCTGAACGTCAGAAGACAGTTGATCGATTTTAGCGTTGCTAGAGCAGCCAGCCAGCAGAGTGGAACCCAGGATTACCGCGCCCAGTACCAGTTTAGTACGATTCATTATAACACCCTCTAGATTGAGTTAATCTCCATGTAGCGTTACAAGTATTACACAAACTTTTTTCGAAAGAGAATAATTTTTTAGTGTTGAGGTGCTTTATTTTGATCGTTCGCTCAAACTTGCATCTGGTTTTACAAATTAGTTAAAAAAACGAGGGAAAACAGCCGGCTTCCATGGGACTACTCCGATTTGTTATTAGCTAAATAATGAGCAGATCGCGGTTGCGTTTTGAGAAAAATAGTTTACTGCCGATAAAAAAAACGCCGCAAAGCGGCGTTTTGATCAAGATAATTATGTCACGTTTTATATTACAGCACGTGTACCGAGGCGGTGTTGGTGGTGCCGCTCGGCACCAGCGCGCCGGAAACCATCACCACGACGTCGCCTTTTTGCGCCAGGCCGCTGGCCAGCGCGGCTTCTTTACCGATGCGGTAGAAGTCGTCGGTGGAGGCGATTTCTTTGACCATCTGCGGGATAACGCCCTTGCTCAGCACCAGTTGATGCGCGGTGGTCTGGTTGGTGGTCAGCGCCAGGATCACGGCGTTCGGGAAGTATTTACGCACGGATTTCGCTGACTTGCCGCCGCTGGTGGCGACGACGATCAGCGGCGCGTCCAGTTTTTCGGCGGTTTCAACCGCGCCGCGGCATACCGCTTCGGTGATGCGCAGCTTGCGGCGATCGTTCAGGGTATCGATGCGGCTTGGCATCACGCGATCGGTGCGTTCGCAGATGGTCGCCATGATGTTGACCGCTTCCAGCGGGTATTTGCCCTTGGCGCTTTCGCCGGACAGCATGACGGCGTCGGTGCCGTCCAGAATGGCGTTGGCGACGTCACCGGCTTCCGCACGGGTAGGGCGCGGGTTCTTGATCATGGAATCGAGCATCTGGGTGGCGGTGATCACCACTTTACGCGCACGGTTGCATTTTTCGATCATCATCTTCTGGGCGAAGATCACTTCTTCTACCGGGATTTCAACGCCCAGATCGCCGCGGGCAACCATGATGCCGTCGGACGCTTCGAGAATTTCGTCGAAGTTGTTCAGGCCTTCCTGGTTCTCGATCTTGGAGATGATCTGGATCTGCTCGCCGCCGTGCGCTTTCAGGTGCTCGCGGATCTCCAGCACGTCGGAGCGTTTACGGATAAAGGACGCCGCCACGAAGTCGACGCCTTGCTCGCAGCCGAAGATCAGGTCGCGTTTGTCTTTCTCGGCCAGCGCAGGCAGCTGGATGGACACGCCCGGCAGGTTGACGCCTTTGTTCTCGCCCAGGTCGCCGTTGTTCAGCACCTTGCAAACGACTTCGTTCTCGGTCACGTTGGTGACTTCCATGCCGATCAGGCCGTCGTCAACCAGCACGGTGTTGCCGATCTTCAGGTCGGCGGCGAAGCCGGCGTAAGTCACCGCCACGCGTTCGCTGTTGCCGATCACGCTCTGGTCGGTGGTGAAGGTGAAGGTTTGGCCGGCGACCAGAGAGGCGTCTTTGCCGCCTTCCAGTTTCATGGTGCGAATTTCCGGGCCTTTGGTATCCAGCAGGATGCCGGCGTTGATACCGGTTTTCGCCATCACGGCGCGCATGTTCTTAATGCGGTTGCCGTGCTCTTCATAGTCGCCGTGAGAGAAGTTGAGACGCATCACGTTCATGCCCGCATTGAGCAGGTTGGTCAGCATTTCTTCCGATTCGGTTTTTGGACCGATGGTACAAACAATTTTGGTCTTTTTCATGGCGGAGTTTTCTACAAGTTGTGATGGATAAAAAAACGAATTTGACCGGCGTTGTTTACGCCGATAGGGAATTTGAGCCGTGCCTGGTGGTGAAAAACATAGTTAAGGATAGGTGACGACAGTTGATGTGGGGCGGAAAAATTCAGCCCGCGCGGGGGCGCGGGGATGCTGCGCAACGGGGTGAGATTAAATCGTGTTGTTATTGCGTTTTCGCAGATCAAGGGCTGAAACCATTCAACTGATAGACGTTGCGCATTATAAAGGCTAAGCGGCGGGAAACAAAATAAAAAACCGCGGCGGTGCGGCGGATATGTCAGAACGAGGGCAAATGTGGCGCAAATGCAACGCGTTGCGTACAGCTTGTTGCGCAAATAACCTTGCTGTAAATGCGGCTTAGCGCGTTTGCGGGATTTCCAGCAGCACACCGGCGCTCAGGCAGAAGCAGCCGCTGGCGACGTTGGCCGGCAGGGTCAGGCTCTCGCCGGCCCGCACTGTCCGCGTGTCGCCGCCGAGGGTGAACTCGAATTCACCCGATATCACCCGGGTTTGCAGCGCGTGCGCGGGTTTTTGCAGCTGGCCGAAGGCCCCGGTCTCGAAACGCACTTCCGCTGCCGGCGAACCGTCGCTCATCACGCCTTCACGACGGGCAAGGCCATTGTCGAGCGGTAAAAAGGCGGTGTTGGCGGTGAAAGTGGTCATGTGGCGTTCCTGATGGCTGATGGCGGTAGTTCGGCGCAATCGACATGAAAAATCGAGCGGTCGGGCAGAGACGAAACAGCGAGAATTATAACGCGATAGGGGGAGAGGTGAATCAGCAATATGGTGCGTCCGAGTGGACTCGAACCACCGACCCCCACCATGTCAAGGTGGTGCTCTAACCAACTGAGCTACGGACGCACTGCACTGCTTCTGAAATTTGGTGCGTCCGAGTGGACTCGAACCACCGACCCCCACCATGTCAAGGTGGTGCTCTAACCAACTGAGCTACGGACGCACTGTACTGCTTCTGGAATTTGGTGCGTCCGAGTGGACTCGAACCACCGACCCCCACCATGTCAAGGTGGTGCTCTAACCAACTGAGCTACGGACGCATCTTTTCCTGTCTGTCATGGCTGACAGCGGGGACGAATATTAACGAGCTACCCGCGTGCTGGCAAGGGGAAAAACGCAATTTTATTCGGTATTTCACGCGATTGCTGAGGTTGTGCGCAGACAGGCGTTTTTTTCCGCAACCCGCTGCCCGGCCGGGGAGAAAACCGGCCGGGAACGGACTCAGCGGGTAGAACGCTGCAGGATGACGGTGGTCGGCTGTTTCTGCAGCCAGCGCATGCGCAGCGCCATCATGATGGCGGCGAAGGTCAGGCCGATGATAAAGCCGATCCAGAAACCGCTCGGCCCCATCGCCGGCACCACCGCATCGGTCAGCGCCAGCAGATAGCCGCTCGGCAGGCCCAACACCCAGTAAGCGATGAAGGTGATGAAGAAGATCGCGCGAGTATCTTTATAACCGCGCAGCACGCCGCTGCCGATCACCTGGATTGAATCCGAGATTTGATACAGCGCCGCCAGCAGCATCAGCTGCGAGGCCATCGCCACCACCGCCGGGCTGTCGTTGTACAGCAGGGCGATCGGTTCGCGGAAGGTGGCGGTAAACAGCGCAGTGCAGACGGCCATGGTGATGCCGACGCCGATGGCGGAGTATGCGGCGACGCGCGCGCCTTCTACCGACCCTTCTCCCAGACGATAACCGACGCGAATGGTGGCGCCGACGCCCAGCGACAGCGGCAACACGAACATCAGCGCGCTGAAGTTAAGCGCGATCTGGTGGCCGGCGACCGCGACGATCCCGAGCGGCGACACCAGCAGCGCCACCACGGCGAACAGGGTGACTTCGAAGAACAGCGCCAGCGCCACCGGCATGCCGATGCCGATCAGGCGCTTCAGCGCCGCCCAGTCCGGGCCGCCGAGATCGCCTGCCTGGCGCTTGATGTCGCGCTGCGACGGCGCGCGCTTCACGTACCAGCGCATCATCAGGAACATGATCCAGTAGACGCTGCCGGTCGCGACGCCGCAGCCCACGCCGCCTAGCTCCGGCATGCCGAACTTGCCGTAGATGAAGATGTAGTTGATCGGGATATTCACCAGCAGGCCGAGGAAGCCGATCACCATGCCGGGCTTGGTTTTGGACAGCCCTTCGCATTGGTTGCGCATCACCTGGAAGAACAGATAGCCCGGCGCGCCCCACATGATGGCGTGCAGATAACCGACGGCTTTATCCGCCAGCTGCGGATCGATGTTGTGCATCATGTCGATGACGAATTTGCAGTTATACAGCACGACGATCAACAGCACGGAAACGCCGGAGGCCAGCCAGAAGCCCTGACGCACCTGATGGGCGATACGATCGCGACGGCCGGCGCCGTTTAACTGGGCGATCACCGGGGTCAGCGCCAGCAGCAGGCCGTGGCCGAACAGGATGGCCGGTAGCCAGATAGAGGTGCCGACCGCAACCGCCGCCATATCGGTGGCGCTGTAAGCGCCGGCCATGATGGTATCCACCACGCCCATGGCGGTTTGCGAGATTTGCGCGATGATCACCGGGATAGCGAGAGCCAATAAACTACGCGCTTCAATTAAGTACTTCTGCACGCATACACCTTTCTATTTTATATATGTGGGAGGGAGGGCTGCCGCGAGAGGACAACAATTAAAATAGCGGAATTTTGTCAAAAATATTGTACCTGCTCGGCGTCGTTAAGCAAACGCCGCAGATAAATAGTTATTAAATGCGCAGGGACGCGTTTTTTGCCGTCGCGGATTTGGTTTTCAGCGCCAACTGGGGCAAACTGCCGGAAGCGTTTTAATCTATTGAGTAAGAAGAGGCACATATGTTCACCGGTATCGTACAAGGCACCGCGCCGCTGGTCGCCATTGATGAGAAACCCAATTTCCGCACCCATGTGATCGAGATGCCTGCAGAACTGCTGCCGGGGCTGGAGCTGGGCGCGTCGGTGGCCCATAACGGCTGCTGCCTGACCGTCACCGCGGTGGAAGGCAACCGCGTCAGCTTCGATTTGATCAAGGAAACGTTGCGCCTGACCAACCTCGGCGATCTGGCGTTGGGCGACATCGTCAATATCGAGCGCGCGGCGAAATTCAATGATGAAATTGGCGGTCATTTGATGTCCGGCCATATTATCTGCACGGCGGAAGTGGCCAAAATTTATACCTCGGAAAATAACCGTCAGGTATGGTTGCGCATGCCGAATGCGGAATTGATGAAATATGTGCTGCACAAAGGTTTCATCGGCATCGACGGCATTAGCCTGACCATCGGCGAAGTGGTGAATAACCGTTTCTGCGTGCATCTGATCCCGGAAACCCTGGAGCGCACTACGCTGGGTAAAAAACGCCTGGGCGATAAGGTGAACATCGAGATCGATCCGCAGACGCAGGCGGTAGTGGACACCGTCGAACGCGTGCTGGCCAATCGGGAAGCGACGCTGGCGGCGGCGGTGGCGCCGGCGCACAAAGACTGACAGCGATTCGGGCGTTGCCGCCGGAGTCGAATCATAAGCAGAGAGGAGAAACGCGTGAAGTTTTATGGGAAAACGTTGTTGTTAACCGCGTTGCTGGCGCTGAGCGCCTGCAGCAGTTCACCTGAGCAGGGCGGCGGCGCGCAAGTGGCCGATGCGGACGATACCTGCGGCGCTTCGCAGTATCAAAACTACGTCGGCAAGCCGATGACGTCGCTGGAAGGCGTGCGGATCGAATCCAAGGTGCGCGCCATTCCGTACAACTCTGCCGTCACCATGGATTTCAACCTGCGCCGTCTGAACTTCCTCGGCGATAGCAACGATAAAATCATCCGCGTTTACTGCGGCTAAGCCGCCTGGTTCGAAAGAGCAAAAAAAGCCCCGGCGATGAGGTTGCCGGGGCTTTTTTTATTAGGGGAGCGTTCAGCGTGCGACGCGGATGCCGCCTTCAACGCCTTTCGGGCTGAACACCACCTGCCACAGCTGCAGATCGCGCGCCCGAAACGCGCCGGCGCAGGCGTTCAGGTAATAGCTGAACATCCGCTCGAAGCGCTCGGAATAACGTGGAGCAAGCTGCGGCCACGCCTGCTTGAAGCGCTCGAACCAGGCCATCAGCGTGCGATCGTAGTCGGCGCCGATGTTGTGCCAGTCTTCCATCACGAAATGGCCTTCGCTGGCCTCGGCGATATGCCTCACCGAGGGCAGGCAGCCGTTCGGGAAGATATATTTGTTGATCCACGGATCGACGTTCATGTCGGTCTTGTTGGAACCGATGGTGTGCAGCAGGAACAGGCCGTGCGGCGCCAGATTGCGCTCTACCACGTTGAAATAGGTGCGATAGTTTTTCGGCCCGACGTGCTCGAACATGCCGACCGAGACGATGCGATCGAACTGCTGATGCAGATCACGATAGTCCTGCAGCAGGATCTGCACGTCCAGCCCGGCGCAGCGTGCCTGAGCCAGCTTCTGCTGCTCGGCGGAAATGGTCACGCCGACCACCGACACGCCGTAATTTTTCGCCGCATAGGCGGAGAGGCCGCCCCAGCCGCAGCCGATGTCCAGCAAGCGCATGCCCGGCTGCAGCTGCAGTTTTTCGCAGATCATCCGCAGTTTCGCTTCTTGCGCTTCCTCCAGCGTGGCGGCGTCTTTCCAGTAACCGCAGGAGTACTGCATGTAAGGATCGAGCATCAGCGTAAACAGATCGTTGCCAAGATCGTAATGCTCTTTGCCGACGATCCAGGCGCGCTTTTTCGATTGCAGATTGGTCAGGCGCGCCGCGGCGATACGCAGGGTATCTTTCAGGTGGTGGGGGAGCTTCTTCTCCAGCCCGGCGCTGACCACGCGCTGGAAGAATATATCCAGCCGCTCGCATTCCCACCAACCATCCATATAGCTCTCGCCGAGACCCAGGGAGCCTTGCTGCAAAACGCGTTTAAAGAATTCGGGGTTTTTAACCTGAATATCGAAAGGGCGCGATCCGTTAATTTCGATACCGGCCAGACCGAGCATTTCGTGCGCGATACGGTACCACTGGTTATCCTGGATGCTCAGATCTTCTATACACGATGAACTCATAGCTTCTCCATCACCTTCTTCTGACTGATGACCCGTTAGGAAACAGCTTAGACAATTTCTGCGGGTGCATACGTATACCGACGGGAAATAAGCCCGCGGCGTCTGATATCCGACTATGAACAGAGGAAATTTAAAGAAGCGACCCGACGCAAACGGCGCAGGATAAACGCCTCTTCAAAAAAAGAGTGTGACGCAAGACGCGTACACAACAGCTAATTGAGATATAGAGATTATAAGGTGTTACTTTACAAGGTTGTTTTTGAGTATAGGCGCGCCGAGGCATTGACTCAACTGTAAATCGCACTCGGCACGCATATTCTTTAAGTGATTATTTAGCTTGGCAATTATGACGCTGAGTTAGCATGTTCGCGCGGCGTTTCTTGCGGCGCCTTGGCCGCTTTTCCCCGCTGCAGGAAATACCCCAGCGCGGCCAGTATCACCGTGGACACCATCACCGTCACCGTCGCCAACAGCGGCTGCGCAATAAACGTCGATACCAGCATGCTCGCCACGAAACACAGCCCCAGCTGCAGCGTATTTTGCAGCGCGGCGGCTTTGCCGCTGCTGTCCGGGAACGGCATCAGCGCGTTGGCCACCATGATCGGATAGCCGGCGCCGTTGACCAGCGCCATCACGCAGAACGGGATCAGGAGCGTGGTGAGCGTCGGATTGGTCAGGGTCGCCACCAGATACAGGGCCACCATGCTGACAGCATAAGCTACCAGCAGCCACGGCAGCAGGGTTTTGCCATTGATGCGCTTGAGCGCGGCGCGGCACCCGTAACCGCCCAGCAGGAAGGCCAGCGTCTGCGGCACATAGCTCAGGCCGATGTCGCTCGGGCCGTAGCCCATATCACCGAGGATAAACGGCGAGCCGGTCAGCCAGGCGAAGAAACCGGCCGAACAGGCGGCGTACATGGCGACATTGCCGCTGAATACCGGGGATTTCAATAATTGCCAAAAACTGACGCTGCTTTTTGGCGCGTCGACGGCGGGTTTTGGCCTGGCGTTCTCTTTGAGCAGCAGCGTCGGCAGCAGCAACAAGGCGGTGATGGCCAGCAGCACGGCGAAGATCGCGCGCCAGCTGGCGTGGTTCAGCAGCCAGGCGCCCAGCAGCGGCGCCAGCGCCGGCGATAGTGCCACCAGCGGCATGATGGTGGCGAATACGCGGTTGGCCTGGCCTTCACGATAGCGGTCAACCACCAGCGCTTGCCAGATGGCGGCGGCGGAACAGACGCCTATGGCCTGAATAAAGCGCAGTATCCAGAGCTGCGCGGCATTTTCCACCCACAGCATGCCCAGGCAGCCGAGCGCGAACAGCGTCAGGCCAATCAACAATACCGGTTTGCGTCCCAGACGGTCGGAGAGCGGCCCCCACAGCAGCTGCGCGAAGGCGAAGCCGGCCAAAAAGATGCTCAGGCTGGCGCTGACCGCGCCGGCGGAAATTTGCAGTTCCTCCCGCATGGCGCCGAAGGCGGGCAGGTACATATCGGTCGCCAGATAACCCAGCATGCTCAGGCCGGCGAGGTAGAACATAAAACCAAAGGAATTTCGCATGGTATTTCTCGTTAATATTTTAGTGTCGCAGGTTTTTAGCGCCGGCCAGTGTATCCGGCTGGATCTCTGCTTGTGAAACGGTAATATTTGCAAAGTGCTGTTAAAAAAATTGAAGGCAAAGCGATGTGGTCTGAATATTCTCTCGAGGTCGTTGATGCGGTGGCGCGCACCGGCAGTTTCAGCGCGGCGGCGCAGGAGCTGCACCGGGTGCCGTCGGCGGTAAGTTATACCGTGCGGCAGCTGGAGCAATGGCTGGCGGTGCCGCTGTTTGAGCGGCGTCACCGAGATGTGGAACTGACGCCGGCCGGCGCGCTGTTTATCAAGGATGCGCGAGCTGTTATCAAAAAAATGCTCGACACCCGCCGCCACTGTCAACAGGTGGCCAACGGTTGGCGCGGTCAGCTGAATATCGCGGTGGACATCATCGTCAAACCGCAGCGCAGCCGCCAGCTGGTGCTGGATTTCTACCGCCATTTCCCCGACGTCGAGTTGATGCTGCAACCCGAGGTGTTTAACGGCGTGTGGGATGCGTTGGTGGACGGCAGGGCGGACATGGCGATTGGCGCCACCCGCGCGGTGCCGGTCGGCGGCGGCTTCGCTTTCCGCGACATGGGGGATATGAACTGGCTGTGCGTAGTCAGCCCACAGCACCCGTTGGCGCAGCTGGCAGGGCCGTTGAATGACGATCGGTTGAGGCCGTACCCTGCGCTTTGTCTGGAAGACACCTCGCGCAATCTGCCCAAGCGCGTCACCTGGACGCTGGATAACCAGCGGCGGCTGGTGGTGCCGGACTGGACCTCGGCGCTCGACTGTTTGTGCGCCGGATTGTGCGTCGGCATGATGCCGGCGCATCTGGCGCTGCCGCGGGTGCAGCGCGGTGAGCTGAAGGCGTTGCAGTTGCAGCAGCCGTTTCCCGCCAGCCCCTGCTGCCTGACCTGGCAACAGGATAAACCGTCACCGGCGATGAGCTGGCTGCTGGCGTATTTGGGCGATGGCGAGACGCTGAATCAGGAGTGGCTGAGTGAGGCGGCACCGGAAGCCGCGCCGGCTTCCGGTAGGGAGGACGATCAGCGGCGGTAGTCGATGAACGGACCGTCGGCGACCGAACGGCGTTCGACCAGTTTCGGATGCACTTCGATCACCTGCGATTCTTCGCGCTTGCTGATGATGCGATCCAGCAGCATGGTGAAGGCCATTTCGCCCAGACGTTCTTTCGGCTGATGAATGGTGGTCAGCGCCGGGGTGAAGTAGCGGGCGTTGCGCACGTTGTCGTAGCCGATCACGGAAATATCCTGCGGCACCCGCAGCCCCAGTTCGTCGGCGGCGCAGATGGCGCCCATCGCCATGATGTCGCCGCCGCAGAATACCGCGGTCGGTCGCTGTTTCTGCGACAGAATTTGATGCATCGCCTTGTAACCGGACTCCGGCTCGAAGTCACCCTGGACTATCCACTCTTCGCGAATATCGATATGCGCTTCCTGCAGCGCCTTCATAAAGCCCTGATGACGGCCGCCGCCGGTGTTGCGCGACAGCTGGCCCGGGATAGCGCCGATATCGCGGTGGCCGCGCTCGATCAGGTAACGGCCGGCCAGATAGCCGCCTTCGAACGCGTTATCGATGATGGTGTCGGTGAAGTCGCCGCGCGCGGCGCCCCAGTCCATTACCACCATCGGGATGTTGCGGTAGTCTTCCAGCATGCCCAGCAGCTGATCCGGGTATTCGGAACACATGACCAGCAGGCCGTCGACGCGCTTTTGCGCCAGCATCGCCAGGTAGGCGCGCTGTTTGTCCAGATTGTTGTGCGAGTTGCACAGGATCAGGGTATAGCCTTTGCTGTAGCAGCTGTTTTCCACCGCCTCGATCACTTCGGCAAAGTAGGGCGCTTCGCTCGAGGTGGCCAGCAGACCGATAGACTTGGTGTGATTGACTTTCAGGCTGCGCGCCACGGCGCTCGGCGAGTAGTGCAGCTCTTTGATGGCGGCCCACACGGCCGCTTTGGTCTCTTCGGCGACGAAACGAGTCTTATTGATGACGTGCGAAACGGTGGTGGTGGAAACGCCCGCGCGTTTGGCCACATCTTTAATCGTTGCCATGTAAGGAATGACTCCTGAACTCACATGTTTACAGCATGTAAGTGTGATGTTAATCGTTTGCCTACGTAGATCCTTCTCCAGAGAAGCGAAAACTGAGTTTTTAGTGTTGAAGTCGTCAGCGCTTAATCAGGAGGGGCATGAATGCCGGTACGCAGTTGTGAACTGCGAATTTTGTCGCATATTGAACAAAAGTGGAAGAGGTAATCGAGATTATAAACCGGGAAATGATAACAAGATTTTATCGGCGAACTGTGGGAAAATGATTTGACGTACTAATTGTGCGCCTTTTATCCTTAGGAAAGCCCATTTTAAAGGAGTTGTCATGGATACCGATCTGAAGATGTCGCTGTTCACCACCGTTTGCGCATTGGCGATGATCATCGCTTTCAGCTTTGTCGCCGCGTTGAACTGATTTCCCGCCAGTTTTAAAAAAGGCGCAGCCAAGCTGCGCCTCATCACTTAGGCAAGGCCTGCGCTTACGCCAGGTTTTCCGCCGCGAAGGTCCAGTTGACCAACGCCCAGAAGTTTTCCAGGTATTTTGGACGCGCATTGCGGTAATCGATGTAATACGCGTGTTCCCACACGTCAACGGTCAGCAGCGGTTTGTCTTCGCCGGTCAGCGGGGTTGCCGCGTTGGAAGTGTTGACGATCGCCAGCGCGCCGTCCGGTTTTTTTACCAGCCAGGTCCAGCCGGCACCGAAGTTTTTCACGGCGGCATCGGTGAACTGCTCTTTGAACGCAGCGAAAGAGCCGAAGGATTTGACGATCGCCGCCGCCAGTTCGCCCTGCGGTTCACCGCCGCCCTGTGGCGACAGGCAGTGCCAGTAGAAGGTGTGGTTCCACACCTGCGCGGCGTTGTTGAACACGCCGCCGTTAGAGGTCTTGATGATCTCTTCGAGCGATTTGCCTTCGAACTCGCTGCCTTTCACCAGGTTGTTCAGGTTAACCACGTAGGTGTTGTGGTGTTTGCCGTAGTGGTATTCCAGAGTCTCGGCGGAGATGTGCGGCTCGAGCGCGTTTTTCTCATACGGTAATGCAGGTAATTCAAACGACATTGCTTCCTCCTTTACAGCGCCATTCAGCTTCTCGCCGGGGCGAACGCCGGATGGGCCGTTTTTTATTGTGGTCATTCAATCTTAACAATTTTCATCATAAAAAACAGGAGGAAAAGCGAGAAATGCGCGTGGGGGAGTGCGATGGGCGATAGCTTGAGCAGGCGGTTGCGGCCGAGGCCGCAACCGCGAAGAGCAGGGAATTAACGGATGGTTTTCGGCGTTACTACGCGGCGAGCGCCGATGTAGTGGTTCTGCCAATAGTCGTTATCAAGCTGGCTGATGCGGATCTCTTCGCCAGTGCGCGGCGACTGGATGAATTTGCCGTTGCCGAGGTAGACGCCGACATGATCCGCCACGCCGCGGTTGTTAATGCGGAAGAACACCAGATCGCCGCTTTCCAGTTCGCTTTTCTTGATCGGCGCCGCGTCGCGCAGGTGATACATTTCGTTGGCGGTGCGCGGCATCTTGATTTTCACCACGTCTTTATAGGCGTAATAGATGAGGCCGCTGCAGTCGAAGCCGGTGCGCGGCGAGCTGCCGCCCCAGCGGTAAGGCTTGCCCATCTGATCCATCAGCTTGGCCATCGCGGTCTGCTTGGCGTGCTGGTAACGCTTTTTGTGCGCCGGGCTGAGTTTCAACGGTTTTTCATCACGCGCCAGCTTGGCGGTGGCCATACCGGCTTCGCGGTGGCGGCCATAGCCTTTTTTGTAGCCCTTTTTCGGCGGGGTGACTTTAATTTTGGCGGTTTTCTGCGCTTTGGCCTTGGGTTTGGCGCTGACGATCTTTTTCGCGCTTTTCTCGCTTTTGACCTTGGCGGTCTTGGTTTTTTTCTCGGGGGCCGTCACTTTGGCTTTTTTGGCGGCTTTATCCGCTTTCTTTTTTCTGCGGTCATCGGGCCGCGCTTCATTGGCATGGCTTTTACGCTGCTCGGCGGCAACACGCGCCTGTGGCGCAGCGTGCGCCAAATTGAAGAAGAGCTGCGTAAACAGCAGCGCAAAGAGCGTAAGAATTAAACGCATGTCGACGTCACCAACCTTGGCCCCGAAACGGATATCGAAAGAGTTACAGTATTCCCGAATTTCGCCATATAAAACAGCGAAGAACTCATAAATAATAATCCATATTGTGAGAAAACGTTAATGACATTTTTTTTGGTTTAAAATCAGCCTGTTGGTGTATAAAAAAGCGCCAGGCGGCGGCGATGGATATAATTAAGCCGCGCCGTCATCGCGGCGCAATATATTAGTGAAATGGTCGGATTAAAAATGTTATTCTCAACGTATGTTTTGACCGGAATGACGTGGCCGGTGAAACGCGATCGGCGGCGGGCGAATATCCTTGCAAAAGATGGCGTTTTCTTGCGACTGTTCCAGCCGCTACAATAGCCCGCGTGATACATGTTGTAGCCATGAAATGTGGCTTGAGGAAGCAATAAATGACGACGACACTTGAAAAAATTCAGCACCAGATCGCTGAAAACCCGATTCTGCTGTACATGAAGGGTTCGCCAAAGCTGCCGAGCTGCGGCTTCTCTGCGCAGGCTGTGCAAGCGCTGTCCGCCTGCGGCGAGCGTTTCGCCTATGTGGATATTCTGCAAAACCCGGACATCCGCGCCGAGTTGCCAAAATACGCCAACTGGCCGACTTTCCCGCAGCTGTGGGTAGACGGTGAACTGGTCGGCGGTTGCGATATCATCATCGAAATGTATCAGCGCGGCGAATTGCAGCAGCTGATCAAAGAAACGGCAGAAAAGTATAAAGCGCAGGAAGACCAGCAGTCTTAATCGACAGACTTGCGGTTATCGCGTAACGGGCGGCGCCAGTGCAAACTGGGCCGCCTTTTTTATTGGGCTTATTCGGCGAGATCGCCGGCGGGCAGCGGCCAGCCGCCGAGACGCTTCCAGCGGTTAACCAGCTCACAAAACAGCAGGGCGGTTTGTTCGGTGTCGTACAGCGCGGAGTGCGCCTGGCTGCTGTCGAACGGCATGCCGGCGGCGATGCAGGCTTTGGCCAGCACCGTTTGCCCCAGCACCAGGCCGCTCAGCGCAGCGGTGTCGAAGGTGGCGAACGGATGGAACGGATTACGCTTCAAACCGGCGCGTTCGGCCGCGGCCATCAGGAAGCTGTGATCGAAGTTGGCGTTGTGCGCGACGATAATGGCCCGGTTGCAACCGCGATCCTTGAGCCCTTTGCGCACCGCTTTGAAAATGGCGTGCAGCGCGTCGTATTCGCTGACCGCACCGCGCAGCGGGTTGTGCGGATCGATGCCGTTAAACGCCAGCGCTTCCGGTTGCAGGTTGGCACCCTCGAAAGGCTCCACGTGGAAGTGCAGGGTTTCGTCGCGCTGCAGCCAGCCGTCTTCATCCATTTTCAGCGTCACGGCGGCGATTTCCAGCAGCGCATCGGTATTGGCGTTGAAGCCGGCGGTTTCAACATCTATTACTACGGGATAAAACCCACGAAAACGACCACTCAGGGCGTTAAGATCACTTTTTTCGGCCATCAGTTTCTTATCTTCATCGAATGCAGCGCGCATTATGGCAAATTTTGCGCCCGGTTGCAGGCGCTATCGCGCGGAGAATCAGCGGGGCGCAGGCGCACCCCGAGAGAGGCTTAGTGGCCGAGGCCTTGGCCGGCGTGTTTGTTTTCGATCAGCTCGATTTTATAACCGTCCGGATCTTCGACGAACGCGATCACCGTGGTGCCGCCTTTCACCGGGCCGGCCTCACGGGTGACGTTGCCGCCGGCGCGACGGATGTTGTTGCAGGTGGCGGCGACGTCGTCCACGCCCAGCGCCAGGTGGCCGAAGGCGGTGCCCATGTCGTAGCTGTCGGTGCCCCAGTTATAGGTCAGTTCGATAACCGCGCCTTCGCTCTCTTCCGTATAGCCGACAAAAGCCAGCGAGTATTTGTACTCCGGGTTTTCGCTGGTGCGCAGCAGGCGCATGCCTAATACCTTGGTGTAGAAGTCGATGGAGCGTTGCAGATCACCGACGCGGATCATGGTATGGAGTAAGCGCATAATTCCTCTGAATTGACTGTGCCGTGGCAGACGGCGGGTGGATTGAAGCACAAGCGAGTATAGCCTTGTCCCGCAAGGGAATTCAACGTGACGAGTTGGTGACGATGTCACTTTTTGCCCCCTCGCCATGGGTGTTTAAATATTGATCGAGTGTACCGATCGATACGAAGTAATTGATCTGCACAATCAATTATCAATTCCGCGCGTAACCGTGTAGAAATTGACCTGTAGCAGATAACAACACCAGGGAACGTCGGCCCGCCTTGTGCGGGCCTTTTTGCGTGCATAAAAAAACGGCCAGGCGGTTGCGTGGCCGTTTAGGGTCAGGACGGGTTACTTCGTCAGAAACGGATAGTCGGTATAACCTTCGGCGCCACCGCCGTAGAAGGTTTCCGGCTTAGGTTCGTTGAGCGGGGCGTGTTGACGGAAACGCTCGACCAAATCCGGATTGGCGATGTAGCTACGGCCAAAGGCCACCGCGTCGATGAAGCCTTTTTCGATCAACGCTTCGGCTTTTTCAGCGGTGTAGGCGCCGGCGCCGACGATCACCCCTTTAAAGTGGGCGCGCACCGAGTCACGGAAGGCGTCGGAATACGGTTTGCCGCCGGCCCAGTCCGGTTCGGAGATGTGCAGATAGGCGATGTTGCGTTTGTTCAGCTCTTCCACCAGGTACAGCGCCGCTTCTTCCTGATCTTCACCGTTGTCCAGGCCGTTGAACGGCCCCAGCGGCGAGATGCGGATGCCGATGTGCTCGGAGCTCCATTCTGCGATGGCGGCGTCGACCACTTCCAGCGTCAGGCGGGTGCGATTCTCGATGCTGCCGCCGTATTGATCGGTACGTTGGTTAGACGCCGGAGACATGAACTGGTGCAGCAGATAGCCGTGAGCCGCATGCAGCTCGATAAAGTCGAAGCCGGCTTCACGCGCGTTGGCGGTCGCCTGGCGGAAATCGTTGACGATGCCCGGGATCTCGCTGGTTTCCAGCGCGCGCGGCGTAGAGGTCGGTACGCGCACCCAGGCACCGGTTTCGTCACGCACGGTGGTGCGGGTGTCCGCGTTGATCGCCGAAGGGGCGACCGGCGCTTGTCCGCCCGGCTGGAGGCTGGTGTGGGAGATGCGGCCTACGTGCCACAGCTGTACGGCGATGTGGCCGTTTTTGTCGTGTACCGCCTGCGTGATGTGTTTCCACGCGGCGATCTGCTCCGGGGTATGCAGGCCCGGCGCACCGGCGTAGCCTTTCGCCTGGAAGGAAATCTGCGTCGCTTCGGTTACGATCAGACCGGCGCCGGCGCGCTGCGCATAATACTCCGCCATCAGCGGCGTGGGAATGTCGCCCGGTTCGATGCTGCGCAGACGCGTCAGCGGAGCCATAAACACGCGGTTGGGCAGGGTGACTGCGCCAACTTTCAGCGGAGAGAGCAATTTTTCAGTCTTCATAGTGCATCCTGTATTTAATAGACCGGTCGTCTAGTTATGGGCGATAAAAAAAAACGAACTGCATTTTCACGAAAAAAGACGGTGGTGTTACGGCTGCGGCGGGCGCAGCAGCAACTCGATGCTTTCCAGCGCGCTGGTCAACGGGGCCAACGATCGCCGGATCTTGGCGCGCAGCGAGGCGCCGAGCCACAGGGCATACAGCGTCTCTGCGGTTGCCGCCGGGCTCATGGCTACCGACAGCGATCCCTCGGCGATGCCGCGCTCAATGGCCGCCTGCAGGTGGCCGATCACCCGGGCGGTCCCAGTTTCCAGCGCATGGCGCATCGGCTCCGACAGGTCGCTCACCTCGGCGGAGAGTTTCACCGCCAGACAGGCGTTATGACATTCGCTGCGGCAGTGGTAACTGATGGCCTGGGCGTAATACCCCAAGAGCTGGTGGCGGGCATCGGTGTGCTCGTCGGCAAACAGCTTTTGCATTTGCGCATCATAGTGCGCGAAATAGCGTTGCAGCATCGCTTCGCCGAAGGCTTCCTTCGAGCGGAAATAGTGGTAGAACGATCCTTTCGGCACGCCCGCCGTGGCCAGCAGTTCGCTCAGCCCCATGCCGGTAAAGCCCAGGCGCAGGCTGAGGGTTTCGCCGGTGGCGAGCAGATGTTCACGTGTATCCACGTTGCAATGCGTTGATTTGGTCATCATGGCGCCGAGCATAATAGACCGATTGGTCTAGGTCAATGGGAATAAAAAAACCGGCGCACAAAACGCCGGTTGGTCTCAGGCATTGTGCCTCAGCGGCACGCGTAAGTTAAGCGCTTACGCCGCGTTGCGGCAGCGTTGCAGAATATCCCACTGGGATTGATATTCACGCGTCTGCACATTCAGCATGCCCAGCAGGGTGTGGAACAGATTGTCCTGCGACACGTCGTCCTTTTCCGCCAGCGCGCTCAGGCACTGGCGATCGATGCCGAAATTGCGCTGATAGTCGGCCGACATCCACATCAGGAATGGCACGTGAGTTTGCTGGCTCGGCGCGAAGACATAAGGCGTGCCGTGCAGATACATGCCGTTTTCTCCCAGCGATTCGCCGTGATCGGACAGGTAGACCAGCGCGGTATTGAACCGGTCGTCATACTGCTGCAGCAGCTTGATGGTGGCATCGAGCATCGCGTCGGTATACAGGATCGAGTTGTCGTAGGTGTTCACCAGCTGTTCATGGCTGCAATCCTGGATCTGATTGCTGTTGCAGGTCGGCGAAAACGTCTGGAACTGCGGCGTGCTGCGGCGGTAATAAGCCGGGCCGTGGCTGCCCATCTGGTGCAACACGATCACGCCGTCGTCTTTCAGGCTATTGATGTAGTCGTTCAGTTTGTACAACAGCACATTGTCCATGCAAACTTCGCCGTCACAGTCCTGCGGCAGTTTCAGTTTGGTCATGTCGATGTGCGGCACCCGATCGCAGGCGCCTTTGCAGCCGCCGTCGTTATCACGCCACAGCACGTTGACGCCGGCATGCGCCAGCACGTCGAGCATGCCTTCCTGGTGCGTCGCCTGAGTTGCGTCGTACGCTTTGCGCGGCATGTTGGAGAACATGCAGGGGACGGAGATCGCCGTTTCGGTGCCGCAAGAGCTGGCGTTCTTGAAATAGACCACGTTGTCCTGCTTGAGGCGCGGGTTGGTCTCGCGATCGTAGCCCCCGAGAGAGAAGTTTTCGGCGCGGGCGGTTTCGCCCACCACCAGGATCACCAGCGTTTTCTTGGCCTGTCCGGCGATCAGCGGCCCTTTGCGCGCGTCTTCACCGATCTTCACCAGCGGCAGATTGCGCGTGAAGTAGCGCTGCTCGGTAAACTTGATGGTGCCGGCGACGAAGTTGGAAGGCGTTAACATCTTCACCACGCTTTTATTGTTGCGGATCAGCGAAGCGTAGTCTTTGTAGAACAGCGCGGCGATGATCAGGATCACCACCAATGACAGCATGACGTTGGCGGCGCGCAGCCCAACCATGTACCACCAGGGGCGGGTCTGGCGAATATGGGTGAAGCAAACCGCCGCCGCCGGCAGGACGCCGAGCAGCGCCAGCCACAGCCCCATGCGCGGCGTCAGCAACGCTGTCGCTTCGTGGGTGTTGGTTTCAAAGGCGTTTTGCATCATGTTGCCGTCGATCACCACGCCATAGCTGTACATGAAATAGTTGGCTGCGGCGCTGCCGAGCAAGAAAAAGACGATCAGCGGTTTGCGCAGGTAGGGCACGGTCAACACGCTGAAGATAATATTCAGCGCACAGAAGATCACCACCGGCATGCTGGCGGCGAATATCACGCTGTGGACGCTATCGAAGGTGATATACGACCAGGCGCGATGCAGGAATAACGCGTTTTGGAACAGAGTGAAGAACAGGGCGGTGGCGAGGATAAAACCGAGGCTGTTGCACTGTAAGCGTTGACGTAACCACATTGCCAAATCTGGATCCTGAGAGTAGATAATGCCTTGAAATCTACCTGATGAAACTTAAGAAAACCTTAGAAATTCAGAATACTGGCGGCGGCGAACGCGGGAAAACGCCAGGCCGGTGGCCTGGCGGTGAGGGGAATTAGTAGGCGGCGGTGAATTGGGCGCGAATAAACTGAGGTTTTTCAATCTCATCGACGATAGCCACCGCCAGATCTTCCACCGAAATGCTGGCCGGCGCGTCGCCGTTCATCAGCAGCTGCGTGGTGCCGAGGCGGAACTGGCCGGTGCGTTTGCCCGGTTCCAGCAGGGCGGCCGGAGAGAGATAGGTCCAGTCGAGCGCTGATTCGTTGCGCAGTTTATTGCGCAGATCGCGCACCGCCTGCGCGCCGGGGCGGATATTTTCCGGGAATTGCGGTGTATCCACCAGTTCAACGCCCGGCGCCACTTCCAGGCTGCCTGCGCCGCCCACCACCAACAGGCGCTTGACGCCTGCCTGCTCGACCGCGGTAAGGATCTGCTGGGCGCCGCGCGTAGTCTTCTCATACAGGTTGTCTTCGCCCCAGCCGGGGTTGTAGGCGCTGATCACCGCATCCTGACCGTGCAATTGCCCCGCCAGCCAGGCGGTATCGGCGACGTCGCCCAGCGCGACGGTCAGATTGGCGTGGTCCGGCAAATCTTTTTTCTGACGGGCGATCGCCGTTACCTGAATGCCGCGAGCCAGCGCTTCATCCACCACACGGCGGCCAACAAAACCGGTTGCTCCAATAATGGCTACTTTCATCTGTATGCTCCTTCAGGGATGGGTCAGTATCGTAAGGCAGGCCGATGTGCCTGCTGCGTGGGATCTACTCTAGTCCTTAACAATAGCCGTGATTAGTGCCATATTCATGCTTTCTTGATTAAGTAAAACTTCATAATCGTGGATAAACTCAATCGAATGGCGGTGTTCGCCACCGTGGTGGCGGAGGGATCGTTGGCCGGTGCGGCGCGGCGGCTGGGCATGACGCCGTCGGCGGTCAGTCAGCATATGCGCTCGCTGGAGAAGGCGCTCGGGGTGCCGCTGTTGCACCGCTCCACCCGCCGTCTGGCGTTGACCGAGGCGGGGGCGGCGTTTTATCCCGGCTGCGAGGCGATGTTGCAACAGGCGCAGCAGGCGGAGCAGCGGCTGGCGGAACTGCGGGACACGCTGGTGGGCGAGCTGCGCATCGCCACTCCGGTCGGCATCGGCGGCCGCTCGTTGGCGGAGGCGCTGGCGCCGCTGTTGCAGGCGCATCCCAAGCTGACGCTGCGGGTGCTGGCGGACGATCGCATCGTCGACATGATAGAACAGCGGGTCGACATTGCGCTGCGCGCTAATCGTCAACTGGCGGACGCCAATATGATTGCTCACCCGCTGACGGCGTGGCCGATGGTGCTGTGCGCGGCGCCGCGTTACCTCAGCCAGCATGGGGTGCCGGAAAAGCCGCAGGATTTGGTGCAGCACCGCTGGATTTCCAGCGGCTACAGTGGGGCCCATCTGGATTTGCTGCATCAATCCGGCCAGCAGGTCAAGCTGCGGCTGGCGGAGGGGCAGATCGTCAGCGAGAGCATGAACGTGATGCGCGCCTTTACCCGCGCCGGTCTGGGCATTTCCGTTCAGCCGCTGTATGAGATTGGCGACGAACTGCAGCGCGGCGAGCTGTTGCTGCTGTTACCGGAGTGGCGGCCGGCGCCGCTCCGGCTGCACGCGCTGACGCTGGAACGCACTATGCCGGAGAAAAGCCGCCAGGCGCTGCGCTATTTGCGCGACTATTTTCTCCGCAATGGCGAAAAGGGACTTGCCAGCGGCGGCGATGACGTCTTCAATTAGCAGGAGAATGCAGGAGGGCCCGTGGCACAGCAGCTTGAATTTTTCGACATCCCCAGCCCGTGTCGCGGCATTTGCCAGGCCGACGATCGCGGTTTCTGCCGTGGCTGCCTGCGCAGCCGCGAGGAGCGGTTCGGCTGGATGAGCATGAGCGACGCGCAAAAGCGCGAAGTGCTGCGTCTGTGTCGCCAACGTTTCCTGCGCCTGCAGCGCGCCAACAAAGCCCCCGACGAGCCGCTGCCGGAACAACCTTCGCTGTTTTGACCCTTTCCTGATCTGCCGCACGTTCATGCGCCTTTGCGCTTCCCTGCGCCTCACCGGCTTGTGTATGCTGGCTGACAACTAATGTCATGAGGTTTTCGCAATGGTAGAACGCATTCGTCTCGCGCCGCAGGGGCCTGAATTTTCCCGCATGATTTGCGGTTACTGGCGGTTGATGGAGTGGGGCATGTCGCCGCAGCAGCTGCTGACGTTTATCGAACAGCATGTCGAACTGGGCGTCACCACCGTCGATCACGCAGATATCTATGGTGGTTATGCCTGCGAGCAGGCATTCGGCGACGCGCTGCGCCTGAAGCCCGCGCTGCGGCAGTCGCTGGAGCTGGTGAGCAAGTGCGGCATCGCCACCACCGCCAAGCCCGGCAACCCGATCGGCCACTACATCACCGACCGCGATCATATCGTACAGAGCGCGGAACACTCGCTGCGCCATCTGCATACCGACTATCTCGACCTGTTGCTGATCCACCGCCCGGATCCGTTGATGGACGCTGACGACGTGGCCGAAGCCTTTGTTGCGCTGCACAAAAGCGGCAAGGTGCGCCATTTCGGCGTCTCTAACTTTACGCCCGCGCAGTTCCAACTGCTGCAGTCGCGTCTGCCGTTCTCGCTGGTCACCAATCAGGTGGAAATCTCGCCGATTCACCAACCGGCGATCCTGGACGGCACGCTCGACCAGTGCCAGCAGCTGCGCATCAAACCGATGGCCTGGTCCTGCCTGGGTGGCGGCCGCTTGTTCAACGACGCCGAGTTCCAGCCGCTGCGCGACGAGCTGCAGCGGGTGGCGCAAGAGATCGGCGCCGAGACCATTGAACAGGTGGTTTACGCCTGGGTGATGCGCCTGCCGTCTTCGCCGCTGCCGATTATCGGCTCCGGCAAGATCGAGCGGGTGCGTTCGGCATTGAAGGCGCAGAAACTGGCGCTGAACCGCCAGCAGTGGTTCCGCATTCGCAAGGCGGCGTTGGGGTATGACGTGCCCTGAGACGGGGTAGAAAGAGGAAAGCCGGGCGGCGAAAGCGCCCGGCTTTTTTTACGTCGGTCTTTAGGCCAACACCACCTGATCGGGGTTGAAATGATCGAGCGAGACGCCGATCAGCGTGACCTGGCTGTGGCCGAAGGCCAGCACCAGATCGTCGTTTTGCTGCGTGGCATAGTCGCGGATATTCCCGCTGGCGCCCTCGGTGCCGATAAATACCAGTTTGTCGGTGGCGTTGAAGCCATACAGCTGGTCGCGGCCGAAATCGCCGCTGAACAGGAAGGTATTGCCGTTGCCGACCCCCTTCAGGATGTCATCGCCGCTGCCGCCGACGAAGGTCAGGTTGCCGCCGGCATGGCCGATCAGCGTATCGTTGCCGGCATTGCCGAACAGCCAGGCGTCGTGGCTGCGAGCCTGCAGGACGTCATCGCCGTCGCCGCCGGTAGTGGCGGCCGCATAGGCTTTGAGGCCCGAATCCGATTTCAATCCGGCGGCGGTCACCTGATGATCCACCTCTTTGCTGAAAATCAGCCAGGAGGTTTCTTTGCTGCGCAGGGTGCTGATGTCGTCCGCCAGCGTAATGCCGCCTTTGGCGTCGCGCAGGTAAAGCGTATTGCCGTCGTAGGCGACCTCGGTGTTTTTCAACGCCTGCTGGGTATCGAAGATATTGTGGCCTTTGCCGCCGGCGATCAGGTTATAGCCGCCGGCGTCGCGGAAGATATCGTCACCGTCGCGGCCCTCGAGATAGTCGTTGCCTTTGCCGCCCTTGATCAAATCATTGCCGTCGCTGCCGATGATAAACGTCGGCCCGCTGTGCGTTTCCGCGTTGCGGTTCAGATCTTCCACCCAGGTACTGCCGCGCGTGACGTTCGACAAGTTGGAGACGATAATGGTCGAGTCTTTGTCGGTCAGCGAATAAAACTCGGAGTTCAGCACCCGCATCAGGCCATCCTGATAGAAGAACGGCAGGTGGGATAGCCATGTCGGAATGTTGAGAATGGAGAACGGCAACAGATTCCAGGCGTCCGACGCGTAGTGGTCGTTGAAGTTGACGATATTGTTGGTGGCGGAGGTATGCGGCGCATCGTGAACGCCCAATGACGGCAGGGTCAGCGAGGTGCCGTCGAGCGCGCGAAACACCGGATCGTTCTCATAGCCGATGTTGATCACCTTGCCGCCGGCTTCGTACTGGGTCGGCGAGGCGAAGGCGACATAGTTGGACTGCGCGTAGAAGCCGCCCCAGTTGGCGTCGCTCTGCGCCGCCATGCTGTTGACCGCCAGCCCGCCGAGGCTGTGGCCGCTGATCACCACGTCTTCGCCGCTCAGCCCGTGGGCCTGCGCGAATTTCGCCACGTCCCCCAGCAAATTGCCGAAGGCCTTCAGCGTATAGCCGTCGGCATAGCCTTTCGGCCCGAACCCGGCCAACAGATCGTTAATCACATCGCCGATGGTATCGCCGATCAGCGACTCGCGCGGGCCGCTGGTACCGCGAAATGAGATGCCAATGGCGGTGAGATTGCCTTCGCTGTCATATTTGCCCAGCACCTCGGCCTGAGCGGTGGTGTAACCGGCGGTTTCACCGTAGTAGGTGCCGCGCGCATCGGTTTTGCCGGCGTAACCCAACTGCGCGGCGTCGATCACTGACCAGCCGGCATTGTTCACCGCGTCCTGCGCGGCCTGTTCGGAGTCGGGGTTCCAGGGAAGACCGGGCAGGCCGCCCTGCGACTGGGTGCTGCCGATGAGCGCCGTGATCAGCGTCAGCGGCAGACCGAGGCCGAAACCGGTCTGGTGATAGCCTTCATCGAAGCCGTTATCGATATTGTGGTAAGCGTAGGTAGAGATGGCCAAGGCGTCGGAAAACAGCGCCTTTGACGCGTTTTCGTCCAGGTCCTTATAGCTAAAGATGCCCATATCAGTTCCTTATGAAGTATGCCGCCTGGCCGGGAAGTGAACTCTCGCGCGTCGGCGGTGGAAACAGGGAAACAACGTTAGCCGAACGACAGCTGGTCAGAGGACCAACATCGGTAGAATTATTATTGGTGCTAAATATTAGGCCCGCGAATCAAATTGGCGAGATTGTGCGTTGGTTAACAGTGCTGGCGCTGGCTCTCCTATACTGATAACTCGATAGAGTCATTAAGGAGACTGATTGATGAAACGTTATTGGTATGCGGCGCTTGGCCTGATGGCCTGCGGGGCCGCTCAGGCGGCGACGGTCGACGTTGAGATGAACCTGGTGACCGGGCAGGGCATCGGTCAGGATATCGGCAAAGTGGCCATCAGCGAAACGCCTTACGGCTTACTGTTCACGCCGAGCCTGAAAGCCTTGCCGGCCGGGGTGCACGGTTTCCATGTGCATGAGAAAGGCAGCTGCGAGCCGGGCATGAAGGACGGTAAGGCGGTGGCGGCGCTGGCGGCCGGCGGGCATTTTGATCCGCAAAAAACCGGGAAACACCTCGGGCCGTATGCCGACGGGCATCTGGGCGATTTGCCGGCCATCTATGTGACCGCCGACGGCATGGCGAACGACCCGGTGTTGGCGCCGCGGCTGAAAAAAATCAGTGAAATTGAGGGCAAGGCGCTGATGGTGCACGCCGGCGGCGATAATCACTCGGATCATCCGCTGCCGCTCGGCGGCGGCGGTGAGCGCTTCGCCTGCGGCGTGATCAAGTGATCATCCGCCGCTGACGGCCGCAGTGGCGGCGGGCTGGCCAATGGCCTGTTGCAGTTGCTGCAGCGAGCAGTAGAGCCGCCAAATCAGGCCGGCCAGATCGCGCGCCGCCTGTTCCGGGTGGTGCGCCAGGGCGTTGCTCATGCGCAGCAGTTCTTGCAGCGTGGCGTCCAGCGAACTGTGCTGTACGCCTTTCTCCGTCATGATGCCGCGCAGGCAGTGGATACAGACGTTGCGCACCGCCGACAGCGGATCTGAGCGGGTTTGCCAGTCGCGCAGCTGCCAGACGATATGGCTGCAGTTGAGCAGCACCACGCCCCAGCGCAGCAACCAGGTGCGCGCCTCCTGATCCTGACTTTGATTGAGCTGGCTGATGCGATGGTAGATCAGCGATTCAAACTGGCTTTCGCTCTGCTGCGGCTTTTTGCTCAACTGATCGATAAAGTCGCGGCGCAGCGCGCGGATAATACGGCGGCTCTTTCGCTTGTCCGAGCTGGGGCGCAGGATCTGAAACGCCAGCCCGGCCAGCAGCACACCGACAATTTTACCGATGTTGTCATTGATAAAGGACTGGTAGTCATAGCTCGGCGGATTGCTGACGGTCAGAAATGAGCCCATAAAGACGATCAACTGCCCCCAAAGCGCGGCATAAGGCGGATTCTGCAGCTTGAGCATCTGCATGGTCACCAGGATCGGGAACAGGAAGGCGCAGAACACCCAGAAATCGTCAATCTGGATCATCAAACCGAATTTCACCACGAAGCAGGCGACCGAGAGCAGCAGCACCGCCTTGAGCAAGGTGCTGACGCTGTTGATCGGCGAAGGCGTGGAGGAGTAGAGCACGCAGCTGATGGCGGTGAGCGTCAGCGCCGCGCTGCCGGCGTCCCACTGCGTGTTGATCCAGTAGGCGCAGCCGATCACGATGCATAAAAAGGTGCGCAGGCCGTTATAGGCGGCTTCGTAGCTGTCGGTATGGCGCGCCAGCGAGGTGACGCGCGGCGGCTGGAGATCGCTGACCGCCGTGGCGCTTTCCAATCGCTGCAGCCAGCGGTTGCAGCGCAGATAAAGCCAGCAGAAATCACGCAAACGCAGCCAGAAGGCGCGATGGCGGTAGTCCGCTGCATCTTGCGGGGCGATCTGCTGGAGCAGGCGCGCCAAGCGATATTTATCGGTGGCGGGATCGCGCAATTCATCCAGCAGTTGCGTCAGCACCGGCATCAGATTGGCGGGGCGATCCGGCCAGTTCAGCAGCATGCGGCGCAGGCTGGAAATGACGCTGGTAATGCGCAGCTGCTGGTGCAGCAGATAGTTGAGCAGGTTATTTTGCCGCCGCAGGCGGTAGTGGCTCCAAAACGCCTGAATGCGCAGCAGGTTCATGGTCAGGATCTGGCCGATAACCCCTTCGTGCGAGGTGCGCATCTGCGCGGTGACCTCCGGCTGCCATAGCATGGCGGCGTGCTCCAGCAGCCGCTGCTGCATGCGCCGCAGCGAAGTCAGCAAGGCTTCGCCGTCGGAGGTGCTGGGCAGGATCATCATCATCAGCCCGCCGCACAGAATGCCGGTGATCACTTCGCAAACCCGCGCCTGGGCGATATCGAAGATCTGCTGGGTATCGGTGACGTTGACCGTACCGAAGGCGATGATGGCGGCGGTATAGCCCGCCAGCGCGAACGCGTAGGAAACGTTGTTTTGATAATGGTTGGAGATATAGGTGCATAGCCCGATCCAGGCGGCGATGAACAGCGTGAACAGCCAGGGATCGTTCAGGCAGTGGCCGGCGATCGCCACCGAGGCGGCGGCGCCCACCAGGCTGCCGAAGATGCGGCCGATGCTTTTGCTGATCACGCCGCCGATGGTGGGGAAGCTGACCACCGCGGCGGAGGTGAGCGCCCAATAAGGTTCGTCGAGCTCGAGCACGAACGCCACCCACAGCGCCAGACACATCGCCAGCGAGTTGCGCAGCGCATAGCGCCATTGGCCGCCGGTCGCTTTACCCCAGGGGGTACGGCTCCACTCCAGAAAGGGCAGGTTCACACTTTAGTTCCGCTGATGAATCGAAATGGTGCAGGTGGTGCCGGCAACCAGCGTCAAATCGGCGGGCACGTTGAGCAATTTTATCCGCACCGGCACGCGCTGAGCCAAACGCACCCAGGGAACATTGGGCTTAACATCCATTAATAGATCGTTGTTGCTGTCAACGCTCTGATCGTAAATGGCGCGGCCGATACTCTCTACTTCCCCCTGCAGCGGGGTGTTGCCGTTATATAAGACAATATCGGCTTTATTGCCTTCTTTTATATGTTTCAGCTTGGTTTCTTCGAAATAACCGAGTACATAAAACGAATGGACATCCACCAGTGCGACCAAAGGCGTGCCGGCGTTGGCGTAGTTCCCGACCCGCGCCTGCAGATTGGTGATATAACCGTCGGTCGGCGCGTAAATTTTAGTTTTGCTCAAATTCCATTTGGCCTGTTCCAGGTTGGCCAGGGCGGCTTTATAGGCGGCCTTCATTGCCTGAGCGGCTAAATTGGACTCATCCAAATCTTCAGCGGAAATAACGTTGCGCGGCAACCCGCGGCGTCGGGCGGCTTCATGGTCCGCCTTGGCCAGATCCGATTGCGCTTTTGCCACCGCGGCCTCGGCATTGTCCAGCGCGATCTGATAAGGCACCGGGTCGAGGGTAAAAATCAGACTTCCCGCAGGTACGAATTGATTGTCATTCGCACTTATTTTCTCTAATCTTCCAGAAACCTCAGGGGTGATATTGACGAGTTCTGCGCGCACTTTTCCGTCACGGGTCCATGGGGATTGCATATAATAATTCCAGAGCCACCAACCGGCGCAGACGGCAATGGCGCAGACGATCACCGTAGAAAAGTATTTTAATGTTTTATGCTGCATGGGTTACCAACTCGCTAAAATCCATAAGGAACCGCTGACGGTCAGGACGAAAATGGACAGGTCCATCAACATGGGGTGCCAGATTTCACCGGAATACATCCAGTCCCTGAGCAGCTGATGAATCAGCAACCATAAGACCAGCCCTAGCAAAAAAGCTTTAAATATGGGTGGAAAATAAAGCGATGCCCCCAGGACCAAATCGGGTAAGGGCGATGAGGCGTGTAACCATGATGTATTCACATTAACAATCCCTACGGGTGAATATGTTGAATATTTGCATAACGATTAAACAATAGCGGCTAAAAATAGTGGTTATTTCCACAATATACATTATATACATTTGTGTTTTTAATGTGAGTTACCCAAAATAGTCTAAGCTCTGGGAGGTAATGTTAGCATGCTAATTATAAGGAGGGGTAAGTGGAGTCAACATTAGGTTCAGATTTAGCACGATTGGTTCGTGTTTGGCGAGCGCTCATCGATCATCGGCTCAAGCCGTTGGAGCTGACCCAAACGCATTGGGTTACGTTGCACAATATCAATCGCTTGCCGCCGGAGCAGTCGCAAATCCAGCTGGCCAAGGCGATCGGTATCGAGCAACCGTCACTGGTTCGCACGCTGGACCAACTGGAGGAGAAGGGGCTTATCACGCGTCACACCTGTGCCAACGATCGCCGCGCGAAGCGCATCAAGCTGACCGAAGCGGCCGATCCGATCATCAGGGAAGTCGACAGTGTGATCACATCTACGCGCAGTGAGATTTTAAGCGGCATTACCGCCGACGAAGTGCATCTGTTGGTAGGGCTGATTGGCAAGTTAGAACAAAATATCACCGAACTGCAGAACAAATAATAATATTCTTATTTTCTACGATTACAGTTTCACAGCATCAGAAATAAAACCGGAGGCGATTGCCTCCGGTTTGCCGTGTGCCGCCTGCTGACTTACAGCGGAGAGACGGTGATGGTGTCGCCCATGCGCGCCATGCGCACGCGCTGACCCGGGCTGAACTTGGTGTCGCCTGCTTTCTGCACCACGACGATGTTCTCTTTCTGGTCGGTTTTGATTTCCAGCTCGTAGCCTGAGGTACGACCGGCCACTTCACCGATGCTGTTGCCCGCCGCGCCGCCGGCGATAGCGCCCGCCGCGGTAGCCAGCGTACGGCCGGTGCCGCCGCCAACGGTGTTGCCCAACAGCCCACCAATTACCGCGCCGCCGATCATCCCCAAGGCGTTGGAGCCTTCGCCGCCCTGAATTTTAACCGGACGCACGGAAACCAGCGTCCCGTAAGTGACGTTCTGCACCTGTTTGGCCTGCGAGGACGAGTAGACATCGCCGGACATGGATTCATTGGCACACCCAGCCAACGTAACGGCGGCGACGGCAACGACGAGAAGACGCTTGATCATATAAAACTCCTGATGGTAGTAGTCCATAACCTGGCAATGCTCACCAGGCAAGATTCAGTGAAAATGATAGACAAAGTATGGCTGAAAGTTGATACAGCGCCATGCCTCATCGCTGCACGCAGCTTAACTTTTCTCTGTTCAACCAATAATAAACCGCGGTTTACCTTTATGACAGCCTCACCGACATTCCGTTGCCGGTTAACGCACGGTTTAACACATAAAATGTGCCACAGCGGCGCACCTGGCTCACGGCGCGTAAAAAAAGCATCATAATTCATGGCGTTAATTCGTCAATTCTGGTTTATTTGTCAGGATAAAATTTGCTTACCGTGCGGGTTAGAGGATGTTGCTATGAAGTCAGGCCGCTATATAGGCGTCATGTCCGGCACCAGTCTGGACGGAATCGATGTGGTATTGGCCGCGATTGACGATCGCATGGTGGCGCAGCAGGCCAGCTATAGCCATCCGATGCCGATCGCGCTGAAAAAAGAGATCCTGGGGATGTGCCAGGGGCAGCAAACCACGCTGGCCGCCGTCGGCCGGTTGGACGCTCAGCTGGGCACGCTGTTTGGCGAGGCGGTGCTCGGCCTGCTGAAGCAAACCGGCATCGACGCGGATCATATCACCGCCATCGGCTGCCACGGCCAGACGGTATGGCACGAACCGGAAGGCGACGCGCGTTTCTCCATGCAGCTCGGCGACAATAACCGCATCGCCGCACTGACCAATATCACCACCGTCGGCGATTTCCGCCGGCGCGACATGGCTTACGGCGGGCAGGGCGCGCCGCTGGTGCCGGCGTTTCATCAGGCGCTGCTGGGGCATCCCGTCGAGCGACGTATGGTGCTGAACATCGGCGGCATCGCCAACCTCTCTCTGCTGTTGCCCGGTGCGCCGGTGCGCGGTTTCGACACCGGGCCGGGCAACATGCTGATGGACGCCTGGATCTGGCGCCACTGCGCACAACCTTACGATCAGGACGGCGGCTGGGCCATGCAGGGGCGCGTCTGTTTGCCGCTGTTGCAGCAGATGCTGGCGGACCCTTACTTCGCGCTGCCTGCGCCGAAAAGCACCGGCCGCGAGTATTTCAACATCGCCTGGCTGGAGCGTCAGCTGGCCGGATTACCGGCGTTTGCGCCGGTCGACGTGCAGGCCACGCTGACGGAGCTGACCGCCGTCAGCATCAGCGAACAGGTGCAGCTGGCCGGCGGGTGTGAGCGCCTGCTGGTCTGCGGCGGCGGGGCGCGCAACACGCTGCTGATGGCGCGCCTGTCGGCGCTGCTGTCGGGCACCGAGGTCGGCCTGACCGACGATTGCGGCGTCAGCGGTGACGACATGGAGGCGCTGGCCTTCGCCTGGCTGGCGTTTCGCACGCTGTCCGGCCAGGCCGGCAACGTGCCTTCGGTGACCGGCGCCAGCCGTGAAACGGTGCTGGGTGGGATTTATCCGGTTTTGCCATTCGGGGGGCGCTAGCTCTGTTAGGATAGCCTGTGAAGGATTTTTCTAAGGAGCAACAGCATGAAAAAAGTCATTTTCATCGCCGGCGCGCTGGCGCTGTCCGGCTGCAGCTATATCCTGCCGCAGAGCAGCCAGACGATGCACTACCAGTGCGGCACCACGCCGTTGACGGTGGCGCTCGACGGCAAGGCGAGCGAAGTCAGCCTGCTGATGGATGGCGAACAGCTGCATCTCAAGCAGGTGTTGGCGTTGACCGGCGCCAAATACAGCGACGGCAAATACACTTTTTGGTCGAAAGACCGCAATGCCTATCTTGAGCGCAACGGCAAGGTAGTCATGAGCGACTGCGTGTTGACGGAGTGACGGTCAGCGGCGGCGTCGGAGCGATTGAGTTCCTGGCGCCGCAGGCGCAGAATGTAACGACGGATTTTTCAGTTGGTCGATAACCCAGATGATTGAAAAGAATGAGTTTGATGTTGCGGACCTGCGCCGTGAATATACCCGAGGCGGCCTGCGCCGCAACGATCTGACCGCCAATCCGCTCGAGCTGTTCGAGCGTTGGCTGAAACAGGCCTGCGACGCGCGCCTGGCCGATCCGACCGCCATGTGCGTCGCCACCGTCGACGAACGCGGCCAGCCGTATCAGCGCATCGTGCTGCTCAAGCATTTCGATGAGCAGGGGTTGGTGTTCTACACCAACCTCGGCAGCCGCAAGGCGCAGCAGCTGGCGCAAAACCCGCATATCAGCCTGCTGTTCCCCTGGCACATGCTCGATCGTCAGGTGATTTTCCTTGGTCAGGCTGAGCGCCTGTCGACCCTCGAAGTGCTGAAGTATTTCCATAGCCGGCCGAAGGACAGCCAAATTGGCGCCTGGGTGTCGCAGCAGTCGTCACGCATTTCCGCGCGCGGCGTGCTGGAAAGCAAATTCCTCGAGTTGAAGCAAAAGTTCCAGCAGGGCGAGGTGCCGTTGCCGAGTTTCTGGGGCGGATTCCGCGTGAAATTCGACTCCGTCGAGTTCTGGCAGGGCGGCGCCCACCGCCTGCATGACCGTTTCCTGTATCAGCGGGACGGGAATGACTGGAAAATTGACCGACTGGCACCTTGAAGACGTAAAATCCCCCTCTAAGCGCTGGTGCTGACGCCGCCGGCGCTTTATTCTATGCGTTACCCTGAATTTTTATTTCGCCACTGGGCGAAAGGCCGTGTACCGGCAAAGGTGCATTCGTTTATACATGGAGTCATTGATGGCAAGCAGCAACTTGATTAAACAACTGCAAGAGCGGGGCCTCGTTGCCCAGGTTACGGATGAGGAAGCGTTAGCGGAGCGACTGGCGCAAGGGCCAATTGCACTGTATTGCGGTTTCGATCCGACCGCTGACAGCTTGCATTTGGGCCATCTGGTTCCTCTGTTGTGCCTGAAGCGCTTCCAGCTGGCCGGCCACAAACCGGTAGCGCTGGTGGGCGGCGCCACCGGCCTGATCGGCGATCCGAGCTTCAAAGCGGCGGAGCGCAAGCTGAACACCACCGATACGGTGAACGAGTGGGTGGAGAAGATCCGCAAACAGGTTTCCCCGTTCCTCGATTTCGACTGCGGCAGCAACAGCGCTATCGCGGCCAACAACTACGACTGGTTCGGCGGCATGAACGTGCTGACCTTCCTGCGTGATATCGGCAAGCACTTCTCCGTCAACCAGATGATCAACAAGGAAGCGGTCAAGCAGCGCCTGAATCGCGACGACTCCGGCATCTCCTTCACCGAGTTCTCCTACAACCTGCTGCAGGGCTTCGATTTCTCCGAGCTGTACAACCGCCACCAGGTGGAGCTGCAGATCGGCGGTTCCGATCAGTGGGGCAACATCACCTCGGGTATCGATCTGACGCGTCGTCAGCATCAGAAGCAGGTGTTCGGCCTGACCGTGCCATTGATCACCAAGGCAGACGGCACCAAGTTCGGTAAAACCGAAGGCGGCGCGGTCTGGCTGGCGCCGGAAAAAACCAGCCCGTACAAGTTCTACCAGTTCTGGATCAACACCGCCGATGCCGACGTTTACCGCTTCCTGAAGTTCTTCACCTTCATGAGCCTGGAAGAGATCAACGCGCTGGAAGAAGAAGACAAGAACAGCGGCAAGGCGCCGCGCGCCCAATACGTGCTGGCGGAAGAAGTGACCGGCATGGTGCACGGTGCGGAAGGCCTGGCGGCCGCCAAGCGCATCACCCAGAGCCTGTTCTCCGGCGCGCTGCATGACATGACCGAAGCGGACTTCGCCCAGCTGGCGCAGGACGGCATGCCGACCATCAAACTTGAGCGCGACGCCGATCTGCAGCAGGCGCTGGTGAATGCCGAACTGGTGCCGTCACGTGGCCAGGCGCGCACCATGATCGGTTCCAACGCGGTGACCATCAACGGCGAGAAACAGTCGGATGCCGAATACCGCTTCAGCGATGCGGACCGTCTGTTTGGCCGTTACACGCTGCTGCGCCGCGGCAAGAAACACTACTGCCTGGTGGACTGGCAGTAAGCGTCAGGCTACATGACATGAAAAGCCCGGGGTTCTCCCCGGGCTTTTTTTTCGCATGGCGCGGATGAAGATTAGGCAAACGCCTCCGACGGCGAATTTTCGGCCGCAAGACCGTTCACGGTGACGGCCGGCGCATGGTAGTGCAGAGAGACGGCGGCCAGATAGGGATCCTGATTGCCGATCGAGAACACCACATCATCGGCGTCAAACGTCTGGTTATGATTTTTATCCACGATGACATAGACCGAGTTATCCAGTTTCAGCAAACCGACTTCCGCCAACTGGTGGGTGCTGGCGCCGTTGGTCATTTTCGCCAGAACCTGCGAGAACAGCGCCTGGGCGTTGTTGGCGCCCGTCAGACCGCTAAACGCCGCCTGCAGTTCGGTGGCGCTGGTCGCGCTGCCATACAGCGTGGCGGTTTTATCGCCGGCCTTGGAGAAGACCCATTGGCTGGCGGCATCACCGACATTGATCACGCTATTCTGATAGCCGACGTTCAAGGTGACCATGTCATCTATTTTACTGTCGCTGAAGGAGAGTGTCCGTGCCGAGTCCACCGTGGTATTACCTTTTACCTGTGCTTTCAACACCGTCAGGCCGGTATCGTCAATGGTCAGTTGATGCCCGTTCAATTCGTTGATGACAGTGCTGAAATCGTCTTTGTTGGCCAAGGAGTTCAATGTGTTGTAGAAGCTGCCGCCACCGGTGCCGCCTTTCTCCGCCACTAACTGCAGCTTCATATCCGAATAAAAGCGGCGATCGATGTAGTCGTTTCCGCGAATGGTTTGCAGATTATCGCTGAAATCCGCCGCGACGGTGAGGTTGAGCACCAGTGCTTGATCGCCGGCATACATCGCACCGGTCAGTAGCAGGTCGGAAATTGAGTTATCCCCGCCGCTGAGCGTCATGGTGCGGTTTTGCACCATTTCTGCGTTGCTGCCCATATAGACTTCCAGCGTTTGTTTATGGTCAGAGGTAAAGCTGAACGTGCCCATATCCAAATCGAAGAACTTGCCGCTGTCTTTGGTGAATTCCAACGTAAAGCGGGTATCGCTTTGCCGGGTATCATGAATATGAATATGGCTGTTGCTTGTCAGACCGCCGGCCAGTTTGAACGAGTCATTGCTGACGTTAAGCAGTGTCAGGTCGCCGGAATAAGCCGAAATAATCCCACCGGCGTGGCCGGTATAACCGTTGCCGTTGCTCAGGGGCAATTCGGCTTGGGTGAGGGAGGATACGTTGGCGTAAGCCGCGTTGTGGATGCCGGCATTTTGGCTGAAAAGACCAAAGTCGAAGACCTTGCTGCCTTCGCTGGCAACCCATTTTCCGTCGAGATAAATGTCGCCGGTTCCTTTGTAGTGAGTCAGATCGATATAGTCAAAATATCTGAATTGGTTGACGTTGCTGACGATACTGCCGTCGAGATTACCGAGCTGATTTGTGGTCAGATAAACTGATTTGGTAATGAAGTTAGCTGACAGCATTGTGATAGTGGACGAACTCGCGGATTTAGCCTCTGCCAAAAAATGGCTGCCGATATGGTTGGCGCCGCCGTTGACGCCATTGCCGGCCCAGAGCAAGTTTTTCGCCATCAGGCTGGTATGGGCATTGTTCAGGCTGCTGCTTCCTTCAACCACGACGTTTAAAAAGCTGATGGGTAAAGCGGCATCCGCATTGGCGATATTGGCATCGTTGAGGCGCAGAGAAACGAATTTATTGCCCAGCGAAGAGAGCACCATGGTGTTCGTAGCATAGAGACCGGACAGCACGATGGAATTAACATTCTTCAAGGCTGTCACATCAAGGTTCGTGGGCGTATTGACGTTGAGGTTGATCTGACTCAACGTGACTATCTCGGCATTGGTGACCTCATGATCCCCTCTGCCATTAATGCTGGCCACCAGTTTACCGCTATCTGACAGGCTGAACGTTCCGTTGAAGTCCCGTTGATAGCCCAATGCATCGCCCAATTTTATATCGAAGTTTTTCAGCAGACTGGCCTGGGGCGGGTAGGGGTGATTATCCAGTGGGAATTTGCCTTCGCGGAAGGCATCGATAATCAGCGAGGAAGCCTTGATATTGTCGTTGCCGGCCTTCAGCAGGATAGCCTGCGCTGAAGCGCTGTCGAGTGGCTGGCCATAGAGTTTGAGGTAAATCTTTTGATAATCTCCGGCGTTGCGGAATTGGTAGGCGCTTGACAACATTTTAAGCAGATCGCTGTGAGAGGTGCCGCTGGCCAACAAACGGCTAAAGGTATCGAGCGCAGTGGCGTCAGCGGCGGTTCCGGCAACCGTCAGGTACAGCGCCATCACCGCTTCGGTATAAACGGGCGGCGGTAATTCACCTGGTCCATAGACATGAGTTGCCGCCGTGAAGTTTTGCTTGGCGGTGGTGGCGGCGGCGTCATTTCTGATGTCATCCATCATGCGCACTATGACATCACCGCGTGTTTCACTGTGATCGTTCAATCCCGTCACGTATTTTTGCAGGTCACTCTCACTGGCGCTTTTACCAAACCCCGTCGAAAATATTTTCCTGACAAAATCGTCGTTGCTGAGTGAATGGATATAGCTTTTCGTGGCGATGAATGCATTGGCGATGTCGACGGTGTTTTTCTTGCCGCTAACCAGCAGGTCGCTCCAGTATTGGACGGCGGCGGAATGGGTCATGCTACCGAGCAGATAATAGAGACCTTGTACATCTGCTGCTGCAGAGAGCTGTGACGGTTGCACCAGCTCTGAAGGATACAGCGTGGTGTTGACGATCGTCTGCAAATGCTGTTGTTGAGCTTGCAGTCCGGCATCGTTGCCCGTGTAGTTTATGACGTTGGCGATCAACTCAGTCGTCAGGTTGCCGAGAGATTTTCCCGCGTTGACCTGCGTGGTGAGCGCGTTCAGCGTCAAGGCATCCGGCTGTGCGCCGGTGGTATTCTGATAGATGTATTGTATTTTTTGGCTGGTGGTCAGGCCATCGTAGCGATGTTGCCCGTCTTGCGAACGAATAAACATATTGGCTAATTCACTTTGCGTGTAATCGCCTTTCTCCAGTTTTTTGGCGAAATAATTCAACGCGTCATCATCGGCTTTTTTGCCCAATGTGGCATAGAACAGCTTGGCTACACCTTGTTGCAAGGTCAGTAGGCTCATGATATTTCCCTGTGTGTTGTTAAAATAAGTGCGAGGCATCGACAAGTACAGCCCAAAACAGCCTGATTGCAATGCGAGTGAACCTAAGGAAATTCTGTATTTGTTGAAAGTGCGGCCACCCACGACGCGAGGCGGCCGCTAATGACCATCAGGCCATGGCTAATTCCGTTGCGGGTGCGGCGGTGTTGCCGGCAAGCGTGATGACTGGCGCCTGATAATGAAGATGGGTCGTGATATCGTGGATGTCTTTATTGCCTAGCGAGAAAATAATATCCTGAGAATCAAGTTTTTGGTTGTTATTATTGTCAATAATAATATAAGCATTATTACCTAGCTTAACCACACCGACGCTTTGCAATAGGGCTTCACCGTTGCCATGCGTTATTTTCGTCAGGGCCTGGTTAAATATGTCCTGCGCGGAATCGATGGGGCTGACAGCCAGTGAGTCAAACAACGCGTTGACCTGTTCCGTTTGGCTCAGTTCACCGTAAATGACGATCTCGCCTGATGACTTGGCGTTGAAGACCCAAGAACGATGCGGGTCGCCGACGGTGAGGGTATCCGTAGGGGTGAGGGTATTGATGGTGACCATGTCATCGATTGTGCTGTGCTCAAAGTTGATTTTGCTGTCGTGTGCATACTCATTGGCCATGGTCAATGGGTTCAACGTGGTGTTGCCTTTTAGCGTTAATGTCTGGCTGTTGGTATAGTCGATAGTGAGTTGTTCACCGGCTAATGCCTCAATGACGCTGTCGAAGGCGCTGTGATGCGTCAACGAGGTGAGTAGCTTATAGAACTCACCGCCGCCACTACCGCCTTTTTCCATCCTCAGGTCCGCTTCGACACGTGGGATGATTTCATGGCCGGGATTGAATGTCGGTTCAATAACAATACTTTTGAGGCTATTGCCAAAGTCTGCTTTTACCGTCACCTGCAATTTGCTTATGCCGCCTATGCGTATTGTTTCAATCGCGTTTGCGCCTGCCAGAGTGACTGCAGCGAATTTTGAACCGTTGGCATATAATCGAAGTTCTTCCGCTGGTTGCCGACCAAGGAAATGGCTGGTGAAGCTCAATGTCCCGGCTTCCAGGTGCTCGATGGCACGGTTGCCGATACTGACGCCCCAGGGCCCGAAGGGGTCTTCTGTTGGTGCGGCGACCGGCGCCAACTCCAGATGAAGTTTGCTTTGCGCTCCGGCGTTGCCGTTTATGGCGAGAAAGGGCAGCGTGTTGAAGACCGGCAGGTTGATAACATGCACATTATCGGCGAAACCTGAAAGTGTTAATCCCTGGTTGCCCGTCCAGTAATACCCGTCACCGCTTTTCTGGGCATGGGGAGCCTGTTGTAAATAGGCTACAGTTGGGATGCTGTCGTTATAAATACTGGCTGTTTGATTGATTACGCCATAATCGAAAATGTTTGCGCCTTCTGTCGCGATCCATTTCCCATCAAGATAAATATTTCCTGTGCCGCGATAACCCGCAAGATCGATCTGAGGAAAGAATTGAAACTGGTTAATGTTCGTTTTGATTACGCCTTCGGTGTCGCCACTTGCCGTCGAGGTCAGATAAATATCCTTCAAGATCAGGTTGGCGGAAATGACGCCATCCGCATCAAAAGCGTTCTGTGCGGTGAACGTCGTGCTGACCCTGTTGGCACCGTGGTTAACGCCATTGCCATTCCAGAGCAGGCTGGCGCCCCCTGCGCCAAAAAGAAGATCCATTTTGGCATTGGCGAGATCGAATTTATCGGAAATCATTACCGCATCACGTTCGGTACCAAATGCAATCTTTTCTGTCATCTTGAAGTAAGGGTTCTCGTCCAGATTGAGCCGCAAAGAGAATCCCTTATTTTTTAATGAGTTGAGTGCAATGGCGTCAGTGGGCATATTCCCCTGCAAGGTCACTTCCTGCAATTTGATTGAATGGCTGAAATCAACGTCAACCGAGGCATTCACATTCAGAAAGACGTGCGTCAGAACGGCCAACTCCGCCGGGCTTAACGGATGTTGACTGCCGGTGTTCACCGAACCGCTCAATACGCCGTCGGTGGAGAGCGATAATTCGGCGAAGGGTTTGTAATTCAGCGAGTTGGCGATGCTAAATTGATAGGCGGCGACATCTGCCGGATGAGGTTCACGCGCGCCGTCGAGTGGGGAAATCCCCTGGCGGAATGACTCGATGACCAACACGCTGGCTTGATATTTATCATTGCCGGCCTTCAGCAACAAGGCCTGTGAGAGCGCCGGGCTCAAATTTTCGTGATACAGCGAAGCGTAGATTTTCTCGTAGCTTTCCGCTTCCTGGAATTGGCGGGCGTTGGCCAGCATTTTCAACAGCTCGACGGAAGACGTCCCGCTGGCGAGCAAACGGCTAAAGGTGTCAAGTGCGGTCGCGTCGGCGGAAACGCCGGCCACCGTCAGGTAAAAGGACATCACGGTTTCGCCATAGAGCAAATCGGGGCGCTCGCCAGGTGCATAGACATGGGTGGCAGCCAGAAAATGACTTTTGGCCGTTTCATGCTGAGTGTCTGCTCGAATATCCGTTATCACACGCATGATGACTTCGCCACGGGTTTCGCTGCCGACGTTCAAGCCCGCGACATATTTTTGCACCTCGTCGGCGCTGGCCTGGTTGCCGAACGCTTTAAAAAATATTCTCTTCACGAAGTCTTCATGGCTAAGCGACGTGATATAGGGTTTGATGGTGGTGAAATAGGTCGCTATCTGTGCGGCAGTTTGGTGGCCGCCGGCGAGGACGCTGCCCCAGTAATTTACCGCTGTGGCATCAATCATGCTGCCGAGTACATAATAGATGCCCTGAATGTCCGCCGCCGCCGGGGCATGTTCTGCTGCCAGCACAAAGGCGGGATAGAGAGTGGTCGCTATGGTGTTCTCAATGTGTTGCTGTTGTGCCAGGGTTGTTTTATCCGGCCCGGAATAACCGCTGAGCTGGGTGATGAGTTCTTGCGTCAACTGGCCGAGCGATTTGCCGTCATCGACCTGTTTTACCCACTGCGCCACAGTGTCTGGGCCGGGGGAAATGCCGCTGGCGTTGTGATAGAGAGACTTCACCTTGTCGGCGGTGTTCAGGTTATCATAGAGATGTCGGCCATCCGCAGAACGAATGAAGAGATCCGCCAGTTCGCTTTGATTATAAGTCCCTTTTTCAAGTTGTTTAGCGAAATAGATCAGGGCGTTATCGTCGGCTTTTTTGCCCAGCGTGGCGTAGAATAGAATGGCAACGTCTTGCTGTAGTTTTAATAAACTCATGGCATTCTCCATGGCGTCGTGAAAAAACAACATTGGCAAGTAAGTAAAGTCTATCGTCGTCGAAATGCAATTCAGCGGCCGTGGGAAGATCCCGGATTTTCAGGTCGCAGAGGCCTTGCATGGCGGTTCTCGGCTTTTTTTGAATCGGACTTTTCGCTACAATACGCCGCCGTCGAAAGCATAAAAATTCCTCTCATTTCTTGTTTTTAACAGCGCCGGCATGACGTTTTCGCGTTATGCACCCATTTTCATTTCGCCGCGGGCTGATGCACACGGCATGGCGAGGTCAGTTGTTCCGATGAAAAACATTCTTTCTATCCAGTCGCACGTGGTGTTTGGTCACGCCGGCAACAGTGCGGCGGAGTTTCCGATGCGCCGCATGGGCGTCAACGTCTGGCCGCTGAACACGGTGCAGTTCTCCAACCATACGCAATACGGTCAGTGGACCGGCTGCGTCATGCCGGCCAGCCACCTGAGCGATATCGCGCAGGGCATCGCCAATATCGATCAACTGAAGCGCTGTGATGCGGTGCTGAGCGGTTATATCGGTTCGCCGGAGCAGGGCGACCATATTCTGGCGATCGTGCGTCAGGTTAAGCAGGCGAATCCGAATGCCTGGTATTTCTGCGATCCGGTGATGGGACATCCGGAAAAGGGCTGCATCGTGGCGCCGGGGGTGGCCGAGTTTCACTGCCGTCAGGCGTTGCCGTGCAGCGACATGGTGGCGCCGAACCTGCTGGAGCTGGAAATGCTGAGCCAGATGGCCGTCGCCAACGTGGACGACGCGGTGCAGGCCGCTCGATCGCTGATCGCCAAGGGGCCGCGATTGGTGCTGGTCAAGCACCTGGCCCGTGCCGGCTATCACACCGACTGTTTCGAAATGCTGCTGGTGACGGCGGACGAAGCCTGGCACATCAGCCGGCCGCTGGTGGACTTCGGGGCGCGTCAGCCGGTCGGCGTCGGCGATTTGACCAGTGGTCTGCTGCTGGTGGATCTGCTGAAGGGCGAGGCGCTGGATAAAGCGCTGGAGCACGTGACCGCCGCCGTGTATGAGGTGATGCTGACCACGCAGGCGATGGGCGAGTATGAATTGCAGGTGGTGGCGGCACAGGATCGGATCGTGCAGCCGCGCAGCGAGTTCAGTGCGGTAAAACTGTAAGCGGCATCGGGCCCCGGCGAGAGCCGCCGGGGCTGAACCTTACTTCAATCCTTCGGCGTTCAGCGCCGCATCTACCGCCGGGCGCGCCGCAACGCGATCGAACCAGGCCGCCAGATGGGCGTGCTTGCGCACATCGAACTGCAGGGAGAATGCCCAGCGCAGCACGGTGAACAGGTAGGCGTCGGCCACGCTGAAACGGCTTCCCAACAGGAAGTGCTGCTTCGCCAGTACCGAATCCAGATAGCTGAACTGCTGCTCCAGCCTGGCGCGCGCGATGGTTTTATATTCCTCGGGCGTCTTCGGGTTGAACAGCGGGCTGAACCCTTTGTGCAGCTCGGTGGCGATGTAGTTCAGCCATTCGATCGCGTGGTAGCGCGACAGGGTGCCCGCCGCCGGGATCAGGTTGCGGTCCGGCACGCGGTCCGCCAGGTATTGCACGATCGCCACGCCTTCAGTCAGCAGGCTGCCGTCATCCAGCAGCAGCGCCGGTACCTGTCCCTTGGGGTTGATGGCGAGGTAATCGGCGCCGCTCTCGGTTTTCTTCTGCGCCAGATCGACCTTCTCCGCCGTAAAATCCAGCCCTGCCTCACGCAGCACGATATGCGGGGACAGCGAACAGGCGCCGGCTTTATAGAACAGTTTCATCGGAAGCTCCTTGTTGATGACGAATGACGGGCATGCTTAACCTCTCATCGTAGTCCCATAGCGCCAAAATTACAGCGGCTTAGCTAACAAATTTAACCGACGATCGCCTCGGCGGGCTGCAGCTGCGCCAGCGTCGCGGCGATCTGCTGCTGCAGCGCCTGCGGCGCCACCTGCATCGGCGAGCGCAGTTCGTTGGCGATCAGCCCCTGTTGGGCCAGCACGGTCTTGACCGGCGCCGGATTCGGGAAGCTGAACATCTGGTGGATCATCGGCAACAGCTCATAGAAGTTGCTGCGCGCCGCGGCCAGATCGCCGGCGGCGACTTGCTGCACCAGCTGGACGAAACGTTCCGGGTGAACATGCGCGGCGGCGGAGATGGCGCCGGTGCCGCCGAGGCACAGCGTGGTGAGGATCAGATTGTCTTCCCCGGTCATCACATCGATTTCGCCGTCGGCGATCAGCGCCATGGTGGCGTCAGGGTTGCCGCCGCAATCCTTGATGGCGGTGATGCGCGGGTGACGTGCGAGCCGGCGCAGCGTGGCCAGCTCCATGGCGATGCCGGTGCGCTGCGGAATGTTGTACAGGATCACCGGCACGGTGGAGGCGTCGGCCAACTGGGTGAAATAGTCTATCAGGCCGCATTGCGAAGGGCGGATGTAGTAAGGCGCCGGGATCAGCACGCCGGCGATGTCGCGCAGCTGAATGGCCTGCTGCATCTGCAACGTGGCGGCCATGTTATTGCCGGAAAGGCCCATCACCACCTGATGGGCGGGCGCCACCTCCAGCACGGCGTCGAGCACCGCCAGCTGTTCTTCCTTGCTTAGCGCGGCGGCTTCACCGGTAGAGCCGCAGACCACCAGGCCGTCGATGCCGGCGTCGAGCAGGTGCCGCGCCAGGCGTTTAACCGCCGGCAGATCGACGGCATCTTGATTGAAAGGGGTAACCATCGCCACCCAAATACCCGAAAATGAGGCCATAAAATATTCCTTCTGTGTGACCGACAGAGAAGCCAGATGAGAAAATTGAAGGCGGGGCGTTGCAGGCCATCCAGTCAGCTCATCTGACGGGACAGCTCGCCCCGGTCAAATGAGCGTCTGTTTCTTCGATGTAACCGCCGCCAAACCGCCAACGGGCAACGCCGGGAGAATCGGTGTATTAACGTTGCGCGGATAGGCCATGGCAGTCTCGTGAAAAGAGGATGTGGAGGTGATAATGAATATTCTTCATCAGGCTGTCAATTTACAACAGATTGATAACATTGTTATTCATGATGGGTGAGGGCAGATGAGTTTGGCTAATAAACGACAATCCCCGCGGCGGCGGGGATTGTTTGGCTGATTCAGCGCGGCGGGCGGGTACCGATGGTGGCGGACCAGCTGAAGGTGTCGCCGCTTGGTCGGTAGCGGTTGGCCTTGCGTTCCGCGCGCTCTGCCTTGGCCAGCTTCGCTCTGGCGGCCATGATGCGCGCCACCACTTCATCTTTGACCTTGTGCTGTTCGGCGTTGGTCAGCGGCCGGCCGTGGCTTTTACGCGCTTTGTCCAGCTCGGTTTTGACTTCCCGTTGCTCGCTTTCCGTCATCTCTTTCAACGTCAACTTTTTCATCTTTGCCGCCCGTTCGGTGAAGTTGGCTTTCAGTTTAACGGCGTTATGTGACCGAAAATGTTATGGGCATAACGAAAATGCCCCGTAAGCCCAGGTTACACCTCTTCCAGCAGATCGTCGACAAAGCGCCGCATGCGTTCGGTGCGCTGCTCGGCCATCTGTCGCCCGGCGGCGGTCTGGAAGCCGTCTTGCAGCTTGAAGAGCTTGGTTTCGAAGTGATCCAGGCTGAAACGCTTGTCATCGTATTGACGATGTTCGGCCCGCGGATCCGCAGCGTCATACAGCGCGCTGCGCATGCGGCCGCCGATATAGAAGCAGCGGGCTACGCCAATCAGGCCAATGGCGTCGAGACGATCGGCGTCCTGCAGGATCTTCGCTTCCAGCGTTTGCGGAGGGATGCCGGCGGAAAAACTGTGTGCTTCGATAGCGTGGGCCACCGCCGCGATGTCCGCCGGCGACCATTCGAGCCGGGTCAGCGTCAGCGTGGCTTGCTGCGCCGCCATGCGCGAAGCCAGGTGACGCTGCGGCGAATTCTTTTCCACCGCCACGGCGTCATGTAGCAGCACCGCCGCGCAGAGAATGCGCCGGTCGCCGCCTTCCAGCTTGCTGATGCGCCGGCAGTTCTTCCAGACTCGGTGCAGGTGCGCCACATCGTGCGAGCCATCGTCCGATTCTAGGGTGAGCGGCAGCAGCGTTTGCGCCAGCGTCTGGTAGGGGGAAAAAGGCTGTAACAGCTCTTGCGTCAGCGAGGGTAAAGACACGTTCAGCTCCTGTTGGGGGAAATCGGGCAATCAGCATAGCCGCGTCGGAGGTCGAGAGAATGACAGAAGACGACTATTGTTTACTAAAGTGCAACCTACTATTGTCACAACTGCGGTTTTTGCAGCGAAACAAGCAACCTAGAATAGCCGCATTCCGCCGTCTCCGCCTGGTGAGAGCCTGTGTCCGCGGAGATGGTCGGAATATCCTTATCAGCCATGGGAGAAGAGACATGCCAACCCCTCTTGAGATAGTGCGCGCGACTTACGAAGGCAGTTCCGAAGAAAACGGCCGTAATCTGCTGGCGGCGCTGGCCCCCGATGCCGAGTGGACCGAAGCCGCCGGTTTCCCTTACGCCGGTACTTATATCGGCCCGGAGAATATCATCAAGAACGTGCATCAGCGTTTGGGCAGCGAATGGCAAGGTTACCGCGCCGATGTCGATCACTTTTACGACGCCGGCGACAACGTGATTGCTCAGGGTTTTTATCACGGCACTTACCGGGCCACCGGCAAATCCTTCAGCGCCTCTTTTGCGCATATTTATACGGTGCGCGCCGGCAAGATCGTGAAGTTCGTGCAGATTGTCGACAGCGCTAAAGTGCTGGAAGCGATGCAGCCTTAATTGCCGCTGTGCTTGCCGAATTTGCGATCAAACTCGCGCCGGTAACCCCGAGCCTTGTTGCGATCGCGGATCCACAAATAGCCGCACACCAGCGCAACCGCTCCCGAGAAGGTGACGTTGCGCATATCCCGGTCATACCAAAACACCAACAGCGCATCCAGCGCAGCAATCAGCGCGATCCATTTGTACATATGGGATTGGCGCCGCGTGGCGGCGTTGAGTCGTTTTAACTGTCTGGCTTCGTCCAACACCGGTTTTTGCTGCATAGCGTTTCGTTATCATCAGGCTGTTCACGCTAAATTAGCAGAATCCTCCCAATTGCCGCAAAGATTAACGCACGCCGTCAGGCGGTTTTCAGCGTTCCCCGGAGTACGCTGAAAATTTATGCGCAGACGCTGGTATTGTTTATCGGGTGTGATAGGTTATTTATTCGCTATTTATGGGTTTTTATTCAATCGTCGCTGTGTCATCAAGCCGTAGCACTGGGCGGTTAACGTGATGGGTTCGACGCATGCGGCGGTTAACTTCGGCAGGAGAACATGATGAACGATAAGGCGGCACGCCCGCAGGATGTGGTTCAACAACAGCTTGACGCCTATAACGCCCGCGATATCGAGGCCTTTATGGCCTGTTGGGCGGATGACGCGCAGTATTACGAACACCCCGACACGCTGCTGGCCAGCGGCAAGGCGGCGATCCGCGAACGGCATCTGGCGCGCTTTCGCGAGCCGAGCCTGTACGGCGAACGAATAAAACGCATGGCGGTGGGGAATATGGTGGTCGATCAGGAGGTGGTGACGCGCAACTTCCCGCAGGGGCGCGGCAAAATGGATGTCATCGCCATTTACGAAGTGGAACAGGGGCGGATCGCCAAAGCCTGGTTCAAGATCGGCCCCTGCGTGCCGGACGAAGGCGCGCTCTAGCCGCAATGCCACTCACTTAAGCCTGAGTGGCATTTTTCTATCCAGCCTCCGGGCGTTCTGTGCAGGGGAATTGCCGCCAATGTTCCGCATTTCTTTGTGGCCAACATGAACGGCAATTGGAGGGGCCGAAGGCGCGGCCCCTCCACCCGCGCCCTTGCTTAACACCGTCTGTCCGCTTTGCGGATGCCCTCGCCGCGTCTGCATTGTCGGGCGGGTCGGCTGCGACAAACGTCCCTGTTAGTCTCGCCTCAACCGGCCTTCCCTGGCCGGTTGCCCCTGACAATGCCGTCTTGCTCGGCAGCCGGTGATGCGCGCCTAAGGTCAACACCCGAGCTGGCAGCTACCGGGCAACCTGTCCCTTATGAGGTTATGACAGAGAAGAGAAATCGGAGATGAGCACGGTATTGGACGCCCTTGAAGACGCCGAACGCAGGCATAGCGCATTAGGCGAAACCGCCATGGACGGCGGTTTCAGGTGAGACAGGCAGGGACGCCTGTCGCAACCGGCCTCAATGCGGTATGGCGGAGGGAGGACAAATCTGCCTGGAGCAGATTTGAACGCTGCTTGCAGCGGCCCCGAAGGGGCGAGGCCCAGGGATGGGCTGAGTAACGTTGGCAAAGCCAACCGTCTGATAGGGCAAAGGCGCGGGTTGCCAGGGGCCGCGCCTT